>CAYSHT010000001.1:0-8965 GCA_964430915.1 uncultured Syntrophaceae bacterium
TCCGATGCATATCTGACAGACAGCCTCATCTACATGGATACCATATTTATCGGTACCGTTTTTTTCATGCTCTCCTATATGTTCAACGCGATCCTCACCGCCCTGGGAGACACGAAATCATTCAGAAATTTCCTGATTGTCGGATTTTTCATGAATATCATCCTCGACCCCTGGTTTATCTACGGGGGGCTCGGTGTCACGCGCCTGGAAATCACGGGGATTGCACTTGCCACGGTGCTCGTTCAGATTGTAGGATGCCTCTACCTCGGCTTCAGGGTTCATAAAACACGTCTGATTGCGGGGAAGGATGTGAAAGAGATTTTTCCGAAGGCACGCCCCTTCAGGGACATCGCCCGCCAGGGCTTTCCCGCCAGCATCAGCATGATAAGCGTGGCTCTCGGGATCTTCGTTATTACCTTCTTCGTGAGCAAATTCGGGAAAGAGGCCGTTGCGGCATACGGAATCGCCACACGGGTCGAACAGATCATACTCCTTCCGACCATCGGGTTGAATGTGGCGACACTCACGATCGTCGCGCAGAACAACGGTGCGCGACTCTTCGACCGCATTTCGGAAACACTGAATCGCGCCCTCGCCTACGGTGGCATCCTCATGGCCTTCGGGACGATTGCCGTCTTTGCCGGTGCCGCCCCTTTCATGGATATCTTCACCGACGACAGGGCCGTCATCGAAATCGGCAGGGTGTTTCTCAGGATCGATTCTCTCGTCTTTTTTGCCTACGTGATACTCTTCGTGAACGTGGCCGCACTTCAGGGAGTCAAGCGGCCGATGTATGCGATTTGGCTCGGTCTCGGACGCCAGGTGGTGGCACCAGTTATCGTCTTTTATCTCCTGGTCAGCGTTGCCGGATGGGGTCTGCTCGGAATCTGGTGGGGAATCTTTTTCATCACCTGGACGGCGGCACTCGTCACCCTTTTCTATTCCCGTTCCATCCTGAAAAAGGCGGAAGAGGAATCACGGATCTCCGATGCCGGCCTCGAACGCCACGAACATGCATGAGGCATCAGACGTGTGCACAATAGCATCGTTAAGATTACCGGAGCATAGAAGTATTCGCATAGGATAAAAAGGATCGTTTGAAGACAGCCCGTGCCTTTTCCCGCGCCTTGGGTTCTTCACTGATGGAACCGAGGCTGTTCCATGCATCGACACAATCGGGGTCCAACTGTAAAACCCGTTCGTACGATTCGATGGCATGCTCATAATCGCCAAGCTGAACATAGATATTCCCCAGATTGAAGATTGCCTTGAGATGCCCGCTGTCTATTTTCAGAACATGGTGATACTCATCGATGGCCTCGTCAAACATATCATGCCGGTCATAAAGAACAGCGAGACAGAAGTGGGGGGCCGTCGCATCGGGTTTGACATTGATTGCCTTTTTAAATTGCGAGACGGCACCATGATAGTCCCCTTCCAGCTCGAGGACATGGGCAATATTGATCATTGCCTCAATATTTTCAGGGTCCAGCGCCAGGGCACGCTGATACATTATCTTGGCGCTTCCTGTTCGTTCAACGGTCTCATAGGCATATCCCAGATTATTATAGGCTTCGGGATTAGCGGGTTCCAGTCCCACGACCTTTTCGAAACATTTCAGAGCCTTATCATACTTCCCTCTTCGGAGAAAGATGAAGCCCAGGTTTACGTACGCATCGGCATAGTCTTCGTCGCACTCGAGACTTTTTCGATAGACCTCCACGGCCCTGTCGGAATCGGGCTCAAGGCTGTCATAGTGACATCCCTTCATAAACCATTGGCGCGCACGGCCTTTCTTTTCCATCTCCCAGATCCACCTTACGGACAGGTATTTCACCTGTCCCCTACATGATATTGACCTTTTTTTCGCTGCCGAAGAGAGCGAGAAATGACTCCCTGAGCTCCCCCCAGATATTCACGGGATCGGCAAGATGAGATGCCACCAGGTGCGGATTCTGTTTCAACGCCTCTGCCGCCAGAACCCCTGCCAGTTTCAGGCGGTACTCTCCGCTCGCAGTGCGTGCCCGCTCGGTAACATCAAAGGGAACAGTAATGGTAATGCTTTTGCCGCCGACAGTTACTTCCATCGGGTAATTCTCGGAAGAGCGGGGTGTGCCTGTAGTGACTTCAGATACGGTACTCACCGCCTTTTTGGGGGACTTCAATCGTTTTTCCGATTTCCCCTCCTTTGCAACGAGGGCAACAGGGCCCTTCGCAAGCCTTTTTGCTTCCTTCGGCCAGCTCGTTTCGGTATCCTTTTTACGGTTATCGACACCTGCCACGTCCACACCTTTTTTATAGGAGAGGACGATGCTTTCATCGTGAATACGATCCCGGACTGTGGATTCCACCGACCGTTTCCTCGGTTTTCTCTTTTGAACTGCGGGACCGGTCACCTTCTCGAACCTGTGGCCGATTTCTTCCACGGCCTTTCCATCGATGACGTCGAATCCGTTCGTCTCACCGGCCTTTAAAGAAAGCTTGCAGATTTTATTGATAAGACGCGGAACTCCATATTCGGAATATTCCCATAAGGGGCCAAAGGCATCATCGGTAAAAATATTTTTTGTTCCTCCGGCGAGCTTCAAACGGGTCTCGACATAGGTCTTCACCAATGCCTCGGACTGAATCTTATCAATGATACAATAGGTCCCGATCCGCTGAAACAAGTTGGCCCTCCTGGGATGTTCCAGCCTCCTCGCAAGCTCGACCTGTCCCGCTAATACCATGGAAAAAAGGTTTCTCTGATCATCCTGCATATTGGTGAGCAATCGCAGGCTTTCAAGATTAGTGGGCCTGATTGCGTTTGCCTCGTCAATAAATATGAGCACCTTCTTTCCTTCGTCGATGGTCTCAAAGAGGATCTTGTTGAAAATCTCCAGAAGCTCCAGTTTTCGACTCCTCTCGCACTGCTTTCCCGTCAACTGGCCGATTATCTCTTTCAGAAGCTGGATGAAGGTGATACCGGGATTGGTGATAAGGACTATTTTGTATTTCTCCTGATCAAGAGAATCGATAATCATTCGAATCGACAATGTCTTCCCCAGACCGACATCACCCACGATGACGGCGATACATTCATTTCCCTCTTCAATGGCAAAGAGGCTCTCCGCAATGGCGTTTTCCATTGATGAATGACAGTCAACGTACATCGATGGATCAGGAACGTTATCAAAAGGCGGCTTTTCAAGACCCCAATAGTGATAATACATGGCTCTCACCTCCTTCACCTGCTGCACTGCAAATTGTGACATAGACTAAGCATTGTCTTCGATATATGAGTTTACTTGACATATCGTTTCGCCTCTTCATTCTGCGTTAGATATTCGAGGACGTCGTCAAGAGAAAAGCGTCTCAATCTTCCCAGCTTATAGCTTTTTAATGTATTCGCCCTGACGAGCTTCTTCAGAAAACTCCTGCTGACGCCGAGCATCCCACAAACATGCTCGGACTTCAGCATCCTGTGGTTGCGTAAGGTGTCAAAATGAAGATTCAACGTGATATGACCATCTTCATGATGCTTTGTCTCAAGGTTCATGGCGTACGACACTCCTTCGGTTAAATACCCTTCTACGTTGCCCGAGAGAATGGAGTCACATTGCTCAGACGTCAAATGCAATGAGACCACATTCCCCGATTTTTCCGGGAGAAACGGGAGGGAACTACCCGCTGCCTTCTTTACACCGAGTTGACTGTTCGCCGAGTATGATAAGAGATCGTAGACATTCTCACGAAAACAGGATGCCATCTCCGCTTGAGTTTCAGAATCGGTTGCAAGTTCAAATCCCGGAATCCGCCTTTTCCGCCTTTTCACAATACAGAGCTTTTCCATAACACTCCCACTCTCGAAATATTTGTGACGCTTATCACGTTGGTTAACCGATTATCTCAAACGTTTCCGAAAGAGCAGGAACGCCTCCCGCCATGGGTTGAGAGGATCATAAAAAACGAGAACAATCGATCGGGTGATCAGTGAAAGAAGTGCAAAAACGGGGACTAAAGAAGGAAAGCTGAAAACTTCGGCGGCCTGGCGATCATCCCGATGGAGACCCATAGCTTTGCGTCCTGCCCTCGCGAGCAGTTTGCCTTTATCGGTTCTCAAAGAACATCATGGAGTTACCTGTAAAATCCTTGACCTCCATATTAGGGTATCAGACAGGAAATGCAATGATACATTTCATACTCGGAACGTGAAATGGGGCTCATACCATGTCGAGAGGAATACCCATATTGATCCGGATTTTTGTAATCCACTCCAGCATCGGCATGATAAACGTGGGGACAAATTTTTCCTTATGACACTTTACGGGCAACGTCGATGCCGGCCTCAAACACCACGAATCTCTTTAAGACGAGGACAGTAAGTATATTACAACTCCGGATCATCCACGGTGAATCCGAGCTTTATTGTGACCTGCCAGTAGGCCACCTTCGCGTCCTGGACGTGACCGCGCGTGTCAATGACCTGAAACCATCGTATGGCATGAATGGTTTTCGAGGCCTGTGTTATGGCATTCTCTATGGCCTCCTGAAATCCTTTCTTCGATGAGCCTGTCAGTTCGACCTGTTTATAGACCTGTTCAGTCATGATATCCCTCCTTTTAAACCGTAAAGGGTGTTACGTCACCTTCGGCCGATTTCCGCCACAGAGAGCCGCCGGCATAGTGCAGGGTAGCAGTAACGGTGTAAACGGCTGAAAAGTATTGGCTGCAGAAATTGAAAGAGCTCTGGCAACCGGCCTTATGCGGGAGATTGAATGGGAGGTATGCTGTCTCAGCGGGTAAGATTAAATAAGAGAGTAACTCTGAGGGTGGATGATTGTAATTGGCCGTTATTATACACGAAGGCGGGGGCAAAAGGAAAACTTTTTCGCACCCGTTCATTCTTCTCTCTCGAAAGGCTGGATTCCCTGTCTCTCGTCCCGGTGCGACCAACCCCTCACGAAATCCCAGAGGGCTATCCCGTTCCTTTACTCAGTCCTTTTGTGAGACGATTGAGGGCATTGTAGAGAACGTTCTGGTTCCGGCGGATGCCCTGCCGTGACGGTGACGGTGCGGCGAGCCATCGTGCAAGTGAGGTCTTTTCCGGCACCTTTCCCTCTTCGGTGATATCGCCGACAGTAATGCGCCGGAGCCCCGCCTTGATGATGAGAGCCCCCGTAAGCCTCGATCGCCTGACTTCCGATATATCACGGGCATCGATTTTCAGTCTCTCAACCGGCGAGGTGATGACAAGACCGTCTTCAGTAATAGCCAGGTAATACCCCTCGCAGTTTCTGAGACACTTGAGGTAGACAAATCCTAAAATGGCAGGTATTAAGAGTACCAGGAAAAGTCCCCCCGCCTGCAGTAAGAGGGACATATATACAACAATCCCCTCAATGATCTCTTTCAGGAGGTTCGGCGCCTGTATCATCGCAGACTGGTAGCTTTCAAGCAGACCTTGGGCGATTCCGGTGAATCTGAAAAATCCCGCCACCACGAGTACCTGAACAAGCAGGATCAGTGTGGTCTTTGTCCGGGCCCACCGCCGGTTTGATATATGGAAATGCTGCCCCTCGGGTTTCTCGTTCCACCGTGCCCCCTTTATCGCCGACACGACATGATAGCCGAAGGCATCAAATATGGTGTAGGCAACGGGCACGACCACCAGCGTCAGTATCGTCGCAAAGGCGATTCCGAAGATAATGACAACGCCCAGCCCCTCCCAGAGCTCATCGGTGATGGTAAGCGTGATGAGACCGCCAATGGTGGTGAGTGTCGTCGAAATAATGGGCCGAAGACGATGCTGACCCGCCTCCACGATCGCCTCGAACATGTCCTTCCCCATGCGGCGAGTCCGGTTTATCCGATCGACGAGGACGATGGAATCATTCACGACGATACCGGAGAGTCCCACGAGTCCGATAAAGCTCATGATGGAAAAATTGTTACCCGTAAGCAGGAGCCCTGTCATGGCACCCAGGATGGAAAGCGGGAGGGCTGCCATGATTGCGAATGGCTGAAAAAAGGAATTGAACTGGGCCACAAGAATCGTGAGGATAAGGATAAAGGCCACGAGGTAGGCGAGCCTCAGGCTCGCGAAGGATCCCTCCGTCTCCATAATGTCTCCGGCATAGGAGACATAGTATCCCTTCGGCATGGGATAGTCTTTCAGTTTTTCCTGCAGCTCCTTCGTGATTTCCACGGCAGAGCGTTCGCGGTTCTGCCCCTTGATTTTCACCACGCGCCTCCGGTCGATATGCCTCAGGCGATTGATGCCGGCCCCCTCGGTGACCGTAGCAAAATTACCGAGGGGCACCAGACTCCCGCTCTTTGAACGGATCTTTACCTTGTCGAGGAGTTCAACACTCCTTCTCGATTCCGGTGAAAACCTGACGGTGAGATCATATTTTTTGGAGACATCCTTCTCATCCCTGAAATCTTTTACCTTGAGACCGGCAGTCGCTCCACGCAGTGTCTGGGAAACCGAGGAGAGTGGCACTCCGAGTGCGGCTGCCTTGGCACGGTCGATATGGACCTTGAGCTCCGGCGGGGCACTCTGAAAGTCGTCCTCGATTTCAATGGCTCCCGGAATGTCTGCAAGGATCTCCTTTATTTCATCACTGATGCGGTTCAGGGTCTCAATATCGTGTCCGAAGAGCTTCACGCTGATGGGACTCCCCGTGGGAGGCCCCCATTCTATGGGCCTGAATCTTATATTCGCCCCCGGTATGGCATCGAGAAGCGGCCTGATTCTGCTCTGGATTTCCTTGTGCGACGGCCGCCGGTATTCCTTGTTTTCCAGTAGTTCGATGGTGATCTCCGCGAAGTTGGACTCCGTTCCCCCGTAACTGAATTCAAAGGCACTCTGTCCCTTGAACCCCGTCGTCGAGACCACACGTACCGCCTCGGGGACGTTGTCCATGATGATATTCTCGACCCTGAGGGCAACGTCATTTGTGACGTCCACATCGCTTCCCGGGGGCGTCTCGACTGTGATGTATATATAGTCAAAATCGGCGTCGGGAAACATTTCGATCTTGATTACCTTGAAGGCAAACACGGCACCCACCGAAAGCATCCCGAGGGTGAGGATCGCCACGATAATGATCCGGTGGTTAAGGGCCCAGAGGACTCCCCCCTTGTATATCTTTTTCAACCATCTCAGGTCTTCTTCGGGGCTTACGATTCTCCCCGTTTTTACGGTCCTCCCCATGAAACGGGAGAGAATGAGGGGATTGGCAATGAGGGCAACAATAAGGGATGACAGAAGGGCGATGGATACCGTTTTCGGCATGAATCCCATGAATTTCCCCGTCACTCCCGTCATGAGCAGCATTGGGAGAAAGGCCGACATCGTGGTGAGCGTGGCCGATATGACGGGGAGGGCCACTTCGGATACGCCGTCAACGATGGCGGTAATGCGGTCCTTGCCGAGCTGGTAGTGATAGTAGGCGCTCTCCACGACGATAATTGCGTTATCCACAAGGAGCCCGATGCAGAGCACGAGAGAAAAACGGACCATATCATTATTGGTGAGACCAAAAATAGTGAGAAGTATAAAGGTCATGAGAAGCGAGAGTGGAATGGCAAAGGAGGTGATAATCGAGTTTCGAAATCCCATGGCAAAGCAGAGCACGATAATGACAATGATAAACCCCGTAACGGCCGAGTTATTCATGATCTGGAAACTCTGTTTGATATACTTGGACTGGTCGGCCGTAACGACGGCATAAACGCCGTTCGGAAATTCGGACTCAAGCGCCTTTATTTTTTCCTTCACCTTCTCGGATGTTTCGAGAATATTGGCCCCCGAACGCTTTTTAACGGCTATCGTGACGGAGGGTTTCCCCTTGACCCGGGAGTAGGATATTTCCTCGTCATGACCATCGACGATGTCGGCCAAGTCTCCCAAGAAAACCACCCTGTCATCCCTCTCGACGAGGGGGATCATGGCGTAGTCGGAAACCTTCTTCACCTCGGTGAAGCTTCTCAGGGTAAATTTCCTGTCGGAGACGGTAATGGTTCCCCCCGGTATGCTTATATCTGAAGCCCTGACGGCAGCCAGCACGTCAAGGATGGTGAGTCCAAACTGGTTAAGACGGTCGGGATCGAGATAGATATTGATCTCGCGCGTCAACCCTCCCGCCACTTCCGTATTGAGGACTTCGGGCATGAGCTTCAATTCATCGGCCGCATCCTCGGCAAGGCGTTTGAGCCTGAGGGGGTCCATATCCCCCACGATGGATATGAGCATGATTGGAATTTCGGTAAAGTTTATCTCTTCAACATCCGTCTCCTCCACGTCATCGGGAAGCTCCTTCCGAGCCTCGGCCACCTTGTCACGCAACTTCTGGAGCATCTGCTCCATGTCGGCCTCGATATCGAATTCGGTTACGATAATGGAGACACTCTCGGCGGAGTAAGACCGCATCTCCTTCATATCGGAAAGGTCAGAGAGGGCATCTTCGAGGGGATTGGTGACGAGACTTTCCACCTCCAGCGGTGAGGCGCCCACATAGGGCGTAATGACGAGGGCCACGGGGACCACGATCTCCGGCGAGCCTTCCTTCGGCAGATTCAGGTACGCCGCCACACCGGCCACAACTGGGAGAATGATCACCAGGAGTGTGAATATTCGTGCATACTGGATGATAAAACGAAAAAAGTTCATCCTATCCTGCCTACTGGTGGGTTGATGAATCGGTTACGACAGTTCCCGGTTTGACGTAATTCTGCCCCTTGACGATGAGGCTGTCCCCTACAGCGAGACCCTCCGTTACCTGAATGAGGTTGCCGCTTCTCCGTCCCAGCTTCACGGCCCGGACTTCGGCCCTTCCGTCATCGTCGACGATAAAAACCTCGGTTCCCCTGTCGCGGAAAATGACGACATTCTGTGGGATGAGTATGACATCCCTGAGGACAAAAGCGGTAATAGAGGTACGAACCGACATACCTGCCTTCAGGATGGTGGCGGGGTTATC
>CAYSHT010000001.1:9065-23911 GCA_964430915.1 uncultured Syntrophaceae bacterium
TCGATGGACTCGATCTGTACCAGAAGTTGATCCTTTGTAACCCTGTCACCCACGTCGGCCCCGTAACTTTCTATTTTTCCCGGAATCTCGGCACTGACAAGGACTTCACGATCAGGCCGTATTCGCCCAACCGTTTCGATAACAATGGGAAGATCCTGTGCCTGAACAGTCATGGTCTCTATCGGCACCGATGTCGTGATAGGCTGAGTCGCCTCGAGCTTTTCTTCAGCATCCACCGCGATGAATAACAGAAAAACGGCGATGACAAGAATCACTGAAATGACAAATCTTCTTCCCCCCTTTGTTGCAATCACAATCCCTCACCCCTTTTCGTCATATTCCCCGATACCATTTTATATAATGAAGCTCCCCGCCCCAAGGGCGGGGCTTCCCGGTAAAGAATATGTTTGTTTTATATCGAGCCCCTTACCCCGCCTATAAGGCGGGGTTTGCGGGTGAGCTTCCGGTCAGGATGTCATAAAGCAAATAAAGCACGGAGTGTGCAGGTTACCATGAAGAGCGATAAAATAAAAAGCGTTTTATACCCTTTCCCCTGTTGATGTGCCGCCCATAGAACGCTTCAGAACATCGATACCCCACCGGAAATAGGCCATTGATCGGAAAACCCTGCACAGATTGCCGGCAGGCTCTTTGATTGATTGACCGAGAACGCACCCGGAAGCCCCGCCCTGTGAGCGGGGAGCTTTGCCCTCGTCGCATCAGGTTACAGAAAATGAGCTCGTTTTGCAGTTCATAGCCCGAAGATTACCGACTCCGGGGGACCGAAAAGAGAGGTTCCTTCTTCTCTTTCTCGCGCTTTTTGGCTTTCAGCGGGGCCTAAGGGGCATAAAATAGCTATTTGACGCGAGCGCCTGCACCTGTTATAATTTTTGATACGCTTGGTGGTTTTATTTCAGAGGCTCTCTTTCTCTCACGGCAAGTTCGCAAAAACGGTGACAATCACTGCTCACAATCTATAAATTGAAGCTCCCCACAACAAGTTGCGGGGAATCTCCGACTGTTAAGGAAAAATGTATTTTTCATTCGCTCGCTAACCCCGCCGCATAAAGCGGGGAATGCACTCGCTGTTCAGCTCGAAGTTAACTATAGCAACATCTTATACATTTAATTTTCAGGAGGTTAACCATGAAGGCCATAAAATGGGCATTAATCGTCTGTGGTGTTCTCATTGTCCTCGTAATCGCGGCGCTCATCATCGTGCCTCAATTCGTGGATATCCAGAAGTATAAACCCCAGATCGAAGAAAAGGTCACCGAGGCAACGGGACGGCCCTTTACCCTGGGCGGCGATTTCGATCTCTCCCTCTTTCCCTGGGCGGGAATCTCCTTTTCCGATCTGCACCTGGGAAATCCCGATGGATTTGAAGAAAAGGATTTTGTGAGCATCGAGTCCTTCGAAGTAAGGGTCAAACTTCTCCCGCTTATCACCAGGGATATCCAGGTAAAGCGATTCATGGTGGAAGGTGCCAGGATCGTCCTTGAAACAGGTAGTGACGGCCGAACGAGTTGGGAAGGGCTGGGACCTCCGCAAGCCGAGGCAAAAGAGACGGTAACGAAGGAAAAGGCTGCGGGAGAAAAGGCGGGAGGACTTCCCATCAAAGACTTCGTCCTGGGAGAGCTTGCCGTCACCAGGGGATCGGTCCTCTGGCTCGATCACGCCAAAGAGGAGCGCCATGAAATCACGGATCTCACGATTCGTCTCGAGGACGTGTCACTTGACCAGCCCATCACGCTCTTCGTCTCTTCACTCGTGGACAAAAACCCGATATCGCTGGAAGGGACTATAGGGCCTGTGGGAAAGGATCCGGGAAAGGGAATCGTACCGTTTGATCTAAAGGCGAAGGCACTTGAAGAGATAGTTCTGGCCCTTTCGGGCATTATTACCAGTCCCGCAGAAAAACCCCAGTTTGACCTCACTATTGCAGTTTCACCCTTTTCTCCGAAAAAACTGATGGAGCGTCTCGACCTCCCATTCCCCGTGAAGACGAAAGACCCGAAGGCGATAGAGAAGGTATCTCTCAAAGCAGGTATTAAGGGTACACCTGACGCGGTGTCGGTCTCCAAGGGTACGCTCGTCCTCGATGATTCAACACTCGGCTTTTCCGTGGACATCAAAGAACTTGATAAACCGAACGTAGCATTTGATCTTAACCTCGACAGCATCGATCTCGATCGTTATCTTCCTCCTTCGGAAAAAGAGGGTGACAAAAAGCAGGCGAAAGCAAAGCCGGCGGGGCGGGAAAAGCCCGACTATGCACCGCTTCGAAAACTGGTACTGGACGGTGCTGCAACAATCGGGACCCTAAAAGTAAGCAACGCCCGTATTCAGAACCTCAGCATAAAGTGCACGGGGCGAAATGGCGTCTTCACACTGGAACCTGCAACCCTCGACCTCTACGGGGGGAGTGCCGCCATAAAGGGCCTGTTCAATTTCAAGGAGGACACACCGAAAACCGAAGTGAATATCACAACCGACGGCGTTCAGGTCAATCCCCTTCTCAGGGACGTTATGGATAAGGATGTTCTCGAAGGCACCGTCAAGGCCGATCTCGCCCTTCAGATGTCGGGGGATGGCGCCGATAAAATCAAGAAATCTCTGAACGGAAGGGGGGAACTCCTCTTCAATGACGGCGCAATCAAGGGGATAGACCTGGCGGGAATGGTGCGAAACGCGAAAGCGGCCTTTGGTCTTGCCGAGACAGGAGGAGAGAAACCGCGCACCGATTTTTCCGAGCTCCTTGTACCCTTCACCGCCGCAAAGGGGGTGGTGTCGACACCGGGGACAACGCTCACGTCGCCCCTTATCCGGGTCGCTGTGAAAGGCGATGCGGATCTCCCGAAGGAAACCCTAGACTTCAGAATAGAACCGAAATTCGTCACCACCCTGAAAGGACAGGGAGACGAAGCGGTGCGCTCCGGCATTACTGTCCCCGTTCTCGTCTCGGGCACCTTTTCGTCACCTAAATTCGCTCCGGACCTCAAGGGCCTTCTAAAACAGGGGCTCGAGGGAAAGCTCCCCAAGCCTGAGGATATCAAGGAAACGCTTCAGAAGAGTCTGGAGGGTGAGACGAAATCCCTGGAAGAAGGGGCAAAGGACCTTATGGAAGGGCTTTTCAAAAAACAGTAGTGATTGATGGCAAGCTCGATCTCCATAGTCGAGCATTAACTTGAAAAGGAGGCCTGTCAATGCAAAGCAAAAACCGAATCAATGTGGTCCTGTTCGTTGTCGCCGTAATCTTTGTTTTTGCCTCCTCATCTTCATACGGTAAATTCGGAGATTTTCTCAAAGATACGGTGGGGGAGATGCTTAAGGGAGGGGAAACCACGACTGAGAGCGAAATGATTCAGGGACTCAAAGAGGCGCTTCAAATCGGCACAGAAAAGGCGATCGGGGCTGTTTCACAGGTAAACGGATACTACGATAACCCCAAAATCAAGATTCCGCTACCGGGCCCGGTCGAAAAAGTGGAAAAGCTCCTGAGGGTTGCAGGATACGGCACACAGGTTGACACCTTCGAGATGAGTATGAACCGGGCCGCAGAACAGGCAGCCCCAGCGGCACAGACAATCTTCGGGGAGGCCATCAGTGAAATGACCATCACGGATGCACAGACAATCCTCAAGGGGCGCGAGAATGAAGCCACACTCTACTTCAAAGACAAAACCTACGGAAAACTCGAGGAGATATTCAAGCCGATGGTAAAAAGTTCCATGTCGGAAGTGGGTGCAACCCGCGCATACCAGAGTCTGCATGAAAAGGTACAGACGATTCCCTTCGCAGGAAGTCTCAGTATGGACCTCGATACATACGTGACAGAACGGTCACTGGACGGTCTCTTTCTGATGCTCGCCGAAGAGGAGGCAAAAATCCGCACCGATCCAGCCGCGCGTGTCACCGATCTTCTTAAAAAGGTTTTTAAATAACCGATAGAAGGAGGACATCATGGCAGGGGAAAAATTACCGGCGCGTTACCAGCGCATCAGGAAAGAAAATAAAAAATTCTTCAATGCCGTCGAGCGGTTGGGAAAGATCTCAAAGGAAGAGGGACCCCTCAACGAGAAGACGTCTCATCTCATCCAGCTTGCAGCCGCCACTGCGATCCGCTCAGAGGGAGCCGTGCACAGCCACACCCGGAGGGCCCTGAAGGCGGGTGCAAAACCAGAGGAGATCCGACACTCCATCAGGATCCTCACAAGCACCATTGGATTTCCCACCGTTGCCGCCGCACTCAGCTGGGCGGAAGATGTGATGACCTAACGAAAGAAAAGGAGAATCACCCATGTCACTCATTACCATAACCACGGGTATCGGGTGCGAGGGACATTTGATAGCCCAGCGCGTCTCCGAAGAGCTTAATGTTACACTCTATGACGACGAAAGGCTTCAGAAAGAAGCCCTCGCATCGGGACTGTCGAAGAAAGATCTGAAGAGCCTCGATGAAAAGGCACCGGGGCTTTTCAGCCGGCTTCTGGACATCAAACCTCAGGCATATCAGGAACTTATGGAGGCAGTGGTCTATGGGCTGGCAGGCCGCGGGGAAGGAATCATCCTCGGTCATGGGGCCCCGTTTCTCCTCAGGGATTTCGGGTGCGCCTTTCATATCAGCATCCATGCCTCCCTCTCCTCACGAGTGGCGCATCTGATGAAAAACATGGAGCTGGAGAGAGAGACGGCGGAAAAAATGATTCAGAAGAGCGACAGTGATCGGATCGGCTTTATGAAATTCGCCTTTAACATGGATCTTTACGATCCGTCCCTCTATGACCTCATTATCAACAGGGACAAACTTGGGGTAGAGGGAGCCATCGACCTGATTATCGCTATCGCACGATCCGGCGCTCTTAATGCATGCAGCATCGATTCGATCGACTCCATGAAGCGCCTCTCCCTTTTAAAAAACGTCGAGGCCGAAATCAGGAAGACGGCCATGCGACCGCGCGATTTCCATATAGAGGTTCCCGAGCTAGGTGTCGTTATCATTGTGGGCATGATTAACGCCCTCGAGTCGAGAGACCGGCTGGTTGACGCTGTAAAGGCCCTCCCCGGTGTAAACGAGGTCAAAACGGATTTTGTTCCTGAGAAACTGCACGACTTTTGAGGTGAACGGCTAAAGCAAAGGAGGCCTTGACAACAACAAAACCTGGACTACCTGCCGTAGGGCCTTTTACCTTGATGGACAGCCCATGCCAAGTAACTCGCAGCTGATCCAAGATCTGGAAACAAGGTAGCGCGATTGATACCCACGAGGTCTAGTTGTTTCTGCAAAGACTCACGTAACTCCTTTGGTATACGAATTCTACGCGTTTTAGTGCATTTTTTTTGCCAATCTCCGTTTTATCTCTAAGGTTTACGTGAAGCTGCCAATCATATTTTTTCCCCCGAGGTTCACACATGAAGATGCTTCCCTGTGCTTTAATACGTTCGTCGATATGTTCTGATATAAAAGCGGTATTCACAAAATGAGCAATAGGCGGGGCACTACCTTCTTCAGCAAACTCCAGGGGAGAAAGCCAGACGTTATCTGGCTTCCAAACTTGCCAGACCTTCAGTCGGTTTGGCACTTCGATACACCAAACAGCGCTATCCTGTTCCTCCCAATTACCCTTTGTTGTTTTTCGACGTTTCATCGGCGGCTCTACTGCAAAGAACAACGCGACGAGAACATTGGTAGTAAAATCTAGAAAACGGGTCGGTAACCCATAGTGCTGGCCAATGGATAGCTGTCGCCATTCCTGCATCGCCCGGATGTTGCTTTTTTCTTCCTCAGGCACCGTGGAAACCAGATCGGGCCGGTATGCATAGAGATATCGGGAAAAATCGTGAAAAAGTCTATGCTCAAGACTGTGGGCTTCTTTCATCGGCAAGTGCTCAGCGAGTAATTGTCGCTCAATTTCGTTCGGGGTATCGCCTGTGCTATTCTCCGGCTTGGCTTGCGGATCCCTAAACAATTTGGCAATTAGAATCCAGTTGAAATCTGTATGCCCTCTGTAGACCGCCCTTTCTCCAACACGCCACTTTTTTCTCCACTCTTCCACCACTCTAAGGAAATCGGCGAGGTTGCCAGTTTCAAGCATCACTTCTTCAGCAGCCATAAATCCCTCCACTGACTACAGTCCAGCTTCCTTTCGGTTAGTGCCGTCTGCCGCCCAACATTTACATATAAGGCAATTTTGCCTGCTATTCTGATATTGAACTGACAAACAAGCAAATTTGCTTTTTTTCAATATACAATATTGAATACCCTTTCAACGCATGGAAAATACGGTAAAATAGAAAGAAACCTATGTCAAGCAAGTTTCTTGATGACAATTTCGGGGATACCCGTTTATTTATTACCAATTATAATGTTCTATTGTTTATCCAATTAAAAATTTACGCGCTTTCAGGAAGCAGTCAGTGCAAAGGAAAACACTATTACAGGGCCACATAAATTACCTCTGCCTTTGCACTGTAGGACCCGACTTTTTTCTCTATCTATCTGCCCCCCTATAACGAGTATTTACCAATGTTGAAGCTCCCCGCAACAAGTTGCGGGGAGCTTCGATTGTTAAGGAAAATATTTGTTTTTTTATTCGCTCGCTAACCCCGCCGCAAGCAGTGGGGAATGCGCTCGCTGTGCAATCCAAAAGAGCACACCTTTTATAGGAGGACTTACTTATGCTCGTAGAAGTGGACATCTGTCTGCGGAAAGGGAATGCTTATGCCTTCCGAATCGAAGCGCTTTTTTACGGCAATCATGGAATCAAAATAGACCCCCCAGTAATCCGCTGTTTTCACCCAGGCCCTCACCTCAAAATTCACACTGCTATCTCCCAGTTCCTTCAAGACAATCATAAGCTCGGGCTCTTTGAGTACTCTTTCATCACCATCCATGATGTCCTTTAATATTGTTCTCACGCGATCCAGATCATCACCGTAGCTCACCCCAAAGAGCATATCAACCCGCCTCATATCCTTTGCGGAATAATTAACGATATTGTCACCCATTACCCTTGAGTTCGGAATGATAATCACCTTATTGTCCAAGGTTTTCAGCTGGGTGGTAAAAATCTGAATCTTCTCAACGGTACCCGAGGCGCCGCCGCCATCGACATAATCGCCAATTTTGAAAGGTTTAAATATGAGCATGAGGAATCCGGCGGCGAAATTCGCCAGGGACCCCTGCAGTGCCAGGCCGATTGCCAGGCCTGCGGCACCGATTATCGCAATAAACGACGTCGTCTGTATCCCGAGCTGGGCAAGAGCCGCTATAACGATGAATGCCATCAACGCTATGTAGGTGAGGCTTTCTGTAAAGGAAACGATGGCAGGATCTATTTTTCTCTTGTTCATCATCCTCACAATTAATTTCTCAATTAACTTCGCTATCCATCGACCTACAACAAAGATTACGATGGCAGCAATCACTTTAAACCCGTACAATGTAGCCAGTTCCTGTACCTTCCCTATCAAACTCTCCATAACACACCTCCCCGTAAATTATTTGATTCCATAATCAGTAGCCACCATGGCCATTGAAGCTCCCCGCAACAAGTTGCGGGGAATCTCCGATTGTTAAGGAAAAGGTTTATTTTGTATTCGCTCGCATTCCCCGCCGCAAGCAGCGGGGAATGCGCTCGCTGTTCAATTTAATTGAAACTTTTATGTGATTTTTTATTTTAACAATAAACACCTTTACCAGCAAAGAAAAAGGAATGCATTTCTAATGTGTAAGGGAATTCAGCATGGTCTGAATATCAGTAGTTGGCAATATGCAGGCCCCATTAACACATACATAGGCTGCTGCCTTCCCCGCAATGGTCTGATGATTCCTGGTAAATTCGGCAATCTCTGTAATTTCCGGCAGTTCTTCATCGGTCGGCCTCACAACAACGGCTACGTGAGGTAAAAAATGAGTCCGCAGAGCCTTCAGCATCAACTTGGTATCCCGGGCTTCCGGAATACCGGCCACAACCACTTCATAAGATGGCCCAAAGGCAAGGTCAAAGGCCACCATAAGCGCTGCATAGGCTGCCGGTGATTGTCTCACCGTCGTAAAGAAGGCGGACCCTGTCTTGTGTGCCCTCTCCAGTAGTTCGGGCCTCGACGATAATTGGCCGAGGCGGATCATATTCCACATGGCAATTGAATTGCCCGAGGGGATCGCCCCCCCGTAGATCTCCTTTTGACGGACGATAAGATCCTCACCATCGGAAGGGGTATAGTAGAATCCCCCCTCTTTTTCGTCCCAGAAATACCTGATAAGATCGTCATTGAGGGCGAGGGCGGTCCTTAAATATTTCACTTTGAAGTTTGACTCGAAGAGCTCTATCAATCCCCATATCAGAAAGGCATAGTCATTAAGATTCGCCACTATTCCCGACTCATTATCCTTAAAACGATGGAGGAGTCGGCCATCCCCTCTCATCATACGGCTCAGAATAAATTCTGCCCCTTTTCCCGCCGCTTCGATATAGACTTTCTCATCAAAAGCCTGACCCCCTTTTGCAAGGGCGGCAATCATGAGGCCATTCCAGTCGGCGAGTATCTTCTCGTCTCTCAGGGGACGGACACGCCCTTCCCTTGCGGCATATAATTTCCGCCGCGCCATTTCTACCAGATCGAAAAGATCCGCCTCAGCCAGGAAAGAATCACCGGCAGGCCGGGAATGACCCTCGCTTAAAGAAAGAATGTTCCTGCCTGTTTTTCCACTCCTCCCCTCCTCTTTATAATTACCATTCTTTTCCAGACCGAAACGATCGATAATAATCGCCGCCTCTTTTTTATCTAAAATGCCCTCCACCTCTTCCCGTGTCCAAAGGTAGAATTTCCCCTCTTCTCCTTCGCTATCGGCATCCTCGGCAGAGTAAAACCCTCCCATAGGAGCGGTCATGCGATCCGTCACGTAGCTGAAGATCTCCCGTGCCGTTCTTTCATATTCTTTCCTGCCCGTTGCCTGATATGCCTCGACATACACAAATGAGAGCATGGCCTGATCGTAGAGCATTTTTTCAAAGTGGGGCAGAAACCATTTCTCATCGACGGAATATCGGTGAAATCCGAATCCCACATGATCGTATATTCCGCCCCGCCGCATTGCCTGAAGAGTTTTTTCCACCATATGAAGGGCATGTGCATTCCCGCTTCTCTTCCAGTATCGGAGGAGAAAAATCAGATTCTGGGGAGAGGGAAATTTGGGTGCACGGCCAAAACCGCCATTTACATCGTCAAAGAGTCCCGCCAGCTGATCGAAGGCCGAGGCGAGGATACCTTTTTCCGGGGTTCCCTTTTCAAGCTCCTCCGACCTCGATTTAAGCTCTGCCACAATCTGACCGGCACTCTCGATTACCTCATTTCTTCGGGTCTTCCATATCTCGTTGATTCTGGGGAGAAGTTCCATCATGCCGGGCCTGCCGAAGCGATTTTCCCGGGGTATATAGGTTCCCGCAAAAAAGGGTCTCTTATCCGGGGTCATGATTATAGTGAGGGGCCATCCCCCGCTCCCCGTCATTATCTGGGAGACCGTCATGTATATCTTATCAATGTCGGGGCGCTCTTCACGGTCCACCTTTACATTGACAAAAAAGGCATTCATTAAATGGGCGACATCGGGATTCTCGAATGATTCATGGGCCATCACATGACACCAGTGACACGTTGAATACCCGATGGAAAGAAAAATGGGTTTATCTTCTTTCCTGGCCCTCTCAAATGCCTCTTCTCCCCAGGGGTACCATTCGACGGGATTATACGCATGCTGTCGCAGATAGGGGCTTTTTTCATGTATCAGCCGATTAGGCGATGGTTTCTCTTTCATCGTCTCACCGCACACTTTCGATACAGTCGTCAATCTTTGCGTTTAGGATGATGTGAAGCTCCCCACCCACAGGGCGGGGCTTCCCGGTAAGGAATATGCTTGTTTTATATTGCGCCCCTTACCCCGCCTACAAGGCTGGGCTTGCGGGTGCGCTCCCGGTCAAAGGCAGAGTGTTTCCGGAGGAGGTTTCGTGGCCAGTATGGATGACTTTATTCCTTATTGTAATCGAGCCATGCAATAATAGTAAAGGGTAAATTTCTTCAGATACAACGCATGTCGATATATTGTTCTATAATTCTTAAGCCTTTTTTCCTGAAGGAGAAGTTTCCGCCTACTGCTCCTCCTGCTCCAGGCCGAAGATCTTCCCCATGTTCAAATATCTTCCCACCGCTGTTTTGGGCTCGTATATGTCAAGATCAATTGCAGTAAATTTGATCACCGAGGGAAGTACGAGAAGTGCTCCTATGGTTGTGGCAATCATCGTGCCCGCCATCAGGACACCGAATAATATGATGGGAATGAAGTTGGATTGGATCAGGACGAGATGGCCCAATATGAGAGCGAGAGAGGTGAAGACTATGGCCTTTCCGGATACGGCAGAGGTCCGGGCGATTGTCTCGTCGACGCTGTAGCCCCTTGCCCTGTTGTATCTGAAGGTATTCAGGAAATGGATGGTATCGTCCACACCGATACCGATAGTGACTGCGGCGATAATCGATGTCGCCATATCGAGTTTTACACCGAGCCACCCCATGATACCGAAGTTGATAATAACGGCAACGCTCATCGGAATGAGGGCCAGGGGCCCGACTTTCAAATGATTGAAAAGGAGGGCAACGATAATGCCGACGACAATCAGGGAATAGAGGAGGCTCTGTAATTGCCCCGTAATCACATAATTGACCAGTTTTATCTCCATCGTGGGAAATCCGGTAATCCTGTACGAATAAGAGTCTAGCAGATGTTCGTCCAGATAGTCCGATATGGATTTTACCGTATGCTTCGTAACCGCCGTGCCGAGAAGGAGATCCCGTTTCCCATGCATACGGGTCAGGAGATTCAGCGTCTGGAAATCGAAATCGACAAAGGGTTCAAATTCGTCAAACCTCCCGTCAGAATCTTCATCATCGCCTGAGTATATTTCGAGGTAGTCGGCGATATCGCTCTTAGCCTCTGGTATTTTAAACATGGCACTATCATCATTATTCATGGCCATGTGCATGGTCTTGATCAGGTCCGTAAATGAATCGGTCCTCCCTATATTCAGATCATCATTCTCATCAGTTACCAGCCACTCCCTCAGGTCTTCAACCATGGCGAGAAACTGGGGGCTCTTCACGCCGTCGACCTCTCCCGTATCGATCAGAATATTAAATCCCACACCACCTCCGAATTTTTCACCGATAAAAGAGCCGTCTTTTCTGACCGGGTCACTATCCTTAAAATAGCTCAGAAAGGTTGTCTCCACTTCGAGTTTTGATATTCCAACCAGAGATATCGCCAAAAGCAGGACGACTACCGCCAATACCTTGCGATGGTGAATAATGGCCCCTTTTGTAAAGAGGAGAACGATTCTGTCAACAATAGTCTTTTTGAGCACCTGGTCTTTTCCGCGTAAAAGAGAAGGTATTTTGTGAGGCATGAGCTTCAGACATGCTGGTATCAGCGAACTTGATATCACTACTGCAAAGACGACCCCGACAGCGGATAGAAAACCCCATTCCCTAACGGCAGCTATTCGACTCGTCGTAAGCGTTATAAAGGCGATGAAGGTGGTAAACCCTGCGAGAAGTACCGTCAAAGATATATGGGACATGGAATGAAGCAGTCCCTTCATCTTTCCCTCTTTGCTGATCATATCGAAATCGGCATAATACTGATTGAGAATATGAATCGAATAGGAACTCCCCACGGCTATCATGAGCGGTGGAAGGGAGATACCAAGCGGTGTAATCTTATATCCTAAATACCCCATAAATCCGAAGAGCCAGAGTTCGGCCATGCCGAGCGTGAAAAAGGGGAGTATGACACCCCGCACCGATCTGAAATTGAAATAGAATACAAATATGACGACAAGCAAAACGATTGGCGTCAGTATAAACATATCACTCTGCATATAGTTGTGCATCGAGATATTGACGACGGGCACACCGGTGAGGGTAATGTCCAGACCGTCGTGGCCAGCAATGATCTCCTTTACCTCTCTGACAATGGGGTCCTGATCCAGCATATTGACAAATTTGATGACGATGGCAAAATCGGTTATTTTTCCGCTTTCCCCGTCCCGGGCATAAATCCCCTCCTCAAAGGCGGGGTTTCTCTCGAGCTTTTGCCTGAAGCCATCGAATTCTTCTCGTGACGATGGAAGAATTCGCCTTCCTTCGTTGTCCTTCTCGACAAGGTCATAGGTTTCGAGTGTATCATTTTCCCCCGATATATCCTTGGCCGTTAGGGGGGAGATTATATCGTCGATCAATTCACACTCTTTAAAGTCACGGGCCTTTATTATTTCTTTTTTGAGTCTTTTCAGATGACCCTCATTTAAATAACCAATGGTGCCAAAGAGTTTTTCAACCTTTCGGCGGAGAAACCGTGCGAAACCAGGATCATCATCAAAGATTGAGACCATTTCTCCGAATTGTATGTCACCTCCCGAGAGTATTTTTTCGAATCTCTCAACTCTGCGAGTTTCACGTTCGCCGTTAAATTCCTCGTATTCCTCAAGATCCACAAGAAGAGCGTCAATCTTTTGAAATGTTTCCGGGCTCCAGAGGTCCTCATTTGAAACGGCCATTATGACAAATCTGCCGTTGTCGCCGTGCAGGTCTTTCACAGAATTGTAATAGATGTAATCCGGGTCATTCAAAGGCATGAAGCACTCGATGGAATTGTCAAACTCCAGTCTCGTCATTCCCGGTGTCAATATCATCGTGGCCAGGGCAAGAAAAATCAAAACAGCTATCGGATGACGTAACACAAAATTGATATACTTATTCATGATACCTTCCTGAGAGGCCTTATTGCTATTGAAGAATAAATTAAATGGTTCTGGATTTTCCCCCGTGACATGAAGCACTTGGATTAAATAATATATAATGTCCTCATGTCAAACTGTTTATTGCAAAAATTACCATACCCATAAAACAATTTCCGTATATTTGAGAAGGAAAGCTGCCTTCTCACTGTTTAAAAAAGTCATCTTGTAACCAGCGAAGATTACCTTCGAGAAAGGGTCTTGTTTTTAGTCATAACCAATTATTATAATTGATAATTTAACTATTTTTCTGTAATTTATCGATATATTCGATTCGGTCTATTTAACTGATTTTTATCGATAATTTTATTGACATCTCGTTTTTAATGTTTATACTAAGAATCAAGGAAGGATAATTAAGAAATATTGGTTCTTTAAAGAAGATAATTCGATATTGGATAGTAACACGTTTTTACAGAGACCGTTGTACATACCTCGGTTGAGAACGATTTCTGAAAAGAAAAGCAGTTACTCATTCAACAGCGTTTTCACTTTCCACATTCATTTTACATTTTCGGAATTTTCAGGTGCAGTACTTATGGTCAAGTGATCATGACGCCCGATATTCCGATTTCCTGTCAGAAAACATTTCCAAGAACTTTTCTCCAAGATCCACATTCATAGTGCTGACTCATTTATTGCGATGATGCGACGGAACGATATGCCCGAACTGGTATAGCGGTGAGGTGAGCTCTCTTCCAATAGAGAATTATGGGGTGAAGTTCAAATATTAACGGAAGCAACATAAAAAGCAGAGGAGGGTAGAAAATGAAAAGATCATGGTTACCAATAATGTTAGTTATGCTGTTTGTATTAATCCCGGCGATGGCAATCGGCGCCTCTTTCACAGGTTCAATCCAGGGCTTCAACTGCGTAACCCAGGGCAAGACATGCCCGGTTGGCAAGGAAGACCCCGTGATCGCGGCTGAAAGTGTATTCGTATTGCTCTCGGAAGGCGCCGCCAATGTGTTCTACTTTATCCCGAATCTTGACCGCGGGATAATGGCACGACACATCAATGAAAGCGTTAAGGTTGTAGGGACAATGACGAAAAACCTGAACAGCATCAGTGCTAAAGAGCTCTATGTTATGAAGGGTGGAAAGTATAAAAAGGTATGGGATACCAACATTCAGGATGAAATCTACAAGGACATTTGGGGAACACTTCCCCTTAGAGGGAAATAAATGACGGATAAGGAATAACCTTTCATTTCCCGTTTTATAAAAGGACCCCGGCCTTCGGCCGGGGTTTTTTTATCCCTTAAAATATCGGAATATACGTGCGGCTATGGATGGGCGCGGGCTCATTCTTTCTTTGCTATCTTTACGAAGAGCGTGATTGTGTAATTCCTGACTAGGGAACCCTGAAGAGAACGGGGAGAATCCCCATATTATGCAACCGTTCTATTATCTCAAGGGGTATGTAAAGCCAGATGAACCAAATGGTTTCTAAAAACGTCCTCCGGTATGTAATCGTTTTTACGTTGAACGAAGAGGGTTCATCGAGTAGTGATAATTTCGGTATAAATCGTGGCACTCGTCTCATATAGCGCGCATATTTATCTCCATGTTTCTTCAGCAACTTCCCTTCTTCGGCTAAGATAACGAGGGGATAGTATCCGAGAAAAAGCAAAAACAGAACACCGAGGATCAATACGTTTTCCGTCAATAATCCAACACCGACAGTACCAATAAAACTGAACAGATAGAGGGGATGCCTGACTATAGAATAGGGACCCTCGGTAATCATTGTATGCGTCTTATGTCCGGACATATAGACCGAAGACCACAGTCTTCCGAAAACGCATACACTAATCAGAAATACTCCGCATAATTCAAACAGAAGATCGTATATGCCCTCCTGACCGAACGAATGATCGCTTATCAATAAAATTCCAACCAATATAACCGCCATGAACCTGGATACAGCGGTTCGATATTTCGCCGCATACATCAAGATTTTTTGCTTCATATGCTCCACCACACTATTATTAA
>CAYSHT010000001.1:24011-47494 GCA_964430915.1 uncultured Syntrophaceae bacterium
TAATTTAGAACATTGTAATTTTAATGTTTAAGACTTAAAGGATGGATGAACCCCCTTGTTCTCGCTTTCGGGGCGAGAGAAGAGTTAGCATGTCAACAGGATAAGAGAACAACACAATTTTCTCGCTAGAAACAGGAGCAACCGTCTACACCCGCCAGCGTTTCATAGAGGCAATATCAGAAACTATTTTTTTATACAAGCCAATTAATATTCTCCGAGAAACACCGTACTTTCCCTAGAAAACCTCAATTGACTCTCATTTTAAACTTGACATGGAGGCATAAATCACTATATTGCCATTTAGAAATATACTCGAGGTTACGTCATGAGAGAATTTGTAAAAGTTATGAAGGCATTATCAGATCCGAACCGTGTAAAAATTATCAAAATGCTGGAGCGGGAATCAATGTGCGTCTGCGAACTCGAATGCGCCCTAGGAATCGCCCAGCCTACGGTCTCAAAGCATCTCAAGGTACTCGAAGAAGCGGGACTCGCTGCATACCAAAAAGATAAACTGTGGGTAAACTATATGCTTGCCGATGGAAAAAGAAATGACTATGCGGAGATGATGCTCGGGAATTTAAAGGGCTGGCTCAACGAAGTAAGTGAAATCAGAACACTGGTCGAGAAACTGCCCGAGATCGATCGTGAAAAAATCTGCAGGAGATAATTTTTCGATCAACAGATTACCTTCACTATAGAGTAACACTCTATTTCGACCGATTATTCGTTAAGAGATGGGGCAATGAAGGAAAGAATAAAGCTTCTTATTATTATTGCGGCATTTATCGCCGCCTATTTCATGCCCTGGGACGACCAGGTAATACGGCGTTCCGGCCTGGAGGCATTCCTTATGCTCCAGGAATACGCAAAAAAGCATGTACTGACCTGCCTCATACCGGCCTTTTTTATCGCCGGTGCCATCGCCGTCTTTGTCTCACAGGCATCGGTCCTGAAGTATTTCGGATCGGAGGCCCGAAAGATCCTCTCCTATTCCGTTGCGTCCGTCTCCGGATCGATTCTTGCCGTCTGCTCATGTACGGTCCTTCCCCTCTTTGCAGGAATCTACAAACGAGGGGCTGGTATCGGACCGGCAACGGCCTTTCTTTACTCGGGACCGGCGATCAATGTCCTCGCGATTATTCTGACGGCAAAGGTCCTCGGGTGGCAACTGGGCGTGGCCAGGGCTTTAGGAGCAATCGTCTTCGCAATTATAACGGGGCTTCTCATGGCCTTTATTTTTCGAAGGGATGATGCAGCACGATCACCAGGACAGGTTTTTCTCCCCCAGGAAGAGGAATCGACGCGTTCCCTCACCAAGGAGGGATTATATATGCTCACCATGGTCCTCATCCTTGTTTTTGCCGCTTTCGCGAGACCCGCCTCTGAGGCCTCGACGGTCTGGATTATGCTCTTTAAGACAAAGTGGCTCGTGACGGCACTATTGCTTGGTATTCTTGTGATCATGCTGAAATCATGGTTCTCCCGTGATGAACTGGTGGAATGGATGGATTCCACCTGGAGCTTTATGAAGCAGATTTTCCCCCTCCTTTTCGCCGGGGTTCTCGTGGCAGGATTTCTCTTGGGACGTCCCGGACATCCGGCACTGATACCTGATAAATGGATACATCTGTTGGTAGGCGGCAATTCTCTCGGCGCCAATCTGATTGCCTCCATCTCCGGCGCCCTCATGTATTTTGCGACACTTACAGAAGTTCCGATCCTGCAGGGCTTGATAGGGGCGGGAATGGGAAAGGGACCGGCACTTGCACTCCTCCTTGCGGGACCGGCATTATCTCTTCCGAACATGCTCGTCATAGGCAGTGTTATGGGCGTCAAAAAGACGGCGGTATTTTGTGGAATCGTAATCACACTCTCCACAATTGCCGGCCTTTTGTATGGATTGATTGCAACGTAGAGAAATGAGGCATGAAAAATATTTGAATAGTTCTAGCGGGGATGCTTTGAAATCCCCTGCCATATATCATTATCGTCACATCCCTTTTAATGATCAATAAAGGGAGAGTTGTTAGAAGAGAGGAAAATAAAATGGAAATCAAGGTACTGGGACCGGGCTGCATGAAATGCCGGAAAACAGAAAACATCGTCAAAGAGGCCGTGGTTGAGTCGGGCGTGGAGGCCAATATCGACAAGGTAACGGATATCATGAAGATTGCCGATTACGGCGTCATGGGTACGCCTGCCGTTATCGTCGATGGTGAGGTGGTATCGGTGGGAAAGGTTCCCACAAAAGACGAAATCAAAAAGTGGATAAGACGATGACTGCAAATACTTTAGAAAATCTGCACAGCAGACGTCTCCCGATTGTAATAATAGAGTAGCCTGTTCCTT
Organism: uncultured Syntrophaceae bacterium; assembly: GCA_964430915.1. Lineage (GTDB taxonomy): Bacteria > Desulfobacterota > Syntrophia > Syntrophales > UBA2210 > JAFGBH01. The sequence goes on from CAYSHT010000001.1 coordinate 26,364, forward strand.
CCCCATCCTCTCGTTGACAGGCGAGACTTATTCCCCTATAATTTGAACTTGTAAAACCAATTTCCTATCAATGAGAAGTATCGATCCATAGGAGCCGAGCATGAATTACATCAAGATCAGATTTGCAGACGATGTTGGGAAAATCGACGTCGATTTACAGGAGACACTTGATGAAATGTTTAACATGATCAGCCCAATGTCATACAAGCGTCGCCAGCGTGTCTGGAAACCCCAGGTTGATGTCTATGAGACGAATGATGAATTTTTGGTTCTGTCGGAACTGGCAGGCGTCAATCGTGAAAACGTGCGAATCGAGCTCGGACGCAAAACCGTCAAGATTTACGGAATCAGGAAAGAAGAGATAATAAACAGAAACGCACGGTACAGACTCGCCGAGATACCCTACGGATATTTTGAAAGAAATCTCTCGCTCCCCTGGCCAATAGACAGGAAACACGTGGAGGCAACATTAACCGAGGGACTTCTTCACATCAGATTAGCAAAGTTACCCGCTGAGAGAGTCCGAAACATATCGATCCGGACAAGCTGACATTATTCCCGAAAACTGAAGGTCTCCGCAAAAATTGCGCGGACCTTCCGACTGTTAAGGAAAAATGTATTTTTTATTCGCTCGCTGACCCCACCGCATAAAGCGGGGAATGCACTCGCCGTTCAGCACAGACTGGGGATTAAAAGAGCACAACGATTCTTTGCAAGGGGGATAAGATGTTAGATCAGAAACCTGAAGATTTGCGGAATATTAAGATACCCGATATCCTTCCTGTAATTCCCATCTATAATGCCGTCGTCTTCCCCGCAATGACCTTTCCGATAGAGGTATACGGTCCCCAGTCGATTTCCCTTATCGATGAAGTCATGGCAAAGGACAGGCTGGTGGGTATCGTGACATCAGAGAAGGTTCCTCTTGAGGCAAAACCGGAAGATCTTTTCGGTATAGGGACAAGCTCGATGATTCTGAAGATGGCAAAACCGGAAGACAACAAGGCCCAGCTTCTCCTTCAGGGCATCGGAAGATTTAAAATCACCGAATTTCTTGAGGGAACCCCCTATATTCGTGTTAAGGCAGAACCGATAGAGGATGAAGGAATCAAGGATATAGAAACGGAAGCACTGATGACGAACCTGGTGGGGCTCTTCGACAGGATTGTAAATCTTTCGCCATTTCTGCCACAGGAATTCAGTCTTGTAGCAAAGTCTATCGCGGAGCCGGGGGTATTAGCCGATATGATCGCCTCCATTATCAATGCCTCCATAGAGGAAAAGCAGAAGGTTCTCAAACTGCAAAACGTAAAGAAACGATTGAAGGAGGTGACGAGGCTTGTCAATCACCAGGTGGAAGTCATGGAGCTTGGCAACAAGATCCAGTCACAGGTGAAAAACGATATCGACAAGAATCAGCGCGAGTATTTCCTGAGGCAGCAGCTCGCCGCCATAAAAGATGAACTCGGCGAGAAAGACGAATCGAAGGTTGAGGTAGAGGAATACCGGGTAAAGATCGAGGAGAGAAACCTGCCTGAAGAGGCACGAAAAGAAGCAGAGAGGGAACTCGACAGGCTGTCTCGAATGCATCCTTCATCGGCGGAATACACCGTCGTAACGACCTATCTGGACTGGATTACGGAGATCCCCTGGGATATAAGCACTGAAGACAACCTGGATATAAAAAAGGCGCAAAATGTCCTTGATGAAGACCACTATGGCCTGGAAAAGGCGAAAAAACGAATGATAGAATATCTCGCCGTGAGAAAATTGAAACCCGATTCCAGGGGTCCCATACTCTGCTTCGCGGGCCCTCCGGGCACGGGGAAAACATCCATGGGGCAGTCAATAGCGCGGGCACTTGGACGAAAATTCATTCGCATGTCCCTCGGGGGAGTTCGTGATGAAGCGGAGATACGCGGACACCGCCGAACCTATATAGGAGCCCTCCCTGGCCGAATCATACAGGGAATCAGGAGGGCGGGGTCTAACAATCCCGTTTTTATGCTCGACGAAATTGACAAGGTGGGCAGTGATTTTCGCGGCGATCCCTCCTCGGCACTCCTCGAGGTACTCGATCCTGAACAGAATTTTTCTTTCATGGATCATTATCTCGATGTGCCCTTTGACCTTTCTCATGTAATGTTTATAACCACTGCCAATATTCTGGACACCACTCCTCCCGCACTTCGTGACAGAATGGAGGTCATTGAGCTTCCGGGCTACACCCTGGAAGAAAAGATAATGATTGCGAAACGGTATCTCATACCTAAACAGATTGATGCAAATGGATTGAAAAAAAGGCATATTTCCTTCACAAAGGGTGCGCTCAAGCTGATTGCATCCGGATATACCAGGGAAGCAGGTGTCAGAAACCTTGAGAGGGAAATCGCCGCAATATGCCGGGGAGTGGCTAGCATGATCGCCCAGGGCAAAATCAAATCTATTTCAATCACCATTAAAGATGTGCCGAAATACCTGGGACCGGTTCGGGTAATTTCAGAGATGAGTGCCAGGACATCAATACCGGGCGTTGCCATGGGTCTCGCATGGACCCAGGCAGGAGGTGAGCTTCTCTTTATCGAGGCGACAGCAATGAAGGGCAAAGCAAGTCTAACGCTGACGGGGCAGCTCGGAGATGTAATGAAGGAATCTGCCACGGCTGCGCTCAGCTTTATCCGCACAAATGCAGAAAAGATTGGTGTTCAAAAGGACTTTTTTGACGAGGTAGATATCCACATCCATGTACCGGCCGGGGCCATCCCGAAAGACGGACCCTCGGCAGGTGTTACCATGTTAACGTCTCTAACGTCACTTCTGACAAACAGAAAGATCAAGAAGAATCTTGCCATGACAGGTGAAATCACCCTTCGGGGCCTTGTACTCCCCGTCGGCGGCATCAAGGAGAAGGTCCTGGCCGCCCATCGCGCGGGTGTTAAAGAGATAATTCTTCCCAAATGGAACGAAAAGGACCTCGAAGATGTCCCCGGTAATGTAAAGAAGGATATCAGATTTCACTTTGTGAATGATATGTTCGAGGTATTGAAGATCAGTCTTACCTGAGAATACAGAGGCCCAAGCAGGCGCTCTCTTTCGTGAAGGAGTGTCCTTATTTCCCGAATGGGCTCATCACCTACCATGTTGAATTCCCTGAAACTATAAGGGCAGCAACTGCTGTCTTTCTTTCAATCCTACAAGGCCTGCTGCCTCAATGACACGCCTTGACCCACGTTTCGATGAAGCTTCCTGTCCTCTTTCGCGCGCTCTTTGTAATATTTCCTCCATGCCAAAAGCTCCTTCTTCAACAGGTAGTTATGGTAGCTGTATGAGACTTCAAGAGCGCGTACCGCCTCTTCGGGAGATTCAAATACGGGAATCTGCCTATCATTTTTAATCGATATTATTCTCTCCGGTGCATTCGGTATATAAATTGCCGCCGGTTTTTTGTAAGCCTGGCATAATTTTACGATCTCGACTATCGAATCAATAACAACATCCTGCCACACATTGGGAATCGGGAGCAATCCATCAATCTCCCCGGAAGAAAGAAGGATGTCGAATATATCGATAAAGGCCTGTTTGGAGAGGCCCGGCCCTACATCAATCGGGTTCGACGCGTTAAAGAGTTGTCCCGTTTTACGCAATTTATCCTCTGTTTCACCCGAAAGGTGTGCCATCTCGAGACCCGATGAGATGATAAAATCGGCTGCTATGCCACCAAAGGCCCCTGAATTGGTAAACACGGCAATCCTCTTTCCTTTTAAGGGTGGCATAGAGGTGAACATCTTTGGCAGTGAATAGAGCTCGCTTATCGAACTAAGCCGTATCATACCCGCCTGCTTACATGCACTGTCAAATATGGCATCGTTGTTCGCCATGCCTGCAGTGTGCGACATGGCCGCCTTTGCGCCCTCACTTGTTCTCCCCACCTTATAGACGAGAATCGGCTTGTCAACTTCCTTTGCCTTTTCAAAGAGCTTGCGTCCACACTGCACATTCTCGAGAAACATGCCGATAACAGAACTATTATCATCCTTGAAATAATCGATAAGATCCGCTTCGTCGATGTCGGCTTTATTTCCTATGCTTACCACCTTGTTAATTTTTGAAACCTCTGCCTGCAGTGAATCTATTACCAGAGCTCCAACGCCGCCTCTGTATAATGTAGGACACGTTTCCCGTCTTTTCAAACACGTCATCATACATGCCCGGAACAATGCCGAAAAAACAGCAAAATTTACTGTATGTATTCAAGACGCCGAGACAGTTCGGCCCCATATATCGAATGCCGTAGTGCCTCGACACTTCATCGAGCTCCTTTTGAAGAACTTTCCCGTCTGGCCCGCCTTCATCAAACCCTGCACTCTGAATTATGATATTTTTTATCCCCTTTTCACCGCATTCCCTTACAGTATCCGGCACATGCCTCGCCGCGATAATCACAACGGCAAGGTCTACTTTCTCAGCTATGTCGAGCACACTCGAAAAACCGGGGGTATCACCAATCGATTCTCACTTTCTGTTAATCGCATAAACACTTCCCTTAAAATCAATATGTTTTAGGATGTTACATATCGTGGCTCCAAGATTAAAGGGAGAATTGGATGCACCTATTACAGCAACCGAATGGGGATTAAAAAACTTTTCCATATCTCATACCTCTCGATTTCCCTTACTGAGTCTCTGTCCTGTATATTTTTTCCTGTTTTTCTTCCCTTCATTGAAGGGGGCATAAACGTTGAAGCTCCCCGCAACAAGTTGCGGGGAATCTCCGACTGTTAAGGAAAATGTTTATTTTTTATTCGCTCGCATTCCCCGCCGCAAGCAACGGGGTATGCGCTCGCTGTTCAGTTCAATCAGTTTTATAAGTATCTATGGCCGACTATATTTACATTTCGGAACCGAATTTAAACACGGTGTTTTTCATCTATTCTTGTAACAGTGCCATTTAAAAGGATATGAGTATTTGATTCTTTCACTGACTATATATGTATCGATATCAGCCCTTGTTTCTCAGGCCTGACTCCCTCCAAATCTAGAGCACTTCTAAGCGCAAGAGGACCTTTTTCCTATCGGGGAATACCTGATTTTGTGGTAGTGGAATTCCTGATTTTTGATCAGGTGAAGGTACGATAATTTCTTGAAGATTTTACTTATTTGATCCTCTGTTACCGATAGCGATTGATGGTCTCCGAAGTCCTGCCTCTCATTTTCCTCTTATCAATGAATCCTTCTTCTTTTCCGAGCCCACTGAACTCTCAGAAATCGGCGGAATCCGTTTTCCTTTTATTGCAAATTCTCTATTTTTTAAATCTGAATTTTCTTCTCTTCGACATTTTTAGAAGTCTCGGTATTAATCCATTGCGCAACTCCTCTCTATTATCTTCAATTTTTCCAATCCCGTATTCTTTTGTGCTCCCGAAGCCTTTCATTGCCACTTCATCATCAATGAGCAGCCGAGTGCCTCCGGCTTGATCGTTACTTGTTACGTTTCTTGCTACGCCATATTCGTTACTTGCAACGCTCCTTTCTCCCTCTTTTAGTTCAGTTATCGAAATGCTTCTAAGCCGTAAAAGTGCCCTCTCAATTATGGATGAGTAGGTGGCATCAGAGCGTTCCTTCTCCCCTTTAAGAACATACTGTGCTTCTCTCGATAGCATTATAGTGTAGGATTTCTTACCATTAGCCCTGTTCTTTTCCCTCCATCTCCTCAATCGTTCCTTTTCCGTACCCATCCGGCCTCTCCCCGTTGCTTGTAACATTATATCTTGGTTACATGTAACATATGACTGTCTCTCTTGTCAAGACCCATAAAAAACGGCCTCATAATACAGTAATAAATTGAAACGTAGGCATTAGTACTTTATATATCTTCATTTTTCTTGACAGCAGAAACCATTATTTTATATAAGATGCACGCCTGTCTACGGACTATATTTGCTCCATCTGCCTTTATGAAAGGTAGCTGCGTATGTCGCAAAGAGGCGCACCCCTCAAATATTTTTACCACGGGAGGTCGGGTTATGAAACCAGCGGGAACACAACACGTCGCAGAATTTTTCAACTGTTCAAAGGATATACTGAACAATGTTGATGAGATAGAAAGAATTCTCCGGGACAGTATACTTGCAAGCGACGTAGAACTCATAAGCCTGAGCAGTCACAGGTATGAACCGATTGGCGTTACATCCATTGCTGTTGTCAGTGAATCTCATGTGGCAATTCATACTTATCCCGAGGCGCGTCATGCCTCAATAGATATCTATACCTGTTCTCGCGGCCCGGCATCTGCAAGGATACTGGATTATTTGAAGGATAAATTGGAGCCTTCCACCACAAGAATCGCCGTGTTATCGAGGGGAAATCCGATCGAGGTAACAGACACAAACTGGATAACTGATGATACGAGTTCAGCGGGTTATGACATCAGATACCACATAGAAAAGGAAATATACAACAAGGTATCCACATATCAGGATATCAGAATCATCGAAAATGAAACATTCGGAAGAATGCTCTTCCTTGATAATGACCTGCAGATTTCAGAATATGACGCATACCTCTATAACACAAGCATGACCACACCCCTCATCGATGCCAAGATTCCACTTGATCATATAGCAGTTCTTGGAGGGGGAGACGGGGGTGTACTATGGGAGCTCCTAAAACAGGGAGCAAGAAAGGTTACCCTCATTGATATTGATGATGCAGTTGTAAAGGCCTGCAAGACTCATCTTACATGCATATGTCATGACGCCTTTGACGACGGCAGATGCGAGGTCAAAAACGATGATGTCTTCAACTACCTTGATGGCACGCATCAATTTGATGCTATAATTTATGATTTAACCATGCATCCCGAGGCGTTCATCGAGATGGACCGCGAAATCTTTTTGACCGATCTCTTCACGAAAGTAATTTCCGATCTGAAACAGGGTGGTGTGGTATCTGTCCAGTGCTGCTCTGAACATGACAAGGAAACTCTTGAGCTTACGAAACGCCTTCTTACAAAGTTTCTCTCCGATGTCAAATTTTCGAGGACATTCATCCCCTCGTACTGCACCTCCTGGGTATTTGCATCGGGTATCAAGTCGTAATCTGGCAGGTTATATCAATAGAAAAGGCCCCCTGGGGCAACACCCTTCAGGGGCCTTCATAATTCGTCCGTGTTTTTCCCTAATCTACATATTCGATCTTTATGGTTCCCAGCTCAACCATGTCATAATGTTCGACAACGCCATAAAAATCGATCACATCCTTAACGGGACCGTGAATTCTGCCGGTTGCATTTAACTGATATTCGTGGAGGGGTGCATAGGTTTCAACCCCCTTACCCTCGGGCCTGATCTCCTCTTCCGGTTTATAGCCCGCTTCCATGTGAAGCCCCTCAGGATCTCTGGAGATTGCACCGAACATTTCTTTCAGCTCGCTCTCCAATTCCCTCGTAAAGGCCTTATAGGTGAAGTCGAAGTAGGCCATGCTGATTTCCTTGACTGAGACTGTTGTAATGTTGATCTCTTGTTGTCTTTTCTTTAATGCTTCACTCAGTAATTCATAAAAGCCCGCACCGACTATGAGATGGACCTGATCGCCTCTGATTCCGACGAGACGCATAAGTTGCCCAAAGGCTCCTTCTTTCTCTATATGATGGTCCTCGTTAAAGATGGCTTCACCCTCTATCTTGCTTCCCTCGAGGAATCCTATGACAAATCCCCGTATCAGGTCCAAGGCCCCTTCAAGGACAACTTCATTGTACTTTTTAATCATTCCCACATTCCCCCAATCTATATGCTATCCACTTTCCCCCTCAGTTCAATCTTCACACCTCAGAAAAATACCAGTGTAACAATGATAAAGACAGGGATAAGTATGGGAATAGAATATTTAATCATGTACCCGAAGAAACTCGGCATATTGATTCCCGTCTCTTCGGCTATCGACTTGACCATAAAATTGGGTGCGTTTCCTATGTAGGTGTTCGCCCCCATAAATACAGCACCTGCAGAGATGGCCTTGAGAAAGGTTATAAATGCCGGATTTTCCGTTATCGTACCCGCAGCCAGTGCTGCCGGAACTGCCGCCTCGCTGAGACCGAGTTTCCCCAAAGCCAAATTGAAAAAGGTAAGGTAGGTAGGGGCGTTATCAAGAAATGAGGAGAGCGCTCCCGTCACCCAGAAATAATGTACAGGGTCCTTTACCATCGCAACAAGGCCGGCGAGTGCACCGTTGCTCCCCGCCTTCAATATGGCCAGAGCGGGGATAATCGTCATGAATATACCTGCAAAGAGCTTTGCCACTTCAATAATGGGAAACCAGCTGAAATCATTTGCCTCTCTGAGATCATTCGAGGTAAAAACAAGAGAAAGCGCACCCATGACTATAATACCGACATCTCTCAAGAGATTCTGGTAATGCATCTCTACTCCCATTATATTGAAATGACCCGCTTTCCAATAACCGCTTACCAGAACCAGACTCACTACTCCGACAAGAAAGATAAGATTATGCAACCCCTTGATCTTTAAGGGTACTTTTTTCTCCTTGACCTCACTCACAGTTTTTACCTTATTCTTTTCTTTTCTGTAATAGTATGTATCCACGAAAAAGAACATAACAAGAAGAATTGCCGCAGCAGCCAGCATATGGGGAAGAATCGCCTTTGTTACCCAGAAGAATGGTACATTATGGAGAAATCCCAAAAAAAGCGGCGGGTCACCGAGCGGCGTCAGAGAACCACCAATATTTGCCACAAGAAAGATGAAGAAACAAACCACATGAACCTTTTTTACCCTCTCCGCGTTTGCCCTTAATACGGGTCGGATCATTACCATCGCTGCACCCGTGGTACCCACCCATGATGCCAATATGGTACCTATCAGTAACATAATCGTATTTAGTGTCGGCGTTCCCTTGAGAGAACCGCTGACAACAATTCCGCCGGCAATGGTAAACAAACCCCAGAGGAGAATAATAAAGGGTATATAGTCGATCAGATAGATATGTATAATCTGATGAAACGCCTCCATGTGGTATGCATAGAGAAAGGGTATCGCAAAGAGCAGTGACCAGAAAGCTGAAACCTTTCCAAAATTATTATGCCAGAAATGAGGTAATAACAGGGGGAACAGGGCTATCGACAGCAATATCCCTGCAAAGGGGATTATCGTCCATACCGGCAATATCTCACCGATATTAGCTCCATGATGTCCCGCCGCCTCTCCGCCCGCACTTGCCACCGCGGGATCAGCCAGGAAAAACAGACAGGCAAAGATCAATACCATTATAATAAGAATACTTACAAAAAAACCTCTTGTATTCTTCATAAATTGACTCCTAATGTACATCATAAAAAAACAAGCCAAGCGAGATCAACTCCTTGGCTTGAATCACATTGTTTTTATAATAGCAACCCCTTAATGAAATTATCAGATCTTAATGCACGGGGTATTATTTAACTCATAATTTCTCTGCTACTTTAAGCTTTACTTCTGCTCTTGTCAGGGCATCACTCACCTTCTGAAAATCAGGATCATCTTTTCCTATCTTGGAAAGTTCAGCTTCCGCCTCATCCTTCTCTCGTCTCGCCTCTTCAGCATCAATCTCATCGGCTGGCACTGCAGATTCAACAAGAAGGGTTACTTTAATATCCGTCACTTCCGCATAACCGGTACCTATTGCTAAATAGTTCTTTTTATTATTTTGCGTATAATTCAACTCGCCAAAATTAACTGCACTTAGGAGCGGAACGTGTCCGATTAAGACGCCAAATTCACCCTCCGAACCGGGCACCGTCACTTCTTCAACCTTATCGCTAAAGGCCAGTTCCTCAGGTGTAACAATTTCCAACATCAATTCTTCAGCCATGAGTCATTACCCCTCCGACTCAACGTTATTATTCAGCTTCAAGCCTCTTGGCTTTTTCAATCACCTCTTCTATTCCTCCCACCATGTAGAAGGCCTGCTCAGGCAGATCATCATGCTTTCCTTCAAGTATCTCCTTGAATCCCTTTACCGTGTCCTGGACTGAAACAAATTTGCCGTCCGTACCGGTAAACTGTGCGGCCACAAAGAAGGGCTGCGACAGGAATCTCTGGATCTTTCTCGCCCTGCTCACCGTGAGTTTATCCTCCTCGGAAAGCTCGTCCATACCGAGAATAGCGATAATATCCTGAAGGTCTTTATACTTCTGAAGGATAATCTGTACCTCCCGCGAAGTCTGATAATGCTCTTCACCGATAACATTCGGATCAAGGATACGCGATGTTGAATCGAGTGGATCGACAGCAGGATAGATACCAAGCTCCGCAATTGGACGGGAGAGAACGACGGTACCATCAAGGTGGGCAAAGGTCGTTGCCGGTGCGGGGTCGGTGAGGTCGTCGGCGGGCACATAGACACACTGAACGGCCGTAATCGAGCCCTTGTTTGTGGAGGTAATCCGCTCCTGCAGCTCGCCAAGGTCAGTGGCCAGCGTAGGTTGATATCCGACGGCAGAGGGCATTCTTCCAAGGAGTGCCGAAACTTCTGAACCTGCCTGAGTAAACCTGAATATATTATCGACAAAGAGCAGCACGTCCTGCCCTTCTTCATCTCTGAAATATTCAGCCACTGCGAGAGCGGTCAGGGCGACACGGGCACGTGCTCCCGGAGGTTCTGTCATCTGACCGTAAATGAGGGCAGCCTGAGCGATAACGCCTGACTCTTTCATTTCCAGATAGAGGTCATTTCCCTCACGGGTCCTTTCGCCAACACCGGCAAAAACGGAGATTCCGCCATGATGCATGGCAATGTTATGAATCATTTCCATCATAACGACTGTCTTACCGACTCCGGCTCCACCAAACATTCCCATCTTGCCTCCTCTGGGGAAGGGCACGAGCAGATCAATAACCTTCACACCTGTTTCAAGAACATGGACACTTGTATCCTGTTCCAGAAATGATGGTGCCGCACGGTGGATTGATGCCGTTGTGGTCATATCGACAGGTCCCAGTCCGTCAACGGGTCTTCCGACCACGTTAAGGATCCTTCCGAGACACGATTTTCCTACAGGAACCGTGATAGGACCACCTGTATCTTTAACCGGCATACCCCTTACCAGGCCGTCGGTAATATCCATCGCTATACATCGCACCACACTATCTCCGAGGTGCTGTGCAACCTCTATGATGAGATTGTCTTCTACGTCATTGATCGCAGGGTTAGATATCGTAATAGCATTCCTAATACTGGGAAGTTGACCTTCTTCAAACTCTACGTCCACAACGGGGCCGATTACCTGTACAATCCTTCCTACGTTCATTCTTATCTCCTTATATGGTTTGTCCGGTATTTCTCTCTATAAATCCTAACCCTCACGGGGTTTTTATCCCTTTGATAATGCCTCTGTTCCGCCCACAATATCCATGAGTTCTGCCGTGATTGCCGCCTGCCGCGCCTTATTATACTTGAGGGTGAGCGTCTCTATCATCTCTTTACAGTTATTCGTTGCGTTATCCATTGCTGCCATTCTCGCGCCATGTTCGCCTGCCGAGGTCTCCAGAAGCCCCCTGTAGATGAGAACCCTCAGATACATGGGAATAATCTGGGCAAGCAGCTCTTCTTCCGATGGTTCGTATACGTAATCGCCGTATACCTCTGCTTCTTCTTTCTCCGGCTCGATCGATCCAACGGGAAGAAGCCTTGTGATAACAGGCCGTTGTTGCGAGACATTTTTAAATTCATTATAGGCAATATATAGTTCATCGTACTCTTCATTGATAAAGGAAGGAATAACTTCCTCGCCTATCGCCTGAGCAAGGCTCATATCAAAACTATTCAGCACATCGACGCGCTGGTCAATGATTGTCGCCTTCTTTCTGAAGAAATCTCTCCCCTTCTTTCCGACGGTAATGAGCGATACTTCCTGGCCCTGGCCGGTCCTGTATTTTATGAAACCTTCAACGGCTTTGATTGTATTGGTATTGAAACCTCCGCAGAGGCCTCTGTCGGAGGTCATCATGATGACCCTTACTTTTTTCGCCTCTCTGACGGTCAAAAGCGGATTTGACTCTGTATTGACCCTGCGGGCAAGACTGTTCAGGACTTCCATGATCTTTTTCGCATAGGGCCTGAAGTTTTCCATTCGCGTCTGGGCAGTTTTCAGCTTCGACGCAGCTACCATGTTCATGGCCCTGGTAATCTGCTTTGTTTTTTCTACAGCCTGGGTCTGCCGTTTAATATCTCTTAAGGATTCAGCCATTAAAAAAGTACCTCTTTATCCAGTGCAACGATAGTCAGCTCTCTACTCAGCGGCAAATACTGAATCAAACTCAGTCAACATATTACCCATTTTTTCATCCAACTCCGGACTCAATATCTGCTTATCATCAATTTCTTTCAATATCTCTGGGTATTTACTGGTCACGTAACTGAGCATCTGACTTTCATAACTCTTCAGGCTTTCCACGGGATATTTATCAATATATCCTCTGACACCGGCGTATAAAACAACCACTTCCTCGCCGAGAGACATGGGTACATACTGGGGTTGCTTTAACATCTCCACCAATCGCACACCCCTGTCGAGCTGCGCCTGGGTTGCCTTGTCAAGATCACTCCCGAACTGTGCAAATGAAGCAAGCTCGCGATACTGAGCAAGGTCTAGCTTCATTGTTCCCGCCACCTGTTTCATCGCCTTCACTTGCGCCGCACCACCGACTCGAGAGACGGAGATACCGACGTTAATAGCGGGCCTGACACCGGAGAAGAAGAGATCGGGCTCGAGGAATACCTGACCGTCAGTAATTGAAATAACGTTAGTCGGAATGAAGGCTGAGACGTCACCGGCCTGGGTTTCAATAATCGGCAGTGCCGTAAGGGATCCGCTGCCAAGATCTTCGCTCACTCGTGCGGCCCTTTCGAGCAGGCGTGAGTGGTTATAAAAGATGTCGCCGGGATAGGCTTCACGTCCCGGAGGCCTTCTCAAAAGAAGCGATATCTGCCTGTAGGCAACGGCCTGTTTAGAAAGGTCGTCATATATAATCAGTGCATCCTGTCCGTTATCCCTGAAATACTCTCCGATACTGCAACCGGCAAAGGCAGAAATATACTGCAGCGTTCCCGGATCACTCGCACAGGCGGATACAACACAGGTATAATCCATGGCGTCATATTTTCTCAATGCCTCGACGACCTGGGCGACGGTCGATTTTTTCTGGCCGATCGCCACATAGATGCATTTAATCCCGGTATCTTTCTGTCGTATGATCGTGTCAACGCAGATTGCCGTTTTACCGATCTGGCGGTCGCCGATAATAAGTTCTCTCTGTCCCCGTCCGATAGGTGTCATGGCGTCAATCGACTTCAGCCCCGTATACATGGGCTGATTAACAGGCTGCCTCTGGATAACACCGGGTGCAACCATTTCTATTCTTCGGAACTCCGTTGTCTCGATAGGGCCCTTTCCGTCAATGGGGTCGCCTGTACCATCGATAACTCGACCGAGTAAGGCTTCACCCACGGGTACCTGCGCGATTCTTCCCGTTCTCTTTACTATGTCACCCTCTTTGATATGCGTATCTTCACCAAGGATGGCAACACCAACATTATCTCTTTCCAGATTGAGAACCATACCCAGTATGCCGCCCGGGAACTCCAAAAGCTCCATTGCCATTGCATTTTCCACGCCGTAGACTCTTGCAATACCGTCACCTACTGACAAAACTGTTCCCGTCTCGCTGACATCAAGTTTCTTCTCATATTCCTTTATCTGCTTGGAAATTATCTGAGTTATTTCCTCTGCCCTGATTGCTTCCATCCTTTACATCTCCTCCCTTATGAGTTCCCTTATACTCCTCAGCTGTGCCTTAACACTTCCATCGTAAAGGGTATCTCCTATACCTATGACAACACCACCTAATAACGATGGATCTTCATCAATAATCATCTCGACGTTCTTGCCTGTGAGACTCTCCAACTGTTTCTGTATCTTCTCCGACAAGGCATCCGAGAGCGGAAAGGCCGTTTTCAAGCTTACCCGCGCCTTATTCAAGGCATCATCCATATATTTCTCGTAGCACACCTCGATTTCATCCAGAATATCGATTCTTTTCTTATCGACGAGCAACTTCAAGAAATTGGATGTAATAACGGAAACACTTATTTTCTCAAGGATTTCTGTAATGACGACCTTCTTGTCGAATTGGTCAAAGATTGGATTTGCAAAAAATTCCCTTAGATTCTCATTTTCTTCCAGCACCGAGGAAAAGCTTTTCAGCTCACTATAGATCGCTTCGATTTTTTCCTCTCCCCGTGCTATCTCAAACAGCGCCTTTGCATATCGCTTTGCAATATCACTTCCGATCAATTTTTGCTCACCATCCTATTCAAAAAATTTTCGACCATTGCTTCATGGTCTTCATTCTTCACGCTCTTCGCCAAAATATCTTCGGCCATTTGGACCGAAATATCCGCCGCCTCTACCCTTAGCTGGTTGACGGCCTTATTAAACTCCTGATCGATTCTCGCCTTGGCATCTTCTTTCATCTTCTCGGCGTTTCTCTTGGCATCTTCTATAATCTTTTCTTTTTCTCTTATACCCTGAGCCTTTATCAGATCAGCCATTTCACCTATTTCTTCAGAGGCCTTTCCCACCCTTGCAATACACTCCTGCAATTTCTGCTGCGCCTCTTTCTTGGCCTTCTCCGCCTCTTCCAGGGAAACATTGACTGCCTCGCGATTTCCTACGAAAAAGCCCCTGATTGCCTTGGCCCCAAGTTTATAAAGGATGAAAACCAATACAGCAAAATTGAGAAATCTCCATCCGAAATCTATCAGCTTATGGCTGTCGTGTCCTCCGGCCTCACCACCGGACGCATAGGCAAGTGCCGAGGTGGCAAAGAGAATCAAGAAAATAAAAAATAGCTTCTTCTTCATTGCACACCCCTTCCCAATACCTTTTCAGATATTTCCACGGCGATCTTTTTCGATTGATCCCTTAACACGTTCCTCGCCGCCTCCCTTTCACTGGCCAGAGTAACCTTAAAACCTTCAATCATGGTTGAAATCTCACCCCTTGCTCCCTCAGCTATCTTCTTACCCGCTTCCTCTCCTTCGTCCTTGACCTCATTTCGCTGACTCATCGCTTCCTGCCGTGCCTGGCGCATCTTTTCCTCATAATCGGCAATCTTCAGCTCAGCCTTTTCATCAAGGGACTCAACTTCGCTTTTCGAATCCTCGATTTTCTTATTTCTTTCGTCAATGATTTTTGTAATGGGTTTGTAAAGGAGAAGATTAAGGATGAAGATTAAAACAAGGAAATTTACCATCTGGATTAACATGGTATAATTAAGGTCTATCATGCTTCCCTACCTCACGCTGAATGCGAATAATAAAAATCGTAAATTCCTACATCAAGGTGCCTCTAAAAAATCGTGGTGTTCTAAGCATACATAGCTCGTATTGTCAAGTATTTTTTGACCAGCGGTCATAAAATTATGGCAAAAAAACCGATTTGTATTTGAGATAAATTCTTGGTTGTCCGTGAGACGGGATAAATCAATCTGAGATCAACTGTCCCCCGTTTTCGTCATTTGACAATCACCGTCAAAAATGCCCCCCTCATGTATTATAAGGGTCGCTGTTATCAATGGACCCATAAGCCTTCCCTGAGAGGTTATCTCCGTTTTCTCCTTGATATTGAGACTCCCTCTGACCTCTCCAAAGATCAGTATATTATCAACGTCAATATTCGCCTCCACCAGTGATCCATCTCCTATGATCAGTGTCCCGTTTCCCAGCACCTCGCCCTTGAAGTTCCCTTCAATTCTTACCGAACCAGTCAGAACAAGTTTTCCCTCGAATTCAGCGCCCTTTCCTAAAAATGCCTTGATGTCTTCATCCTTCTTTATCTTTATTTTTCTGCTTACCATCAATAATCTCCCTTACATTTTCTGATAATCATGGGTGCAAAACAAACCTTCTCATACTTATATTCATCAACAGGCCGATACCAATCAAGAGTATAACCATCGAAGACCCCCCGTAACTTAAGAAAGGCAGGGGAATCCCAACAACCGGAAAAAGACCGAGGACCATTCCGATATTGATAAAGACTTCCCAAAAAATGAACATGGTGACGCCGAAGGCTATCAGGGTCCCGGGCAAATCCCTTGAGTTTCTTGCAATCTTGAATCCCCACAGGATGAGCGACAGGAAAATAAACATCAGGACAAACACGCCGAGGAAACCCCATTCCTCGGCAAAGACTGAAAACACGAAGTCCGTTTGCTGCTCCGGCAGAAATTTTAACTGCGTCTGGGTACCCTTCAGATACCCCTTTCCAAAGAAACCTCCCGAACCGATAGCAATAATTGATTGAATTATGTGGTAGCCCGATCCGAGGGGATCTCTCTCGGGATTCAAAAAGGAGAGGATGCGCTCCCTCTGGTAATCCTTCATGATAAACCAGAGAAGGGGTGCCAGTATCGATGAGACCGCGGCAATGGAAATTACAATATTCCTCCTGATCCCCATAAAAAAGACCAGGGTAAAAAAAAGGAGTGCCAAAAAAAGAGAGGTACCGAGATCGGGTTGTTGCATTATCATCATAAAGGGCACCATTATGATAAAGAGGAGAATCAAGGTATTTCTCAGATAATAACCCTCGTCAATCTGATTATCTTTGTAAAACCTCGCAAGGGCAATAATCATCGTCAGCTTGACCAGCTCCGAGGGTTGAAAGGAAAAACCGTAAAAGACCAACCATCTTTGAGAACCGTGAGTTATATCCCCGAGGAAAAAAACCAGAAAGAGGAGGAGAAGGGATATGGCATGTATGGTATAGGCATGTCTGATAATAATATGATAATCTATGCTGAAAGCTGCTATCATAAGCATCAGACCCATCAATATCCAGTAGATCTGCTTGATATAGAGCGGTTCTCCCCTGCTGCTGGCAAGGTTAAACCCCGCACTATAAAGATTTAACAACCCCAGGCCGCTTATCGCCATAACGATGACCAGGAGTATCCAATCAAAATTGACAAACAGTCTGCGATCGATCTTCACAATTATGTACCATCCCGACCGGAAATACCTGACACCGGAGAAACATCTAGTGTGGATTGGACCATAAGACCGGCATCATGAGCTTTAAGCTCAAAGTACCCATCGACAATTCTGCGTGCTATCGGGGCAGCCGTTGAACCGCCATGCCCCCCATGTTCAACAACCACTAAAACAGCAACTTCAGGATTCGTGCGTGGCGCGTAGCATACAAAAAGGGCATGATCCCTTAATTTGTAAGGAACTTCTCTTTCTTTTTCTTCTTCATCCTCGGGCATTCCCACAACCTGGGCCGTCCCGGTCTTTCCCGAAACATCCCGCTCTTTCCTCTTGAGGACCCAACCCGTGCCATGTTCCTCATTGACGGCCCCCCACAGGGCATATTTCAGTATCTCCAGGGTTTTTTTGTGAAGCGGTATTGTTGATTCCCTCTCCGTTAAAAACTCCCTGACGATATCCCCCTCTGCAGTCACTATCCTCTTTATCAGTCTTGGTTTGTAGAGTACTCCTCCATTTGCTATCGCCGAGTAGGCTCGTATCAGTTGCAAAGGGGTGACGAGGAAAAATCCTTGACCGATCGAAAGCGAGATAGTCTCCCCCCCCTGCCAGGGTTCTTTAAACCTTTCACGCTTCCACCGCTTTGTGGGAACTAACCCACTTTTTTCTCCATGGAGTTCTATAAACGTCTTTGAACCAAATCCAAATCTTTTAGAATAATGCGCCAGTTTTTCCACACCGAGCATTTCCCCGAGGTGATAGAAATATACATCGCAGGATTCCACAATTGCACGGTGCAAATCAACCGAGCCATGGCCGGTTTTTTTCCAACATCTGAAAGTTCGATTACCCATATCGAAGGTGCCGTTGCAGTCGATCTTCGTATTTGCTGTTATCAATCCGTCTTCAAGAGCTGCTGCGGCTACAAACAGCTTATAGGTGGAACCCGGGGGATATTGTCCCGAAATTGATCTGTTCTGCATGGGGCATAGCTCATCTTTCGATAAGGATCCCCAGATTTCTTCCGAGATCCCCCTGTTGAAGAGATTGGGGTCAAAAGATGGTTTGCTGACCACCGAGAGGAGCGAACCATCACGGGGGTCCATGACAATCACCGTACCTGCCTTTTCAGTAAAGGCATCCCAGCAAATCTTCTGGAGACGTGCATCGAGAGTGAGGGTAACATTCAAACCGGGGACCGGTTCCACCCTCCCCAGTACGTTTAGCTTTCTTCCCTGCACATTTACCTCAACCTGCTCTCCGCCACTTACCCCCTTCAGGTACCTGTCGAGGTATCGTTCGATACCGTATTTACCAACTATGTCATCAGACCTATAATCTTTATAGTAATCATCCCCCAGCTCTCCCGCACTGATCTCTCCGACGTAACCGAGCACATGTGCTATTTCTTCACCGAAGACATATTTTCTGACGGGAACGACATCAACTACCAGGCCCGGGAGATTCAATGAGTTTGTCTCGACGATGGCAAGCTTATCTCTCCCTATATCCCTGTCAATTTTAATGGGAACAAAAGGTTTTCTGAATTTGGTAGTGGACAGCTTCTTTGCCAGGTCCACGCCATCCAGATCACAGAGACTGGCAAATCTTTTTATGACACCCAGAATATCTTTTGTATCCTCAGGAATAAGCGAAACATCAAAGGAGGGTTGATTATCAACGAGAATAGTTCCCCTGGTATCATATATCAGCCCCCTCAGGGATTTAACCTCTTGGATGCGAATCCTGTTGTTCTCTGAACGCTGCCTGAGATCATCCCCTTTGATTACCTGAAGATACCACAGCCTCGAGATGAGGAGGAAAAAAGCGAATGAAACAAGCCACAGCAGCACATTAAACTTTCTCTTGAATTTGCCCGGATCATAATCGGTCAGACGATTTTGTTTCTCCAGCATTTATGAAAACCTCAAGTCGGTTAAATAAAGAAAAAAGGGCCGGGCTTATTATACCAACAACAAGTGCCTGTGGTAAAAAAATACTCGATATATCGTGGAAGATGTTTATTCCATAGAGTGTCTTATAAACGGCAACGATAATAACGCCTTCGCTTAGTGCACAGAGGAAAGTGAAACCCATAACAAATAGTATCCCCTCCGCGTAGATCCTGAAGGAGGCTATTTTCGATATAAAGAAAACAAAGAGGTAGATAAAAACGAAAAGTCCCGGAACCACACTTGTTATGCAATCGAGAAAGAAGCCAAGAACAAAGGAAAGTACGCCTCCCTTCGCCATATCCAGCTTGAATCCGGCATAGACAACCACGACGAGGGAAACCTCTACTCCAATTTTTCCGAAAAAGAGAAGGTCGAAGAGGCTCGTCTGAAGTGCAAGAAGTAGAACCGAAAAGATGGGCAACAGCAGATAATATATCATCCACTGCCTCCTTTCTCCTTCAGGATGACCAGCATCTCTTCAAGTTTCGTCACATCAATTTCGGTCGATACCTTAATTCTCTGGAACAGTCCGGACTTCTCTTTTTGAACGTTCCTAACCCTGCCGAGAAGCAGCCCTTTAGGAAAAATGCCTGCAAGGCCCGAAGATACGATGACATCTCCCACCTTCACTTCTTCCGATCGTTGAACATACTTCAGATCACACTCGCCTTCTCTGTCGCCCTGCAGAATGCCCTGTACCCTGCTCCTCTGTATAAGGGCATCGATATTGCTGTTGTAATCCACAAGAAGAAGCACCTTGGATACGTTCCAGGAAACCTCAATAACCCTGCCGGCGATACCCTCGGCAGCCACGACGGGACAATCGATACTCACTCCGTCTTTCGTACCCCTGTTGATTAATATTGTCTTGAACACCGATGGCCGATTTCTCCCCACCACCTTGGCAGCAATAGTCGGGCTGCCTATGACCTTTTCCAGTCCTATATATTTTCTCAGTCTTTCATATTCAAGATCATTTTCACGGTAACTATTCAACTCTTCCTTGAGAGCAGACAGTCTCGCCGTAAGCACCCTGTTTTCTTTTTCCAGCCCGACAAGAAAAATGTACCGCTCCCAGAGCCCCCCCACATACCCGAAGGCCGAGTTGACGGCCCCCTCAACGGGGGCTATCGTCTCCAAAACCACCTTCCGGAAAATCGCCATCTCCGACTTCGGTGACTTCAGGGACAGAGAGAAGACTACCAGGGAAACAAACAAAAGGACGATGGCTGTGATAATAGTTTGATATCTCTTAAAAAATGACATTTCTTACCTAAGGAATAACAACTACCGATTGCCGGCAGAGGCTATACGTGAAGGTGAAACAGGGTTGTTTTTGAACTGTCAAGCGAGCGCATTCCCCGCTTTGTGCGGCGGGGGAAGCGAGAATAAAAAACAAATCCTTCTAATCAGTTGGAGGTTCCCCCGAAGCTTTCCCACGGGGAGCTTCAATTTTACAACTGAATGGTTACCTCTTTGAGAATATCCAGTTCGTCCAGGGCCTTGCCCGCACCTCTCGCAACTGCCGAAAGCGGATCATCGGCTATGGTGATTGGAAGCCCCGTTTCCTCTCTTAAGAGCACATCGATGTTCCTCAGGAGAGCTCCTCCGCCGGCCAATATGATGCCTCTGTCGACAATATCGGCAGCCAATTCGGGAGGAGCATTCTCCAATGCAGTTCTAATAGTGTCCACGATTACACTTATCGGTTCCGCCATGGCCTCCCTTACCTCTTCAGAATTAATCTCCACAATCTTCGGAATGCCCGATATAAGATCCCTCCCCTTCACATCTACCGTTCTGATTTCATTCTCCGGGTAAGCACAGCCGATAGTCATTTTTATCATCTCGCCTGTTCTTTCACCGATAAGAAGGCTGTATTTTCTCTTCATATACTGCACGATCGTTTCGTCTATCTTGTCACCGGCAACCCTGACAGATTTCGAATAGACAATACCGGCAAGTGAAATCACGGCTACTTCTGTGGTGCCACCTCCTATATCAACAACCATGGAACTTACAGGCTCTGTTATCGGCAAACCCGCACCGATCGCCGCCGCCATGGGCTCCTCAATCAAATAAACCTCTCTGGCCCCTGCCGCTTCAGCCGTTTCCTTGACGGCTCGTCTCTCA
>CAYSHT010000002.1:0-43240 GCA_964430915.1 uncultured Syntrophaceae bacterium
TCGGCAATGTCCTCCGATTCCGCATCTAACCATTCTTTCGGATAGGAAAAGAAACCCGTGGAATGTATCGTGCCCGTTTGTTCCCCCTTCACTTCTTACCCCCTCTATATCCGGCTATTTTACCCTTCGCATACTGTTTCGCCAATCCTATATAAATATCCGTTGCCATACCGATTGCCGCAATATCTTCATCCTTCAGCTTTCGTATGAGTTTTGCCGGTGAACCCATAACAAGCGATCCCGGCGGAAACTTTTTATTGTACGGCACGAAGGTATTGGCACCAACAATACTGAAATCTCCTATCCCGGCATTCGTCATTATGGTGGAGTTCATGCCGACCATGACGTTATTTCCGATCCTGCATCCGCGAATGATGGCACCATGCCCGATCGTGACGTTGTCACCAATCTCGACATTCACCATCATATCGCTGTGAATAACGGCATTATCCTGTATGTTCGTATTGTGACCTATGGAGATTTTCCCTTCGTCGCCGCGCAAAACGGCATTGAACCAGACACTTGCGCCCTTCCCGATTACAACGTCACCGTAGATGCGAACACCCTCTGCCACAAAAACGCTCGCATCCACCCGAGGCTCAGGTTTATGGAACACTGTTCCCCCCGTTTTTTTATTGAACTATTTTTCAGAAGTCTTTATATCCTCTTGCCTTTCTGAGGTTCTTCCAGAATGGCTTGTAGAGAAAACTCTTTTTGTCAAGCTCACAAAGTTTTTCGAACATGGGCCTTGTAACGGTAAAGGCAAGGATATCCTGCGGCAGATACTGACGCATAGCAATATCCGTGGTGCCGATTATTGCCTGGGGAACGTCAAAATCATCAAAGAGCGGAACAAGCTCCATACATCCCGAACCGAAGGGCGCCAGAACGGGCGTTGGATCATCGGGAGCACGATCGTACTGGGCTCCAATCATAAGAGCACTTAACTGGTCGGGATTTACAAAGAAGGTGATGCTCTTGAGATATTCATACTGGTCCTCACGAAGGGGTCCCATCAGGATATTGGAATATTTCGGGCTGTAAGGAGTCCTGTGATCAATCCACATCCCCATGAGATCGCGCGAGGACTTTAAACCTTCCCCATCGACAAGAAATTTCAGAAAATCCTCCCGTTCGCGGGTTTCTATACCGAATATCCAGTGCCCACATCCACCGCAGCCGTAATTATCCTTTGTTACATGAAGCGTTTCTCCCCTTAGCCAGTTCTCGTAGAAGGCAAAAATACAGATGTGTTTTTGGGAATCAGGTCTGACAAGCGGTTCAAAGGGTTTTGTCTCCGGCGCGTCGTAGAACCCGACAAGCGGAATAGTAAGATCGATTCTTGTAAGCAGATGTGAAGGGTCTGGTTGCATAATAATTTTACCTCCATTATCAAGTGGGAATTTTATACTTCACGTTAGCGAAAAATCAAACAAAAATCCGGGAATTATTTCGCGATCACATTCTCCGGAAGTCTTCTGGTGAGGATTTCAACCGCCTCCTCTATCATTTCTTCAAGCACTTCTCCCGCGGGCTTTATCTCATTGATAAGCCCTGATATCTGGCCCGCGAGACCACCCACGTACTCCTTTTCTTCGGCCTCAATGAAGCTCGCGATCAAAGCTGAAGAGATCAGAACCTGGGCGGGAAAGGGAAGCGGATCGAGACCGGAGGCGGCCCACAGGTCGTGATATCTGTTGTAATTTGCCCTCAGGGTCTTACCCGTATAGGCAACACTTACCCTCGTGTCCTCATCGGTGGATTGAAGGATCTTTTCCTTGTTGATATCCATGGCTCCGCCTTCGGTCGTGGCGAGGAAACGGGTCCCGATCCAGACCCCCACACATCCCATGGCGAGTGCCGCGGCGAGCCCTCTTCCATCACCAATACCACCCGCCGCCAGAACCGGCACAGGCGATGCGGCATCGATTACCACGGGTAACAGGGCCATCGTTCCTATCCTCCCTGTATGCCCACCAGCCTCATGGCCCTGCGCCACGAGCAAATCCACCCCCGATTCTGCCATCCGTCGAGCATTTTTCGAATTGCCCGTAATTCCGAGCACCTTTATTCCTGCGGCATGGGCCTCCTCCACCATAAAGCCGGGATTCCCGAGACCCGCGCAAAAGATGGGAATCTTTTCCTCCAGACATACATCAATAGCCTGCCGGGGTCTGAGCGTTGTCGTATTCATCGGTACCATTATTTCCACATCTGGAAGTCCTATCTCATCTTTGATCTTCCTGATCCATTCCTTATGCGGCTTCGGTATGGTCTCCAGAATGGCACTCAGGGGGATTTCCTTGATGTCACCCATTCCGGCGTCATCCCCCGAGATAACCTGCTTTGGCAGAAGGAGATCGACCCCGAAAGGCCTGTCAGTTTTTGCCTTGATTTCACGAATTGCTTCACGCAGTTCATCCACCGTAAAGCCGCTTCCCCCCAGAACACCGAGCCCGCCTGCCTCGGAAACTGCTACTACCAATTCCACGGGAGAACCCGCCTTTTCACCGAGGAGTGTCGGCCCCATACCGGCGCACAATACCGGGTATTCAATCCCGAGCATGTCACAGAGTTTCGTCCTCAGCATTCTCCTGCTCATCCTTCCCTCCTTCGATTTTCTTCCGCATCGAAACTATCGTTATTTTGTCTCTCACGATAATCGGCCGCTCGTTCATTCTCTCGTCCAGCAGTTCATTGATGCTGTCAATAATGCTTCCGTTATACATGGAATCGCCGTAATGCTCGAAATGGTAATCGTACAATTCTTCACTGTCTTCAAACACCCAGTTCTTGGTGAATGTTTCACAATGCTCGATATAAAATTGATAATCATTGATAGCATCGAGGGCCCCCTCGATACCCTCTGTCTCGTCGGTAAAAAGATGGAAAAGCCGCTGAATCTCACCGTCAATGGCCGGCTCCAGGAGTATGAGCTGCCCTTCCCTTCTAAGCACCCTATGGGCCTCGCGAAGGGCCTTCTTGCAGTCCCGGTGATGATGAAGGGACATGGTAAACATCACGAGATCGAAGGATTCGTTGTCGAATTCCAGGGCCTCCCCCGAGCCGATCCTGAAATCGACACCCTTGATATGCTCTCTCGCTTCTACGATACTTTCCCCGGCAGGATCGATGGCAACAAGGTCCCCGGCTTCTTCGGAAAGAAGCGCTGTCACCCTTCCATCGCCGCATCCCACTTCGAGGACACGTTTGCCCTCCAGTGGTGTATATCGCCGTATCATCCCGATCTCGACATTTTCTCTATCCAGTTCCATAATCCTTCTTATCACCCTGTTCTTTCTGCAAACTTTCCCCGATTAAAGGAGAGCGGGATGATCCTTATTTAACTCCATAGCGTTTCCTGGTTTCCTCATCCAGAGAGGAGAAGTAATCGCGTGCCCCTTCGGGAGAAAGTGCCTCCAGTGACCCGTCAGGTTTCTGCACTACGACACCGCTTTCCGTCAGCATTTTGTAGCGTTTTTTTCTCATCTCCTTGTCAGGGTGGCAGATTAAAGAACAGTTTCCGCACGTGAGATAGAGAGGTCTCCCCATCATCAGATGATAATGGCCGCCCCCAATTTCGGGCCACTTTTCATAGGCCTTGATACTCTCTATGAGAAGGTCTCTGAATTCATTCTCATCATCAGGGATAACAAAACGGCCCGGCGACCAGGTTGACCATTTACCCGAGGGATGCAGTCCCGTAAATCCCCCGCAGACGTATTCGCATCTGAGGTAACTTCGGCGCCTCGAATAGGTAAATTTCACTCCCCCCATGGTCACAGTTGTTTTCTCGGTAGGGGACATCATTCCCGACGCGCAGGATGCCATGCATAACCTGCAACTGTCGCAATAATTGTCTTCCGGCGAGAGGGGCGGTGTTGGTTCAAGTTCCGCTGTAGTAACAACGCCTCCCAGAATAATGGCGGCGCCGTAATCTTTGGTGATGACATTTCCCGAAAGGCCGAAATGGCCGATCCCCGATGCCACAGCGAGATATCGAAGCGAAATATCGGGCTTCATTTCGAGGATGCCATACTCTGTATCGGTCCGATAGACCTCATTCGCGCAGAGGGGCGTTGAGGGAATCCCTTTCTGCTCGAGATATTTGGCAAGGTGTAGAGAGATGCCGCCGGAGAGTGCATTTGTTTCCAGATTGTTTCGCTCGTGCGAACGGCGGTCCCTTTTCGAAAGAAATGATTCGATACAATCCTGATCCAACGGAAGTGCAAAACTGATTGCAGACCGGGCTCCAGGCAAAACGTAGGTCAGATCTGTCGACGGGGGACCGCCGGCGAGGGTTTCGATGGTGGCGATTCCGGCATAAACGGCACCCTCCTTCTTAACGTAGTCGAGGACAAACTGGCTTAGATTTTCCATTGTGACTCCCTCTTTTTTTTAGATTTTTTCAGTATGTTGTTGCGCCAAAGAAATCCGATATCAACCGGTTAACCTCGTCAGGCTTTTCTTCATGGGCCAAATGCCCGCACTTTTCAAGAATGACCACAGAGGCATCGGGCATTATCTCCTTAAATTTCCGGGCCATCGCAGAATCAAGATAGAGGTCGTCTTCTCCCCATATAACAAGAACAGGAACTCCGATATGCGGCATCTCATCTTCGGTCATTTTCAAGTCCTGATTCCGGATGCAGAGATACTGGGCTCTCCGGTTTTCGACATAGGTTAACGGCGCCTTGACCTCACCGATCATCTCGTCCGTGACAAGGGTTGTGTCAAAGAAGGCATCTCCGAGTCCCGTCTTCACATCCTCCGTTGTAAAGAATTTCGAGAATAGTTCCCCGATCACGGGATAGCTGAAAAGCTTGAACGTCAGTCTCAGGGGAACATCCAGACCGTTGGCATCAATGAGGACAAGTTTTTTCACCTTCCCGGGATTCCTGTAGGTAAAATGAAGCACCCATGCCCCGCCGGAGGAATGCCCCACGATGTTTGCCTTATCAATCCCCATCGTATTCATGAATTCCAGAAGAACATCACTCATCATATCAAAATCGTAGGAAAGATTTTTCAAAATGGGTCTGGTATAGCCGTGGCCGGGCATATCGAGGGCATAGACGGTAAACCTGCGTGAAAGTAGAGAGACATTGTTTCTGTAAGAATAGAGCCACGCAGCGGCACCATGGACCAGAATTACGGGGGGGCCATTTCCCGAACGGGTATAATGAATTGTGAACCCACGTGTGTCTACAAACTGTGAATCAATTTTCTTCAGATATGGTGAGCTATACTCGCGGTCTTCGGCGGGAGTATAAACATAGGCAGCATAATAAACGGCAGCACCGACCAGACAAATGAGCAGCAAAGGTATAAGAATCAATGGCCCGAGAAATGATCGTCTCTTACTCATCGGTGCCTCCTTTATTGTCTATTAACAAATAAACGGTCACCCTATTCTTCATACCCCAAACGAAAGGGAAAAATCACCATGAAAAATAATATAATACAAAAGAGAAAACAAAATCGCACTGATAATTACAAGAAACAACAAACCCTGCCTTCGATCAGATCAAGATCCATGGGCAGGGTTTATTGTCTTTTTCGATGAAATGTCAGGGGCTGAGACCGATTTTTTTTACGGAATGTCTCAGTTTAAGGTAGCATGAGCGGTAAGTCTATTATAGAATTTGAATTGCATGATAAGGTGAAGCTTGCAAAAACGGTTTCCGAGACAGACATTTATCTCTATGCGGGAATGAGTGGCGATTTCAACCCGGCGCATATTAACGAAGAGTATGCAAAAAAAACTTTTTTTAAGACGCGAATAGCTCACGGTATGCTGTCGGCGGGCTTTATTTCGATGGTTATTGGCACGAAGCTGCCAGGACCGGGAACGATCTACCTTGATCAGAGTCTCAAATATCTGGCCACTGCACGGATCGGCGACACCATTACTACCCGTGTGGAAGTTAAAGAAATTATGACCGAAAAAAACAGGGTACGACTTAAAACCGTCTGTATCAACCAGGCTGGATTTACGGTACTGGGAGGAGAGGCTGTGATAAGCCCTCCCAAACCAGGGTGATATGAACACTATCTTTTTGATTATCGGTTGAAAACGTCATATTTTCAAATGGGGGTATGTTATGACATTTAATCAAGGCCCATCAAAAAGGGCAAGCGGTCATCCCGTTCTCCTTGGCACCATGCGGCCACGGAATAAGGTGGTGACTGCAGAGGAAGCAGTTCAGCTTGTCAAATCAAGAGATGTCGTAGCTACTGGCGGTTTTGTTGGTGCCGGATTTGCCGAGGAGATTGCGATCGCGATAGAAGAATATTTTTTGAGTATGGGGCATCCGAGAGACCTCACGCTTATGTACGCTGCCGGCCAGGGTGACGGAAAAGAGAAGGGATTAAACCACTTTGCCCATGAAGGGCTTGTAAGGCGTGTTATCGGCGGACACTGGGCTCTGGCACCAAAGCTGGGGAAAATGGCAATCGAAAACAAGATTATCGCCTATAATTTTCCTCAGGGGGTGGTATCACATATGTTTAGAGATATTGCGGCTCATAAACCGCGTACCATCACCACCATCGGCCTGGGAACATTTGTGGACCCGAGAAATGACGGCGGAAAGATTAATAAAATAACAACGGAAGATCTTGTCGAGCTTATCGTCTTTGATGGAAAAGAATATCTCTCCTATAAGCTTCCTCCCGTAAATGTCGCGATTATTCGGGGAACGACGGCAGACACAGACGGTAATATCAGCATGGAAAAAGAGGCATTGACCAATGAGAATCTTTCTATCGCAATGGCCGCAAGAAATTCAGGCGGCTATGTTATTGCCCAGGTTGAAAGAGTTGCTGAAAAGGGAACGTTGAATGCCAGAGACGTAAAGATACCTGGTATTATAGTTGATTGCGTCGTCGTCGCTCGTCCTGAGAACCACTGGCAGACCTTTGCAGAGATCTATGATCCCTCCTTCAGTTGCGAGACAAAGATTCCGTTGCAGTCTATGACCCCCATGGAAATGGATGCAAGGAAAATCATTGCCAGACGGGCTGCATGCGAGCTGGAAGCTAATGATATTGTAAACCTTGGAATTGGCATGCCGGAGGGAGTCGCGAATGTGGCCAATGAAGAAAAAATCATTAGTTATTTTACCCTTACCGCTGAGCCTGGAGTCATAGGCGGAGTACCTGCAGGGGGATTAAACTTTGGGGCGGCCACCAATACCGATTGTGTCATTGACCAGCCTTATCAGTTTGATTTCTATGACGGCGGTGGGCTGGATATCGCCTGTCTCGGAATGGCGGAGACGGATAAAGACGGTAACGTCAACGTCAGTAAATTCGGACCGCGTCTTGCCGGATGCGGGGGATTTATCAATATCAGCCAGGCTGCAAAAAAATGTATATTTGTGGGTACCTTTACCGCAGGTGGACTGAAAATTTCGGTGAGTGATCAAAAACTCCACATAGAACAGGAAGGCAGAACCAAAAAGTTTGTGAATCAGGTTGAACATATGACCTTCGGCGGAAGATACAGTGCCGAACAGGATCAATACGTCCGGTATGTAACCGAACGATGTGTCTTCGCCTTAACCAGCGAGGGATTGGAGCTTATCGAGATAGCCCCCGGAATTGATCTCGAAAGGGACATCCTTGCCCTGATGGACTTCAAACCGATCGTCAAGGAGCCCCGTTTGATGGATAAAAGGATATTCAACCCGGAACCAATGGGTCTGGAAGATGATCTTCTCAGCATACCGCTGGAAGAACGACTGACTTACTATGCCGATGAAAATCTTTTCTTTGTAAACTTCGAGGGCTATCAGGTGAAATCGAGTGAGCGGATTCAAGAGGTAAATAACACTGTGAGAAAAATTCTGGAACCGGTCGGCAAGAAAGTCTATACTATTGTAAATTATGACAACTTCAATATCCTGCCGGACCTTATAGATGAGTATTCCGAAATGGTAAAAGGACTTGTGGAGGGTCTGTATATCAATACAACGAGGTATTCGACAAACGCTTTTGCACGGATGAAAATTGGTGAGGCCCTTGCGGAAAAGAAATTGATACCCCATATGTACGAGAGCAGAGAAGAGGCACAAAAAGCGTTAAAATCTGAGAAATAACTTAAGCTTATAATAAGTGTTGCATATAGTTGAGAAGTACTATAATGAATTTTTTTCTTAGGCAGAAACAAAAAGAAGAAATTTTATGCCACTTGAAATTAAAAATATTCTTTACGCAACAGACCTGTCAAGAAACGCTGCATATGCCTTCAGGTATGCGGTAGACCTGGCAAAGAATCACAGTGCTGAAATATACCCCTCTTGCACGTTATCGAGAGGCTGCCACCCTCTCATGAGGCAATGATAGAATATTACCTCACAAAAGAAGATTTGGAGCACCATACAAAAGTCGTGGCTGAATCTATCAAGCGCACCAGGAAAAAGCTTGAAGCCTTTCGTGACAGGGAGATCACCAATCATCTGGAAGTAATCAATGAACACGTTAAAATCGAAGTGCTCGAGGGATATCCCGTGGACGAGATCCTGACGAAGTCGAAACAATACGATTGTGATGTCATCGTGATGGGAACCCACGGGAAAGGATTCGTCAGCCATACCTTATTGGGAAGCGTGGCCGAAAGAGTGCTTCACCGGTCACACAAGACAGTCATCGTTGTTCCTCTCCCCGAGGGAGAAACAGAGGCATCACTTCCCGATTTTTATTTTTAATCGGGACAATTTACTGATCTTTGCATCAGAGTTAAAAAACTCTTCCATTTCACCATATGCGGGAATATGTTTTTCAATGACCTTTCGATACCCCGCCGCCACCCGCGGCGGGGTATTTTATTGAGCGCAAGAAGTGTCATAATGACGCACGACATGCCATTTTGATTCATTATGCGTAACTATTTGAATATACGAAACAGTCAGTTTATCTTATCCCTCGCTACGCCATTTAGGCACAAAGCATTTCTCCTTTGTAACCATCCTTTGGCATGTAAATTTCACTGAAACAGGGCCGTCAGTCTTATGTTTCGTTTGCTTTTTCCAAGATTACCGGGTTTTGATATTATGGGTAGGTGTTATCTTCTTCCAAAAGGGCTCTCCGCATAAGCTCCGCGGAATTTATAACCTTTGTCCCCTTTGTTTTGTCGAGACGGGCACCGATCGTTCTGTTGCAGCCGGGGTATCCTGAAGCGAGAACCGTGGCGTTTGTATTATAAATATTCCCCCATCTTCTTTTCTCTTATACGTACCGATGTCTCACCATGTTCTACCTCAAACTCACCACCCCCCTGCAGACGCTACGGAAATTTATCTCATCAGCTCTTTCCTGTTATTCCTCATATGGCCACACCATGCGACAATCTCCATAGTCGTACCCCACACTGAAACCAAAAATTGATGTTGTTTCAGGGTTTTTTAAATTAAAACCTATACCGATAACACCCATATCATAACCAAACCCGAACTGAAGACGATTATCTTCGCTTCCGATACCCAACCCAATTCCAACATTGGTATCGCATCCCGGTCCGCTATTAAATGTCTTACCGCCGATGCCACAGATAAAATCGCCTAATTTAAGCCCCAACCCTCCTTTCCGACAATCACAATCAACATATTCCGTCTCTTCTGCAAAGGCTAAGGCCCCGCAACCCAGAAAAGCCAGGAGCATTAATGTGACAACTAAGCTTTTCATTGTGAACCCTCCTATCCATTTTACTTTTTGTGCTTTTCATAAAGCGGTAAGTATCGAATGATTCTGGTTTTAATGGGGGCTTATCCCGACACATTGTATCTAAAACCCCATAATATCCTGATAGCATGTTCTCCATAATACATACAAGCGGCTTATATATAGATTACACCACTATACT
Source organism: uncultured Syntrophaceae bacterium (assembly GCA_964430915.1). GTDB lineage: Bacteria > Desulfobacterota > Syntrophia > Syntrophales > UBA2210 > JAFGBH01. The sequence continues at coordinate 9,866 of CAYSHT010000002.1, forward strand.
CGCGCTTCGATTGTGGACTCACAATTGCTGCCTTCTTTTTTTCTGTATCCACTATTAGAAGCCATTGATCCCTTTTTAATCACCTCTTCGGCAACATTTAATGTAATCCAATTCGATTCCCCCTATAATTTCTTGACAAGTAGTAAAAATAATATAAAAAAGTAAATATAAGTACTTTAAGCATTACCGCATTATCTCTCCGGCACAATCAAGATCGTGCTTGTCCTCGGAAATAAAAAAGTTCGGCGAGCCCTTTTTTTCACGCGAGGGGTTGCAAAAGACAGGGGATAATGCGGGAATTAGCGCCCGTAAGAGTAGAGTATCTGCCAGTAAAGTAGGTTGGGATGACTTTAGTTGGCAAGAGGTGTGATTAAACATCTCGTGAAAGCACAGCCCAGATCAGTGAGTGCAGAACCTCCACATCAATGCTATCTGGGGACATGTCTCCAGATAGGGATAAAAGATTGATATTCCACAGCTTACTCTAATTAAGGAGTTTCTAATGGGGGAAAAAGGGAAGATCGAAAAAGACATCATGAGTGTGGTTATCATCGAAAATGAAGGAACATTCCTGGAGCAGATCAAAGATGCAGTGGAGGGTGATCCCGGTTTGAAGATTATCGACGTGAGAGTTGACCTGCCGGGAGCGGCGGCTCTTATGAAAAAAATCAAAGATGCACCCGACGTAATCCTTGTCGGCTTTGACATCCTCAAAAAGGCGGCGGCCCACGATACCGGAACTCTTCTGAAACTGAGAGAGAAAATGCCGGACACCAGGCTTATCGTGATGGTTGAGAGATATGCTGATGAAGAAATGTTCCGTATGATAAACGAGGGGATACGGGGATTCTTCCTCAGGGGGACATCGCCAGGCCTTATTACAAAATGCATAAGGGTAGTACTGGCCGGCGATATGTGGATAGAGAACGCCTTCGTTGCCAAGATCTTTGAAGGAATGTCTCGCCGCCATATAATGGAGAAAGGGCAAGAGGCCAAGGGACGCAAGATAAGGGCCGTCATTTTTGACGAGGACAGCGTTTTCATGGAGAACCTGAAGGAAGTTATAGGAACCACCTCTGATATCGAGATCGTTGATACGAGGAGTGATATCAAGGAAACCACGGAGTTCATATTCAAAACGGAGGAGCGGATCGACCTGATCCTTGTCAGCTTCAACATACTCAAAGAGGTGGCGTCCTCGAATATGGAAACCATCATAAAACTGAAGACGAAACTGCCCAAAATCCGTGTGGTCGTCATGGGGGAGCGATACGTGGAGGAGGAAATATTCCGCATGGTGAAGGAGGGGATACGGGGTTTCTTCGTAAAGAGTGATATTTCATCCGATTTCATAACAAAATGTGTGAGAGTCGTCGCTGCGGGAGAGGTCTGGATGGGCGCTAAGCTTGTCGGCAGGGTGTTCGATGAATTCTCCCGCTACTACAGCGAGGCAGAGGGAGAACTCAGATCGCCGTCCCCGGAAGATATGGACAAGCTGTCACTTCTCACGAAGAGGGAACATGAACTGCTGGACCTTGTATCCAGAAGTCTCACGAACGAAGAGATAGCCGAACGCCTCTTCATCAGTACCGAGACAGTGAAAACCCATGTAAGAAACATATTTGAAAAGCTGGGTTCCAGAAACAGGGTGGAAGCCACACTCCTCTATATAGGAGCGTTAGACATGCGGGAATTCAGCGCGCAGGAGGCGCTCTGAAAAATCATTATTGATAGAGATCGCGTTTGCTGTTCCATCGACGCCGAAGGAGAGGCACAGACTTAAGGGTGGGTATGGAGGCCCAGTAGATCAGAAGACCAAGGACATCGGCAGTCAGGTCATAGACAGAACACAGGCGGCCCGGCAGGAAGTACTGAATGATTTCGATAATCAAACCATAGCCCAATAAAGGCACCGTTTTTGAAAGATTCAATCGACTGTCGGGAAAGGAAAAGTCTGCCAGAAGCGCCAACACATAGAACGCCAGAAGGTGGCCCGCTTTATCGTGAATGTCTTCTATCACAGGATAATGGATATAGGTCGTCGCAAGATAGGTAATCATTATCAGAGTTGCAAAGAGCGTGAGACGGAAACCTATAACATTTGATCGTGACAAACCCATATTTAAATTTATCCTCTGTTTTACTTAAAACCACCCACATGCATTGTATTGACGCCCTCTGCCGACTATATTCAATATAATTCCCAGCAAATGAGGCCTAACTCCTCCGCGAGCCTTTCTGCCTCGTCTTTTGTCAGATCAACTTCAACCTTTCCTCCGCCAGGGTGGGCGAGGGTCAACCTGCAATTGTCACCCCTTTTTTCCAGGGAAACCTTTTTGCCGGGGGGACACTTCACGGACTGGTCAATCCAATCGTCGGGATTGAACTCGGCAATCTGGATCAGAACTCCAAAGGCATATCTGGGGTGGATGAACAATTCCTTCCATATGTCCCCCATATCGTTAAAACCGAAATAGGGGATCTGGTGCTTTTCAAGAATCTTCCTTGCCTCGTAAATGTCGGGGGTCTCCAGGGTTATGTGGTGAACACCACCATCTTTATCCTTTAAAAAGTTGGCGAGAAAACTTTCATCGCCCGTGGGTTTCATGATCTCAAGTCGCGAAAGGTCACCCAGCGAATAGATATGCCAGTAAAAATTCATCCCCGTATCGTTAAATCCCACACCGGGAATCGCCCCTAGAATGTCCCTGAAGAAATGTACCGCCTGTTCATGTTCCTCTTCTCTTACCGCAATTGATACGTGGTCTATCCGCGATATCATTGTGCCCCCTATTTGAGTCTAACTCCTGAAGAAGATCAGGACGTTCTCTTTGCTCAGCAACAAACTTTCTGAAAATAAATAGCCTTATCAGGGCATTTTATCAAGGTTTTTCAAAAATCGATTGACTCATCGGTGCAGAAAGTGTCATTTTTCTGATGCAAAAATCCTGATTCCCGGGCATGCCTCTCGTCGCCTCCAATCGGGGATCAGGAATGATAAAAAAATTGACGAAGGGGGATATTACCCATGCCTTTTGAAGCACTCCTTACCGGGAAGAAAAATCAGATCGGTACAATTTCGCTCAACCGCCCGAAACAGTTCAACACCTTCAGCACGACAATGGCAAGCGAACTGAACGAGGCCCTGATTAAGATGGAGGGGGACAAAGAAATCCGGGTCGTTATAGTCAAGGGTGAGGGGAAGGCCTTCTCGACGGGGATAGATGTCAGCGAGTTCGAGGGGAAAACGGCGTCCGAATACCATGCGTGGATCAACCTCATGAACGAGATGAATATGACCATCGCCTCCATGGGGAAACCGGTCATTGCCTCCATTCACGGATTCGCGGTGGCAAACGGTGCGGGTTTCATGGCGGCGGCGGATTTTGCCATCGTGGCGGAAGGGACTAAGATCGGCACCTCGGCGATAAACGTGGGGCTTCTCTGTTCCGGGCCCATCATCCCCCTCAGTTATTCCCTCAGCAAAAAGAAGGCCCTCGAGATGCTTTTAAGCGGCGACATGATCGATGCGGAAGAAGCTGAACGCCTGGGGATTATCAACAGAGTGGTCCCACTCGAAAGACTCGATGAGGAAACACGTGCCTTTGCGGGCAAATTTATTGACAAAAGCCCCGTGGCGGTCAGGCTCGGGAAAAAATTCTACTATGAGATGATGGACATGACCTTCCGTCAGAAGTTCGCCCTCGCCGACGAGGTCTTCGCACGGTTATGCATGACTGACGATGCCCGCGAAGGGGTGAGCGCATTTCTGGAAAAGCGAAAACCGGAATGGAAGGGACAGTAAACCCAGTTTTTCTTGCTTACTCTTTTCCGCAGCACAGATGCCTTTCGCCACACAGGCATCGTGACGAAAACCCGAGGGCCCCGAGCATATGAACAGAATCAACACCATTTACACTATAGGCACGAGCAATCGTGGGATTGGGGAATTTATTGAGGTGCTGATCCATTATGGAATCAATCTCATCGTCGATGTGAGGAGTCTTCCCAAAAGCAGATTTATTCATTTCAACAGGGAAAACCTCGAATCTTCTCTCTCCGGAAAGGGCATAGAGTATCAGTGGATGGGCGATATCCTGGGCGGCTTTCGCGCCGGCAGTTACGACACCTATACCGGATCGGAGGATTTCAAAAATGGCCTCGCTGGGCTGGAGAAACTGGCCCGTGAAACACCCTCGGCTTTCTGCTGCGCCGAGCGTTCACCCTGGGAATGTCACCGGCGTTTTATCGCCCGCGAGCTTGAAAGAAGAAACTGGTTGGTTTTACACATTCTCGATAAGGACCGACTCTGGACTTACGAACAGAAGGAATTGTTCTAAATAAAATCGACGAATGTTCCAGCTTTTTTGCGAGACGGTCAGAAGTAATAGGCGAGCCACATATAGGCACTATCTGGAGACTTGATCATGATATCGGTGGGCGGTATCCTGAAGCCGCCGTATTCCGTATCCCCTCCTCCAAAGAATATATTCCCTCCGCAGGTAAACTGAATATCCTGGGTGACATCCCAGGCAAGGCGGGGCTGGAATATACCCGACGGATCATCACAATTATTGATTACTGTCACAAAGAGATTCACCAGTGGATGGACCTCCATCCTTACATATCCCGCCAGGTATAAGCGGCCGAGGGTAAATAATTCTCCGCGGTCGAGACGCTCCGCGACGGTTTTTTCAAAAAGGGCATCGGAATAGCGGTCGTCACCGAGACCGTTGTAAAAAAACTCGCCAAAACCGTAGAAATTCTTTTCCCACCAGATCCAAGAATAATCCATATTTGCGGTAAGAGAAAGAAAATCCCTCTCGTCGCTTTTTTCGTCAAGGAAGGTCCATGTCGCATCGAGTCGCCATGCTGTATCCCCCAGATATCCGGAAATTCCCGCACCTACAACGTCATCTTCAAAGTGGCGTGCCGCCATGATGTCAAACTCGGTCGTATCTTTCGCGAAGTGCATCTTTCCCGCGAGAGAACTCTGGTCGCTTTCCATATCGCCCGTCGAAGGGTCGCGTCTCGGCACATAGAGAAACTGCAGATCAGAAGACCGGCCGAGGGAAAACTGCGCCGAGGCCATATCGTCCCCCACCTTGTATTCCCGCTCTATATCGGTGGGTGCAAAGGGATTAAAGAGGTCCATCGGGTTAAAAAGGAAACCGTTTCCCCAGGTAACGGCCTGCCTTCCGAGACGTACCACGAATCTCTCTTTCTGAACCGTAAGGGAAAGACGATCCAGCCGGTGATAGAGTATGAAATCGCTATCATCGGATATCACCTTCGTGAGATCCATCAATCTTCGGTCGTCCTCGATTTCACGTTGTATATACCCCTCTTCGAAAACACCCGCGAAAAGCCGCTCCAGTTCCTTCTCTTTTCTTCTCTTCTCTCCACCGGAGAGTATCATTTCATAGTGCGTGTCGAGATAGAGAGATGAGCCGAAATAGAGGCGGTTCTTCAGGCGGCCTTCAACACTTCCGTCATAGCATGTCTCCGTCCCCACGAACCGATAGAAGGATTCGTCGTCAGGCCATGAGGCGACACCTCGGCACTTTATATAGCCACCCCATTCCGCATCAATGTTTTTGAGAAAATTTACTGGAATATTCGATTTGTCCGGCGTGATGTCTTCTTCGGCCCATACCACAGGCACTCCGACGATTCCGAAGGCAAGCCACAGAACCAGAAAATATGGAATAATTATGAGACCTTTTTCGATAGCCCTTCTCACGACGGAATCATTCCTTCACCTGGTCCTCGGCCACCAGACCGTCCCTGATCTGGACGAGTCGTCTCGCAAAATCCATCACCATTTTATCATGGGTTGAAAAGATAAAGGTCACACCTTTCTTCTCGTTCATCTCCCGCATCATCTCCAGAAGCCCCTCGCCGGATTTTGAATCAAGGTTTGCCGTGGGTTCGTCGGCCAGCACAATCGAAGGATTCGAGACAATGGCCCTGGCAACGGCAACCCTCTGCTGCTGCCCTCCCGATAGTTCGGCCGGACGTCTGTGGTAGAGCCCCTCGAGCCTGACATCATCCAGAATGGCCGTCGCCCTCGCCCGCCGCTCCGCCGGGGGAACACCCTGGAGGAGCATGACAAACTCCACATTTTCCATAGCGGAAAGGACGGGGATTAAATTATAGGCCTGAAATACAAACCCGATGCTGTGAAGCCGGAGATTCGCAAGTTCGGCCTGGTTCATCCGGTCGATCTGATTTCCGTTGACTGAAATGCTTCCCTCATCAGCATAGTCGAGACCGCCGATGATGTTCAGCATGGTCGTCTTTCCCGACCCGGAGGGCCCCGCAAGGGCAAGAAAACCGCCTTCTTCAATAGAAAGATTGACTCCTCTCAAGGCATGGACTTCCACTTTCCCCTGTCGATAAATTTTTCTAACATCCCTGCATTCCACTATGTTCATGAACAGTCTCCCCTGTTACAGCCTCAGGTGCGGGCCATCGCCTCCACCGGCGTAAATCTGGCGGCCTTGATTGCCGGATAGGCACTGACTACAATACCCAGGATAAGGACAACGAGGTTCGCCACAACAACATCTTTAATAATAATAACCGGATAGATTACCCGGGACATGCCGACAAATTCGAGCCCCTCGGAGAGTGCGGAAAGGTCGATACCGGTATCGGCGAGGGCATAGACACTCAAAAGACCGAGTCCGCTCCCGATAATCATACCGAGCGAAAGGAGGAAAAATGATTCGGTCAGCACCTCCTTTACAATCCACAGCGGCTTCATCCCCAAGGCTCGAAAGAGTCCGAATTCCCGTATACGCTCAAAGACGGCCATGAGGATCGTATTCACGATGCCGAACCCCATGGCTATAAAAATCACCAGGTACCAGACGTAGATAAACCAATCGTACATCTTCAGGACCGCCGTGACAAGGGGGAGGAGCTCCCGCCACGTCTCGATTTCATACGAATCGGGAGGGATAACCTCCTTCAGATTATCGGCAACAATCTCAGCATCTTTGTAATCGGCGAGAAGTATGGATATTTCCGATATGCCGCCTCCCAGCTTCAGCATCTTCTGTGCCGCCTCCTTGGTGATGAAGGCATACTGCTTTTCGGTGGCTTCCATCTCGGCCCTGAAAACACCACGTATTCTGAAGGCCCGCGAGGCGATATCGCGCCCCGTATCCTGCGACATGAGGACCAGCTTGCGGCCAAGTTTCGTCTCAAATTTGTCAATAAGGGCCTGCCCCACAATGATTCCGTATTCATCGCCGGGGGCGAGATACTCTCCACTTACCACCGCCTGCCCGATAAATGAAATTCCCGCCTCGCGCTCAGGATCGATTCCCACAAGGGTCAGGCCGCCGGAGTGGCGAGCATTGTTCGCAATGGCATCGACACGGACGCGGGGAGACCACCTGGCATTTGAGGGAAGATGCTCGGCAAGCAGGGCTTCCACTATTTCCGGCTCATTCATGCTGTTTTCAATCACGGGGTCTTTCCTGAAACCCTTCTGGTGTATCTGGATGTGACCGGTCAGCGTCGCAATTCCGTTTTTCACCATCTGGGCGGAAACGCCGCGCATCAATGCACCCAGAAAAATCATGGCCCAGACACCGATCACGACTGCCGTCATAATGACAATGGTCCGCCTGGGATTCCGCCAGATGTTTCGCCACCCTAACTGAAGATACATGCACCGACTCCAATCACACTGCCGTCATCGCCTCTACGGGCCTCAAACGACGCACCTTAAAGGCAGGATAGAGGGCAGTCAGAAGAGTTATAACAAGTACGATTCCCGCTCCCACAGAAATTGAAAGAATCGAAAGCTTTGGATACATCCTTTCAGGCAGACCGTATTGACTCAGAAATTCTGACGCCCCCGAGATCACAATACCGTGCACCTGAAAGTACCCTGTAAACAGACTCCCAAAGATGATTCCCAGAATTATACCGATAAGCGTAATCGTCACCGACTCGAAAATGAGGAATCTCATGAGCCTTCCCGGCGTCGTTCCCATAGCCATGAGGACTCCGAATTCCCGTGTCCTCTCGAAGATCGCCATCAGAAAGGTGTTCAGAATACTGAAGGCAACCACGACGATGAGAATTGCGTACATGATAAGGGCGCTCACCAGGTCCATCTTAATCGACTGAACCAGTCCGGGCATAAGATCCATCCAGTCGAGAACCGCCATCGCTTTGTGGTCGTCCACAACTTCGATTCCCCTTTTTAGTTTTGCCTCTATCGTTTCCACAGCATCAAGGGATCTGCCCAGCACCACAACTTCGTGGACGGCACCGCGCATGGAAAATACCTCCTGAAAATATTCAAGGGGCATATGGATCGAGCTTCGGTCGAATTTATCCTCGCCCGATGAAAATATCCCCTTCACCGTGAGGACCGAGGCGGCAACGGACCCGTCGCGGCCCTGACCTAGTATGACAAGTTCGTCTCCGATATCGGCCTTGAGATTTTCGGCGAGAAGCTCCCCGACCAGCGCCGCATTGCTATCATTTTTCGCGAGATATTCGCCCCGTCGTATTAGTTTCTGAAGCGTGGAAACCTTCGCCTCTTTTTCGGGATCGATTCCAATCAGCAGTACTCCATAGGTCCTGTCTTCCGAAGAAACGAGGGAAAAGGCATTCGCGCGAACGGTATAGGCCTCAATCTCCGGAATGTCCCCGAGAACTCGCGAGACGGCGTCCGGATCAGGCACAACCAGCCAGATGTCCATCCTGTCGCGATATCCCTCTGCCTGGACCTGCACATGGCCGGTGTGAACCTTGACCGCCGTATTGATCATCGTATCGTAGGAACCAAACTGCCAGGAGAGCATGAATACGAGAAGCATGGTGGCAAAGACGATCGCGAGAATGGTGAGGATCGACCTCCTCGGATTTCGCCAGATGTTTCGCCATACCATTTTGATCTCGATCGACAAAAGGCCTATCTCCTTGGATTTTTCAGTGACGAAATCGTAAAGAGATCATCGGAGAGACTTTCCTTAAAAACGATCTCCTCATAGTCAAGCACCGTGTATTCATCCTCTTTATCGGTTTTCTGCATCTTCCATATCCTCGGGAAAAGCTTTCCGCCCAGCATCTGAATCTCGGTGCCAGTCATCGCCTTGACGAGCAAGAGATCTTCATCATAAAATTCCTGACATAAGAATATGAGGTCCTCCCGGACCTTCAGTTTCTGCATACCCCAGACGACGGGAGCGTCCAGCTTCGGCATCGACGTAATCACGTAGACCTTTTTGCCGTCATGAATCTCCGTCCCCGTTATCTCGTGCGTATAATCCTCGATGATGCTGTCTGATTTTGCCAGATCGTTGTTCGAAAAATCTGACCCCATCCAGGACTGGGACATCATTGAAGGGGGAAGTTTGATGACACGGTTTACCTTTGGATTAAACATCCACATCTCTTTGCCCCTTTTCAGGGTACCGTTTCCGCTGTCCTTTGGCGGTGCCATGATGGTAAAGAGGCTGTCTTTTTGCCCCTTGGTCCACGCTCTGATGGTAAGCCTTCTCTCCCAGCCGGGACGGTGAATCGTCATATCGACTGTTGAAAACGAGGCGTCTCCCCTGTAATAATTGACAGCATCCCTGACGAGATTCTCCACATCTCCTGCATGCAGTGCTCCGCAAAAAAAGACGAAAAAGGCAACAGTAAACGATAGAATCACGGCAACCCTTTTTCTCATGTATCTCACCTTTCCTCTCCGCGACACTCTCTTCATAACGTGACGCGGTCATTAAAACATCTCCATAATACGTGGCGATTAGAAAAAGTGCCACTATTTTTCTCTCAGGGAAAAGCCCTCCCTTCACTCCGAAAGGCATCCATGAATAAAATTACTTTATAAGTTTATGGAAAAGCTGTTATTATCCCCTCAGAAACAAATAAAAAAAGGAGGCACCATGAAAACGCTGGAAGAATATAGAAAGGCAGGAACCGATCTTTATAACCGGCTTCATCTCTCCACATATCCGATAGCCATAAAATACATACAGGACATAAGCGAGGTGCCCGAAGGGGTCATGCAACCCTCGGCATTCGGACAGAAGATGGCACTCTGCCAGGCCTTCACCCAGACAAGAAGGTGGGGAACAAATGTCGTGATGACGTCGGATGACAATTTCTGCACACCTGCCACGGCATTTCACGGGTGGGAAAAGATATCGGCGGAAGATTTGATCGAAAGCCAGGTCCGGCAGGGATGGCACAGCGATATCGAGGTGGAAACAAGGAGGATTGAAGGGGGATTGAATCTTCTGAAAACCCATGAGGGGAAATACTGTGGTTTTATTTCTTCACCTCTTCCCGAAACGGTGGTGATTCCCGATACCGTCCTGATATATTGCGATGGTGTGCAGCTGACACACCTCATACATGCCGTCTCTTACGAATACAAACATGTACCCCTTTCCTCATTCGAAGGCTACGGAGAATCCTGTATCAAGGGAGGGTATGCCCCCTTTGTCACCGGAAGTCCACAGATCGTGATACCGGGTGCGGGGGACCGGTCATTCGCGGGGATAATGGACCATGAACTCGCCATGGGACTGCCGGAATTCCTTCTCTTTTATGTCCTGGATAATCTCTTCAAATCGGGGGGCGAGATGAACATCGGATATCCGATGAGGTCCCTCATGCCGATGAATATCACCGAAGATATCACACCGGGATTTAAATTTCTCAGGGAAAAGATGGAGGAAAAAAACAACTACTGATTAAGAGTTTAAATAAGACTGATGAGGAAAAGGGACGAATACCCGACGAAAAAGAGAAAGGGTGTGTCCCAGGTGTGTGGCGCAAGAGCCTCGGCCAGTGTCATGAGAAAGGGGAGAGCGATAAGGGCAACGATGAATTGCGGCTGTGTAAAATAGGCGAAGTGGAAGGCCACGATCAGAATGCTGGTGATAAAGACGCAGGCGCTCCCCTCAAGACTTCGTACGTATTTTTTGTCTGTAAAGAGCGCATAGACCTCGTATTTATGTTTTCCGAACCTCACACCGACCGGTTCGGCGAGTCCATCACCGATCCCGTTAATTAAAATGGGAATCAGGACGAGATCAAGAAGCCCCCGCTGTGCGAAGAGAATAATCATTGGAATAATGACGAGAAAACCGGTGGTAATCTGAGTGGAGAGCCAGAGCAGTGTGCGGGGCCGGTCCTCGGGGCGGTCAAAGGAAAGAAACATGGTGGTAATGAAGGGCACCCTTTCTCTCACCGGTTTCACATAAATGACAAGTGTCAATATTGCCAAACCAGAACCAAGGACAAATAGTCCAAAGGAGTTCTCAAGGGCAAACACCCTGTCAAGGTACATAGGTATGAAGAAGAGGGCAAAATGATTGATCTTCCGGGTGTAATTGACCCTGACCCCTGCGTGGCGAACGAGGAGGCCGTTGCCGTACTGGATCAGGTAGAGTAGTAACCCCTTGACTACCTGGTTCAGAAGAAAGACAGATTCCACTCAGCTATCCCATGTACTTTATTTCGTAAATTGAATATCCCGCTGAAACATAAGCGTCGTAACATTAATCTAATTTTGAAGTTTCGGGGAACGAGACCGCAAATCGTTTCCACACTTTTATAAAATAAAAGGTCTCTTGCCCTTCCCGCTTTATCGCTCTTCTTGTAGGGAAAAAATGACATCCTGTCAACCTATATCGAACGATACCCATAATCACCACCACCGCACGATCGGTTGTCATACCCGCTATTTGAAGCTCCCCGCAACAAGTTGCGGGGAATCTCCGACTGTTAAGGAAATAAGTACTTTTTTATTCGCTCGCTAACCCCGCCGCAAGCAGCGGGGAATGCGATCGCTGTTCAGTTCAAATTGAAATCATAGTTTTGTTTTCTCTTATTTTATGATAGAAACCCGATATCACTAACTCTGGAGGGAACCATGGGCAGTGCTGACCTGTATCAAAATCTTTCAAAAAAAATTGGGACGGAAAATTCGACTTTGATTCCGCAGATATGGCGTACCATCTGCTCCGAAGAAGAGGCCGAGATACTGAGCGCCATGCCGGGGACGGCAGAAGAGCTCGCGGAAAAGTTCGGCAAGGGTATCGATGAAATGAATTCAATAATTCACGAACTCTTTATTAAAGGGGTAGTCTTTGAGGTCATAAAGGAGGGGGTAACCCGCTACCGCATGCCCAACCATATAATACAGTTTCACGACGCAACAATTCTGTGGAAGGACGCCCCCGAAGAAATGATTGATCTCTGGGTTAAATATATGAATGAGGAATTCCCGCAGATACCGGAGATGTTAACAGCAATAAATTTCCCTCCCTTCTTCCGGGTAATCCCGATTAATGAGGGGATTGAATCACAAAGCCAGATCCTCCCATACGAGGATGCGGCAAAGATCGTCGAAGAGGCCCGTAATATTGCCGTCACCGATTGTACGTGCAGACTTATCATGAAAAAATGCAACAAACCTCTCAACGTCTGCATCCAGCTCAATAAAGGGGCCGACTATGCGCTCAAGCGGGGAACGGGAAGAAAGATCGATGTTGAAGAGGCCAAACAAATTCTCAGGACTTGTGAAGAGGCGGGACTTGTCCACACAACGGAGAATAAGGCAGGTGTGGGAACCGTGATATGCAACTGCTGCGACTGCTGCTGCGAGGTCCTTCCCTTTCTGAGAAACCCTGCTACTAAGGGAGTAGTTGCTCCGAGCCGCTACCGCGCATCGATAGATGAAGAATTATGCACCTCCTGCGGGTCCTGCATCGATATCTGCCCCATGGTGGCGATTTCCATGAACGACGATGACATTGCGAGTGTCGATTCGGAGCTCTGTATCGGCTGCGGCCTCTGTACGAACGATTGCCCCGTCGATGCAGTAGCGCTCATCGAGGTAAGGGAAAAGAGTTTTATTCCTTCCTGAGAAACATTAATTTATTTCAATTTCAGGGTTTGACGGTCGAGGGTCTTCAGCCACCGCATCGTCTCTTCAAAACCGTCATTAAATGAAACCGGGGGCTTCCATTGGAGCTCCCGGTTTGCCTTTTCGATGGAAAACTGGAGACGGGACCCGAGATTTTTGACGGTATAGGTGGTAAGAAGGGGGCGGGTCGAGAGCCTCAAAAGAGACCAGATTCCCTCCATCACCAGTGCTGCGGCATATGCCGCCCCATAGGGAATGTGTAATCCCGGCCCCGGGAGCCCGAGACTTTCTGCTATCATGGCACAGAAATCCTGAAAGGTCGTCGATTCTCCGTCATGAACGAGATATCCCCTCCCCACGGCATCCTCACTTTTCGAGATCAGCATGAGTAAATCTACCAGATTATCGATATAGGCGGGCCATACCAGAACATCTTTTCGCCAGAAAAGCATCTCGCTCTTGACAATCGCATCGGCCGTAAGGGGAACGAAGGTCTTGTCACCAGGTCCGTAAACCCAGCAGGGATACACCATGGTCACGGGAAGACCGTGATCTCTGAAATAACGCCAGGCAATCTCCGTCGCCGCTATCTTTGTGTCGGGATAGGGCTCGCCCCATTTTTTATAGGGAAATGACTCATCGATGACCACTCCCTCAATGAGGCCGAAGACATCGTTCGTACTGATCTCGACAAAACGTCCCACCTTCGCCGCAACTGCCGCCCGGCAAACATTTTCCATCCCCTCGATGTTCACCTCATTAAAAAGCCTTTTCGGTGCCCAGTCCGTGACAACGGCAGCGCAGTGAAAGATGACATCCTGACCACGGCATAGTTCCTCAACGAGGGTGACATCGCAGATATTACCGGTAATCACTTCACAGCCGAGCGATTCGATATCGGGAATACCGGGGTCACCGGGTAGTGTCAGGACCATGACACCGTTTCCCTCCTCGACATTTCTCCTCACCAGATGGCTCCCGATAAAACCGGTACCGCCTGTAATCAGAACCTTTTTCGTACTAATCCCTCCCTTTATCCCCTCTGTAATCGGAGAATCACCACGATACCGAAAATAACGCAATAGCCGTTGATGAATCCGTTGAGAATCGTGTCCGCAACCGAAATCGCATACATACCGTTCTGGATATTAAAGCTGAAATCAAGAAGACCGAGAAATATGAGTGCACCCGATGACGCAAGCGAGAATGTCCTTCCGAGGCGGTGCCCCTTAAGAAAAAGTATCGCCGCGGCAAAGATGGTGAAAGCGAGGAGTATATCGGGAAGCGGAAAGGAATGCTCAAAGGTGAAGTAACAGGGGGGCGGTGTTTCAGGGGCGAGGCCGACAGTGAAAAAACCGATCCAGAAGAGGACAATTCCGAGGGCAGTAATAATCTGAAAAATTGGGATGGTACTACCGTTTTTCTCGTGCATCGGACACTCCTTTCAATAATTATCTCAGTAAATCCTCAGTTTTTCTTCCGCGATCTCGTTAATTTTTCCACCTCCCTGTCCATCACATAATTGACCAGGGAGGGAACATACCTTTTTGCAAGATAGACAAACTTCCCCTCAAGCCCCGGGATTATCATAAATTTCCCTTTTTCCATTCCCTTTATCAGTGTCTCGGCCACCGTATAGGGACTCATGATCCCTGCATTTCCTGCTATTGCCTTCGTCTCGGGCGGTTTTGTCTTGTTTTCTTCATGGAGCTGAGGGGTATCCGTATCGGGGGGGCAGAGGACTGAAACCTTGATATTGTGAGGTCTCAATTCGCCCCTCAGAGCTTCCGAAAACCCGATGACGGCAAATTTCGAGGCACTGTATGCCGTATACCCGAAAACCCCGATCAATCCCGCAATCGATGAGATATTGACAATATATCCCTCCCGAGCCTCTTTCATAGAGGGGAGAAGGCAGGAGACAACGTTTCTGATACCGTAGAGATTGACGGTCAGCATCTCATCAAATTTTTCATAGGAAATATCCTCAAAGTAGTTCGGATATGCCATGCCGGCACTGTTCACCAAAACACCGGGGGGGCCGAATTCCCTAATCGCCCGTTCCATGATAACGCTGACATCATCAATTTCCGATACGTCGACGGCCATGGAGGAAAACTTCTGGTCCTCTCTAACCCTCGATTGTTCAATTTCCTTCAGGGCACCATCGAGCCTCATCTCACCCCTGGCAAAGATGATGACATTGGCCCCTCTTTTTGAAAAGGCCTTTGCAGCCGCAAGGCCTATACCGCTTGAGCCGCCGGTAATATAGATGTTTTTGCCATCAAATTGTTCTCTTGTCATAACGCCTCTCCCTTCGGGGAAAAACTGTCACAGATCCAGCGGTGCGGTCATATCATCCCCTTCAAAGAACCTGACTCCACCCTCTTTCAGTCTTCCCAGAAACTCATCGGGATCTGGGATAATCTCCGGGCCCATAACCCCCTTTGCATCTATTTTATCTTCGCCTATCATCTGGATTGCGATCGATGCGGGGAGCCCCGTAAGAATATCCATATGCGCAACGGCTCCATAGGCCCTGTGCACCCATTTCCCACCTTTCTTGCCCGTCACATCGACTCTCCCCGCAGATGCCGTCTCAACATGCCTGTCAAGTTTTTCAAAGTAGGGAAGGAGGGGATTCATTATGCCGCCCAGGATATCCTTTCCACGGTCGGAGGTAGTGAGGTGAAGGCCGGCAACGGCCTTACCGAGGATATTGAAATAGTGTTCAACCAGTCCCCCTTTCAGCGTCACGCTGCGCGCATTTATGACACGCGGGATTGTCACCGGTTCGGGATGACCGACATGGAATACATTCACAACGCCAACCGGCTCGGGGAACCGTATCTTTTCCCACCCAGAACCGGCAGGGATCATCACCCTTCGCCCCCCCTGAAATGACGGCACTGTCCCGGCAAAGATATGCATCGTATGAAGTGTGACGGCCTTCCCCACCGTATCGGATGCGTGCGCCCCCCATGAAACGGCAATATCTTCCACCTCATCAATCTCATCGGCCGCCTTTTTTGCGAGGACATTGGTAATACCGGGTGTCCATCCGACACCCGTTATCATGGTAATCCCTGCCTCCTTTGCCTCTCCGTCAAGTTTCAGGATCGCATCGGCAGCATCGTAGTCATCACAGATACTGACATAATTGACCCGTGCCTCGATACAGGCCTTCGCCACCTTCTCTTCATATTTGTAAAATGGTCCTATGGTCCCCAGTGCAACATCATTCCCCCCTGCAATGGCAACCATGTTTCTGTGATCGTTTGCATCAACCCTTACGGCACTGCATTTCTCTCCAAGTTCGCGAGCAAGCGCCGAGGCCTCTTCCAGGTTATAATCGGCGATGATAATCTCGCTTACAATCTCTCTCGATGCGAGGTCTTTTACCGCCAGTCTTCCCATGGCTCCCGCCCCACCAAATGCTACTACCTTCATGGCAATCCCCCCTTCTTTTCATATATTTTTTCAGACAATGATCCCCTCGTCATTGAGTCTTTCTATATCCTCCTTTGCATAACCGAGCCACTCTTCGAGTATATAACGGTTGTGCTCACCCAGCTCTGGTGCGGGCATTCTGATCTCGCCTTCTGTCTTTGAAAATTTGTAGGGAATGCCGGGCACATCTATTTCGCCGAATCTTTTATGGACGATCTTTTTAAACATCCCCCTCTCGCGGAGATTTTCATCGCTGTTCACCTCATCCACCGTATATGCCACGCCGCAGGGGATCTTCTTTGCCTCCAGGATTTGAACGATTTCTTTTGAGGTACGTTTCGATGTCCAGTCTTCGATGAATGCGACGGCCTCCTCGTGATTATGAATCCGGGCAACGACATCGGAAAACCTCGGGTCCGACACCAGGTCGGGATGCCCCGAGGTTATGGTCAACTCCTTCCACTGTCTCTCGGTTAACGCCACAATTGCGACCTTCCCGTCGCTCGATTTGAAGAAACCGTAAAAGGGCATTCTATCTTCCGAGTTCAGTACATCATCGGGCCTTCTCCCGAGGGTCTCTTCCACGGTCTTCATTATCGGTTCCATTGCCCTGTTTATCATCGCACGGTAATTGTTGAAGTAGAGGACGTCCTGCATCGACATGTCGACATACTGTCCCTCCCCGGTCTTCATCAGGTGGACAAGGGCCATAAGGGCGGCAATTGCACCATAGGCACCGCTCATCATGTCACCCCAGTAGTTTGCGGGAGTTCTCAGGGTTTCCATATCATTCCAGAACTGCCCCGATGTGGCCTGGGCAACAATATCAAAGGCACCCCGTTCGGGATTGACACCCTCCGCACCGAAGCCCGATATGGAAACATAGATTATATTCTCTTTCAGTTTTTTGAGGTCATCATAGCCGAGACCGAACCTCTCGAGGGTTCCCGGCATGAGATTATGGACAAAGATATCGGATGTCGCGGCAAGCCGTCTTAAGATCTCCTGACCTTCCGGCTTCCGCCAGTTAACGGCAATGCCGAATTTATTACGGTTAAAGACCGAGTAGTTTCTTTCCGCGCCTGCTATGAGTCTGAATATCAGACGAAGGGTATCGCCAAAGGGCGGTTCTACCTTTACCACCTCAGCGCCCATATCGGCGAGTATCTGGGTACATCGGGAGCCCGATATGAATTGGGTAAGATCAACAACCTTTATCCCTTCAAGAACCTGCATATTCTGACCTCCTTTTTTCGACGCCAAGGAATCCATAATAAGACTATGTGTTGTATTTCTATACCGTTAAAACATGCATTTGGCGGGCACAAGATGTCTCTCCGGCCTAATATTCACCCCCCGTTTTTCAAGTATTTCTCTTACATCTTTTCCTTCAAGTCGCCGCGGACTCACATCTTTTTTTATTGAAAGCGCAGCAGCCGTTCCGGCAGCCTCCCCCGTACTCATACAGGTACCGCTTATTCGTAATGCCGACTGGGCAATTCTGTCGGAGGAAATACATCTGCCTGCCACAAGGAGATTTTCAATCTTGAGAGGAACGAGACATCGATAGGGTATATCAAAAGGGTTATGATTGTCGTATCGCCCGACCTCCGTGTCATCAATGGGATGCACATCGATCATGTAGCGACAGGACGTTATCGCGTCGTCGAACTGTTTTCCATTCACCGCATCATCCTCGGTAAGCATATACTCTCCGATGATGCGTCTCGTTTCCCTTATATAAATATGGGTTCCCGTGGTAGCCACGTATGCCGACTCAAAATAGGGGTGTCTCCTCAGGACCTCTACTGCCTCCATAATTTGCTCTCTCAGTGTGATGTGGGCCTGACTCAGGTCCTCGGCCCTGGTACCATCAACATTTTTGACATGGGCAAGATTGACCAGTAACCTCCCTGGTGTCACCGGGATGGGAACCAGAAAACCCACATCATAGGGAGGAGTATATTCGATCCCCTCTTTTTTCGCTATTTCGGTCATCAGCGGTCCGATGAGATAAATTCCTCCGACTTCGATAGTCGGAAGGTCCTTGAGAGCACCTTCGTTATGCAAATGAAAAAGCAGAGACACCGACGGCATTAAACCGTCTTTTTCTCTCCCCTTTTTATAGGGTGCGCCGGACGCCGCCGCCACGTCACCGTCGCCAGTGCAGTCAATCACCCGCTTCGCAAGAACGGCCTGTCGTCCTGATTTATTCTCTATGATGACGCCTCGAAGGTCATTATTCTCAACAATTGGCCTCACGAAGAGCGTGTGAAGAAGAATGCTGACTCCGGCTTTCGACAACATTTCCAGCGCAACATATTTAAAACATTCTACGTCAAATGAATTGGCCATTGAAAAATCAAATTCGATATTCGCGGCGTCCTCTTTGATATATCCACCTGCTTCTGACATCCTGTCCAGAAATTCCTGGAGAAGTCCCCCCTTACCCATTATTTCAGGGAGGGGGTTGACGAGATAGGATGTCGCTGTTCCACCGAGAAAACCCTCCTGCTCTATGAGTAACGTCTCGGCACCGCTTCTTCCTGCAGCAAGAGCAGCAAAAAGGCCCGACGTACCTCCTCCACAGATCAGAACATCAACATCGGCGATGACCGTTGTCTCCCGCGCCTCTTCATGGATCGTTTTATTCATCTTCTCGTCTCTCCTTATAAGCAACGTTAACCCTTTATGGCTGCCCCTTCGGGGTTGGGTTTAGGGGCAAAGTAGGTGTTTTTAAGACGGTAAAATAATCGCATGCAAAACATCATCTGTCTCCTGACCGGGTAGATGCTTTTGGGGAAGAAGGTAACCTTGTTCAATTTCTCAAAGCCCTCTATCATGGTGTCTGCATCCCACGTGACGATGTTTCCTTCCTGATCGAAGTCCCAGGTATTATATCTGTCCGCCAATTTTTCCGATCGAAAGGTCACCTCGAAATAGAGCGGACCGGAAAGGACAAGGGGTTTCATGTCAGAGACATGACGCACCGCTTCCGTAGCCGCCGCACGTAATTTCCCCCTCCCCTCCGAGAGGTATTCGATACTCTGAGATCCGGAGGTGTACGTCTCTTCACGTTTATCCACTACCACCGATTTTGCCCAGGGAAGGGCCGAAAGGGCCTGGCTCACTGCAATATCTTCCCCTGAAACGAGGCCTATGGGAACGCCGAATTCACCCAGGTATGCACCATAGATATCCATCTCGCAGACGGGTTTACCGTTTATCCTGACCTCGGAGAAAATTCCATAATGGGTGTGGGGGAAAAAGGCGTCGGCCGTCCCCGATGCGGCATGAATCGCCACAAAAAGTATGAGATCATAGTTTTGTACATCTCCAAAAAAGGTGGGTTTGATGAAATGTCCCCCCACGTAACTGGCACGCCGGTCAAGCCTGTCAATCAGACAGTTGAATCCTGATTCATGGATGTCCTTCACCGTGACCCGTTTTGCCCCACCGTCAAAGGCACCATGTATCACGTGGTTGACATCATCGGTCAGGCAACTTCTCCCATATTGCCATTCCCCGGTCCCCATTCGACACTGACGCATGCGCCAGATGCCGAAACTCCCCTCAATGTCGGCAAACACCGCAACGTGCATTCCAGTTCTACCCCCCCAGATTTTAACCGGTGACCAAATCCACTCTCAGTTTCAGCTTTACCACTGCTTTACGGCAACTGTTCGTGATTGTACAGGATTTAAATCCCTGTTGTCAAACGGGGGGAGATCCCGTACTATGTCAGAAATTTTTTATTTGAACGGAATCACGGCACAGTGTATACTACTTGACATTCCGTTTTTTTCATCACGACAATCGCCTGTTCTTTATAAACACTTAAAACATCTCACCTGCCTGTAAAAAATTAACACTTTTTGGCCTTCTCATCGATTATGAGATCATTATGGGGGAAATAAAAAAGGAGGAACGTATGATGAGCGTGAAGGTAATGGAGCCCAAGTTTAAGAAAGGTGAAGAATTCTACGATGAAGAATTCCAGAGTTTTTATGAAAGGCTGGAATACCCTAAGAAATGGATCGACGAGGGGAAGAATTACGCCCCGGGCGATTCCTATGTAATGTCCCATCCAAGCTGGTATTGGGAGGTCCTGCCGGACATACCGGCTATCTCAATATACGCCCTCTTTAAAGAAACCGTAAAGAAACATCCCGATGACACGGCAGTCGTCTTTTTCGATAAGGCAATCACCTATAAAGACTTAGATCTGCTGATCGGAAAGTACGCAGCCCTCCTGAAGGACCTGGGTGTCAAAAAGGGGGATGTCGTGGCGGCGATGCTTCCCAACTCTCTCCAGCACTGGGTGGCCTTTTACGGCGCCACAAAGATAGGTGCGATCCACACGCCTCTCAATGTGATGTATCAGGATGACGAGGTACGGTATCAGATAGAGGACTCGGGGGCAAAGGTGATTCTCATTCTCAACCTCCTCCATTCAAAGGTAAAACCGCTTCAGGACGACAAGACTCTCTCGCACGTCATTACCACTGATATCAAGGATTTTGCCGCCGATGAGCCCACGATTCCAAAGGCCGTAAAACCTCTCTGGGATATTCCCAAGATGACTATTGAGGAAACGCTCGATCTTTTTGAATCTCTCGAGAAATACGAACCCTTTGATGAAGAGGTCATCTGCAATCCGAAGGAGGATACGGCCCTCCTTCTCTATACCGCGGGAACGACGGGTCGTTCCAAGGGAGTCATAGAGACCCACTTCAATCTCGTCTATAATTCCATCAACCATCTCCATGCCGCACGGATCTTCAAAGACAAAATAGTAAACTATTCGATTATGCCGATGTTCCATACGGCGGGCTATTTTCTTTTTACCCTGCCAACCCTCTATTCCGGTGGCACCGTCGTCGCTATTCCGATGTTCGACCTCGAGGAGGCATTCAGGGTAATTGAAACCTATAAGGTGAATGTCCTTTTTGCCCCGCCCACCCTTTTTATTGCATTAATGGCAAGCAAGGATCTTCTTGAACAACATGACCTCGGCAGCCTGAAGCTTACGATCGGCTGCGGTGCGCCCGTACCGGTGGCCGTTCAGCATGAGTGGCACTCCCTCGCCGGGATAAGTCTGACAAACGGGTGGGGCATGACGGAGACAAACAGCGGAGGCGCCATATCCATACCCGAGAGAAAAGAGAAACTCGACTCTATCGGGATACCGGTCTACTGCGAGGCAAAAATTGTCGACGAAAACGGGGGTATCGTTCCGAGGAATAAAGAAGGAGAGCTCTACTACCGGGGGCTTCAGGTAGCGAAAGGTTACTGGAACAAACCGGAAGAAACGGAAGCCGCATTTGGAAAAGACGGCTGGTTCAAAACCGGTGACAGGGGTTTCATTGATGAAGAGGACTTCATACACTTTGTCGACAGGATGAAGGACCTGATTATCGCATCGGGATACAATCTGGCACCCGTGGAAGTGGAAAATGCCATTTACGAACACCCGGCAGTCGCAGAGGTCGCCGTTATAGGAATTCCCCATGAATACAGGGGGGAAACGGTAAAGGCCTTTATCACCCTGAAAGAAGACCAGAAAGGCAAGGTAACGGAAGAGAAAATAATTGCCTTCTGCAAGGAAAAACTTGCCACATTTAAAGTGCCGCGTGAAGTGGAGTTCAGAGACATCCTCCCGAAGAGTGCTGTCGGAAAGATATTGAGAAGGGTTCTGAAAGAAGAGGAAGAGGCAAAAGCTAAATAGGAACCAGTCAAAACCCCGGCTCAGATATCTTAAAGATTGTATCTGAACCGGGGGGTTTTAAATGAAACACTCCCTTTATCTCAGATAATGGGCGATTATCAGTTTCTGCACTTCCGTCGTTCCCGCACCGATCGGGAAGACCTTGGCATCTCTCATATATCGTTCCACGGGATATTCCTTCATATACCCGTAGCCCCCGTGAATATGCACGGCTTCACCCGTTACCCTTACCGCCATCTCGCAGGCATACATCTTTGCCTGAGCGGCGAGCATCCTGGCCTCTCTGAAATTGCCTTCATCCCAGCAGGTTAATCCCTTATAGGTAATGAGTCGCGCCGCTTCGAGTTCAACAAGCATGGTCGCCAGTTTATCCTGGATCATCTGAAAATTGAAAATCGGCTGGCCAAACTGCTCACGCTCTTTCGTGTATTTCAGTGAGGCTTCGAAGGCCGCCTGTGCGATACCGATGGCAAGACAGCTCCACATAAATCGCTCCACATCGAGACCCGAAAACATCTGTTTCAGCCCCTGCCCCTCAACACCGCCCAGGAGGTTCTCCTCCGGCACGCGACACTCTTCCATGACAATCTCCCCCGTCGGCGAAGAGCGGAGACCCATCTTCGAGAGTTTTCTTCCCACCGAATATCCGGGGAAATCCTTCTCGACGATAAAGGTGCATAATCCTCCCGATCCCTGCGCATAGATTATGGCGATATCTGCAATCGGCGCATTGGATATGAATGTCTTGGTTCCGTTTAATATATACTCGCTTCCCTCCTTACGGGCTACTGTCTTGAGCGACATGGCATCGGACCCGGCACCCGGTTCCGTCAATCCCATACACCCCCTTCTTGCCCCGGTTGCGAGAGGCTCAAGGTATCTCTTTTTCTGATCCTCCGTACCGTTTCGGGCTATATTGTTTGCACAGAGAAGTCCGTGCGCCCCATAGACAGTCGCGACTCCCGCGTCAACCCTTCCCAGTTCTTCTCCCATAATTCCGAAGGAAAGGTAGTCGGTCAGCATGCCACCATATTCCTGATGTATCCCCATACCGAGAAACCCCAGAGGTTTCGCCTTCTCCCAGAGTTCCTCTACAAACATTTCCTCTCGGTCCATCTCTTCAACAAGTGGTGCGATCTCTTTCTCGCTGAACTTCCGTACCGTTTCCCTCAACATTCTCTGCTCGTCGCTCAATTTGAAATCCATACTGAAAAACCCTCCTTTGTTATCTGCAGCTGCAGTTGTTAATCACCTTCGCTCTCCGAATCGGCCAGGACAAGAAGCTCATCGGGCACGTCAAAAACAAAATCTGCCGCTGCCTTCTCGATCCTCTCTCTCGGATGCCATCCCCAGGTCACCCCCACAGTTTTGACCCCCGCCATCTTCGCTTCTTTCATATCACCCAGTGTATCGCCGATAAAATAGGTGTCATCCCTGCTGAAATTCCACTTTTCCACAGCGTAGTTGATTTTATCGATCTTGCTGAACATAAAATCGGCACCGAGTATCTCTTTGAAATACTGATCAAATCTATATTTAGAAATAATTGTTTTTATGGCAGCGAGAGAGTTCGAAGAGATAATAACGAGAATATTTTCATTCCCGAGCTTCTCGAGCACGGGAATGAGGTCAAAAAAGGGAACGGCTCTGTTATAATCGACCTGAGGAATGAGATGTTCAACTGCCCTGTTAAAGGCCCCCACATCGATACCCTTCTGACGCATTGCCTCATAAAAGTTATCATCAAAAAGGCTGAGAAAATCTTCGCGGTCTTTTATTATCGGTTTTCCTATCTCCTCCAGACAGCGTCTTGCTATTTCTTCATATAATTCCAGCGAATCAACGATAACGCCATCAAAGTCAAAAAGGAGCAGTTTTTTCATCTAAGAACCTGTGCCTTCGTTTTTTCCGCTCATCATCTCCGCGATTCCCTCTTGAAATGGAGCCCTTACCACTCCGGCATCAGTCACAATGGCAGAAATGTAGGAATGAGGAGTTATGTCAAAGGCGGGATTGAATACCCTCATGCCTTTCGGGGCGATCATCGCTCCTCCGAAGGCCACCACCTCGTCGCCGGCTCTCTCCTCAATCGGTATATCATTACCACTTTTTACTTCACAGTCAATAGTCGAGAGCGGCGCGGCCACATAGAAGGGAATGTCGTTTTCTCCGGCAAGGACGGCGAGGGAGTAGGTACCAATCTTGTTGGCAATATCACCGTTCGCGGCAACTCGGTCGGCCCCAACGATAATGAGATCGACCTTCCCCCGGTTCATTATGAAACCCGCCATACTGTCCGTTATCAGTGTAGCGGGAATATTCTCCCTCTGTAACTCCCAAGCGGTCAGCCTCGCCCCTTGAAGAACCGGTCTCGTTTCATCGACGAAGACATGAATGTTTTTCCCCTCTTCATGGGCGGCTCGTATGATCCCCAGGGCCGTACCGTACCCGCCCGTCGCAAGGGCACCGGCGTTGCAGTGGGTAAGAATCGAATCACCATCTTTAATGCATTCTCTCCCGAATATTCCGATACGCCTGTTGGCTGCGATATCTTCCTCCAGGATGAGGCGCGCCTCCTCGACAAGGGTCTTCTTGATCGAACCGATATCTTCTTCCAGTCTTTCCTCGAGGCACCGCTTCATCCGGTCGATGGCCCAGAAAAGATTGATCGCCGTGGGGCGGGTCTTAGAAAACTCGTCACAGATGCGGTAAAATTCTTTCTTAAAAGTTTCTTTTGATTCTTCAGAAACTGCGTTGGCACCCAGGGCGATTCCCATAGCTGCCGCGATTCCGACCGCGGGAGCACCCCTGACGGTCAGATCATTGATAGCGGCAATAACCTCACCATACTTTCGGCAGGTAACATACTGTTCAGCGTGAGGAAGGGCCTTCTGGTCGATCAGGACGACACCTTCCTTTTCCCACAAGATTGGTCGTATCATAATTAATGGTCTCGTAAAAAGTCGATATTTGATGGCAAAGTAAAAAGCTTCAAATGGAGGTGCACTCCCTTGAGAGTGGTGCACCTCCCGGTAAGGAACATTACTTCTATATTGCATCCCTTCGGGACACCCCCGTTCAAGGCGCGCAAATCCTGAGGAATGAGGCGTACTTATGGTACGCTGCAGTGACGAAGGATGCAGCGCAACGCAGAAGTTGGATTTTTTACGAAGCCATCATACTTCGGAAAGTTTCTTTTTCAGAATATCATTAACTATTTGAGGATTGGCCTTCCCCCTTGTTGCCTTCATGGTCTGTCCCACGAAATATCCGAAGAGTTGCTCCTTCCCCGCCTTATACTGCTCGATCTGTTTCGGATTTGCCATGAGGACTTCATCGACAACCGTTTCCAACTCTCCAGCATCGGCCATCTGTTTCAGCCCCTTTTCTTCTATGATATCTTGGGGGTGTTTTCCCGACTTCCACATCGCCTCGAAGACTCCCTTGGCAATCTTTCCGCTTATCGTCCCGTTGTCAATCAGATTGATCATATCGGCAAGGGCCTCCGGCTCGACGGGACTCTCCGATACCTCAAGTTTATTTTCATTCAGATAGGCCAGAAAATCACCCATCACCCAGTTACTGGCAATCTTCGGCTTTCCGCAGAGCTCCGCCACTTTTTCGTAAAAATCGGCCAGGGCGCGGCTCGTGGTCAAGACCCCCGCATCATAGGAAGGTATCCCGTATTCCTCAACGAACCGCTTTCTTTTTTCCAGAGGTAGCTCGGGAATTGTTGTTGCTATTTTCTCTATCCACTCTTCGGAAATCGAGAGATCCACCAGATCTGGGTCCGGGAAATAGCGGTAATCGTGGGCCTCCTCTTTTCCCCTCATGGAATGAGTGATCCCCTGATAATCGTCCCAGAGTCTCGTCTCCTGGACAACCAAACCACCGCCTTCCAGAACTCCTCGCTGCCTCACAATCTCATACTCAAGCGCCCTCTGGACATTTCGAAAGGAATTCATGTTCTTCAGTTCCGCCCTGGTCCCGAATTCCTCCCTTCCCTTCGGCCGCAGGGAGACATTTGCATCACAGCGGAAACTCCCCTCTTCCATATTGCCGTCACATATCTCCAGATAGACCAGGATTTCATGGAGTCTTCGGAGGTATGCCGCCCCCTCCTCGGGACTCCTCATATCGGGTTCACTGACAATTTCTATAAGGGGAACCCCCGCACGGTTAAGATCTACATAGCTCAGCGGCTGCTCCTCGTCGTGGATCAATTTTCCCGCATCTTCCTCCATGTGAATTCGCGTAATCCCGATCCGCTTTTTGTCTCCATTTACCTCCACATCGACGTACCCCATCTCTGCAAGGGGATGGGCATACTGGGAAATCTGGTACCCCTTGGGAAGATCAGGATAGAAATAGTTCTTTCTTGCAAAGGTATTTCTTTCGTTAATACGGCAGTGAGTCGCCATGGCCATTTTCATGGCAAATTCGACTACCTTCCTGTTCAGGACGGGGAGGACACCGGGAAGACCGATGCAGATGGGACAGGTATTGCTGTTCGGCTCCTCTCCGAATTTCGTTGAGCAGCCGCAAAATATCTTTGTATCCGTTAGGAGCTGGGCGTGAACCTCAAGCCCTATTACCGGTTCGTAATCCATTATAGTTCGGGTCTCCTCCTTGTAAAGCCTGCATTTTTCTCAAAGGCCGAAGCGGCCTGTATCAGTTTTTCTTCTTCAAAGTGGCTCGCCATGAACTGCACTCCTATGGGAAGTCCCTTTTCTGTGTAGCCACAAGGTACCGCGATTCCCGGAATACCGGCCAGGTTCGTTGACAGGGTAAATATATCTGAGAGATACATCTGAAGGGGATCGTCCATCTTTTCGCCTATCTTAAAGGCGGGCGTCGGTGTCGTCGGCGTGAGGATAATATCACAGGTTCTGAAGGCCTCATCGAAATCATTGCGCAACAACATACGCACCTGGGACGCCTTCTTGTAGTAGGCATCATAATAGCCCGACGAAAGGGCGTAGGTTCCGAGCATGATACGCCGCTTTACCTCGGCCCCGAATCCGGAGGAACGTGTCGCCTTATACATGTCCAGAAGATTCTCTTCCCCCTTTTGCCTGAAACCATAGCGGATGCCGTCATACCTGGCCAGGTTTGAGCTCGCCTCCGAAGGCGCAATGATGTAGTAAATGGCAACACAATACTCCGTGTGGGGGAGAGATATCTCTCGGCATTCGGCGCCACAGGCCTCCATGACCTTTATCGCACTCTCCACTGAAGACGAAACTTCCGGGTCAATTCCTTCTATGAAATATTCCTTCGGAATCCCCACGGTCCAGCCCTCGATGTCCCGTGAGACAAAATCCCGATAATCAGAAACTTTCTCTGGGACGGATGTTGACTCATTCGCATCATAGCCGGCGATCGCATTCATCATGATAGCGCAGTCTTCCACGTCCTTCGTTATGGGTCCTATCTGATCCAGAGATGATGCAAAGGCCACGAGACCGTAGCGGGAAATCCTCCCGTAGGTCGGTTTCATCCCCACCACACCGCAGTGCGCGGCAGGCTGCCGTATTGACCCGCCCGTATCGGAACCGAGGGCGGCAATACATTCATCGCTGATAACGGCCGCTGCGGAACCACCGCTTGAACCGCCGGGTACACGCTCCAGATCCCAGGGATTTCTCGTCACTCCAAAATAGGATGTCTCCGTCGAGGACCCCATGGCAAACTCGTCGAGATTCGTTTTTCCCGTTACTACTGCGCCTGCCTCTTTTAATTTCCTTACGACAGTGGCATCATAGGGAGGGATAAAGTTCTCAAGGATATGTGACCCGCAGGTTGTTGCTATTCCCTTCGTACACATATTATCCTTGACTGCCACGGGTATGCCGGCAAGTATCCCTGCCGTACCCTCACGAATAGTCTTATCAGCCAGCTCCGCCATCTCAAAGGCATCATCCTTTGTGAGCGTTATGTAGGCATTCACCTTCTCTTCGACCGCGTCTATCTTCCTGAAGACCGACTCGGTAATCTCCACCGAGGTTGTCCTTCCCTCCCGCAGCAGTTCAGTCAATTCATGTATTGTTAATCGGGTTATATCCATTTTGCCTCTCAGTCGATAACTCGGGGAACCTTAAAAAAGTCGCCCGCCTCTTCCGAGGCATTGGCAAGGGCACGGTCCGTTCCGAGCGATTCTCTTTTCACATCATCCCGCAATGCGTTTGTCAGGGATATGGCATGGGTCATGGGGGCCACATCGCTCGTATCAATTTTGTTAAGGATATCCATATACATGAGGATATCATTGAGCTGCGATGTATAGGTTTTTATTTCTTCTTCGGAAAAGTTAAGTCTCGCCAGGTGGGCGACATGCCCGACCTCTTCTTTTGATATCTTCAATCCTCAATCCTCCTCACAGGACCCCCGGCAATAAACCGCCGGTTCGTAGATTCGCTTACAAATTATGCCAGATCGGCTCAACCTGATTGATAACCTTCTCGATTATCCTCTCAACGGACCGCTCTGATTTACTCTCGATACGGTCCAGATAGCTCTCCGAGACATAGGTCTCTCCCCTCATCTCCTTCAGAACGGCCTTGACCGATTGGGCCTGGCCGTCGATATTGTACCCTCCCTCAAGGGTGGCGATAAATCTGCCGCCACAGTATGTCTCGGCAATATTCATGAGAATGCGGGTGAGATTCGCAAATCCTGAAGTGGAAACATTCATCCCTCCCATTGGGTCTTTCTTATATATGTCGAAACCGGCTGAGAGCAAAACAATCTCCGGTTCATATTTTTTGGCCACGGGTTCGAGAATTCTCTTGTAAATCTTAACAAACTCCGCATCACCGGGCCCGCTTCTCAGGGGCACATTTATCGTATAGCCGAGGCCCTCGTCCCTTCCCGTCTCATTAACCCCTCCCGTTCCCGGATAAAAGGGTGACTGATGGGTCGAAAAGTAGAGCACCCGTCTGTCATTATAAAAAGAGTGCTGCGTACCGTTTCCATGGTGCAGATCCCAGTCCACTATGAGGATCCTTTTCATGCCGTGTTTTTTCATGGCATGGCGTGCACCGATGGCTATATTGTTAAATATGCAAAAACCGGCCCCGCTTCCATGCTCCGCATGATGACCGGGGGGTCTTACGAGGGCAAAGGCGTTATCAACCGTTCCCTCCATCACGCTGTCAATGGCATTACAGAATCCCCCAGCCGCCAAAAGAGCCGCCTCGTAAGATCGAGCCGATGTCTGTGTATCGACATCAAGGGAGTAATGCCGCTTTCCCGCCGTTTCTGCCACCAGATCAATATAGGTCTCGCCATGATTCATGGCGATCTCCCCGTACGATGCAGACCGTGGTTTGATGGCAACATAATTTCCCTTCATATCACGGGATTCAAGCATCTCATATATTGCCTGCAGTCTCCGGGGTGACTCCGGGTGAAAGGAACCGGGATCATGTTCAAGATATGTATAATCCTTTACAATGCCCGTTTTTGAAAGCATTATCACGATCCATATGCTTGACATTTAAAGCGAGGAATTTTTTAACACAGGGGAACGGTAAATGCAATTTATGAAAACAGATTGACAAAGCTTTAAAACTATATATAGTTTCCAATAATTCTTCGGAAAGGAAGAAAGACCATGTTTGGTATAGGAATGCCGGAGCTGATAGTAATCCTTATTATCGCTCTCTTGATTATAGGGCCCAAGAAGCTCCCCGATCTTGCAAAGTCTCTCGGAAAAGGCCTGTCGGAATTCAGAAGGGCCACCGATGACGTAAAGGAGACGCTACAGGTCGACAAGATAAAAGATGAGACCACGGAAATTAAGGATTCTCTTTTATACGGCGAAAAAGAAGACGGGGGAGAAAAAGAGAAAAAGGAGAGCTGACCCCGCTCATATTTGTTTCCGACGCCTCAGTTGGCGATTTCATATTAATCAATACAATACCGATAACTTAATTCGCCCATGAATAAAACTGCTGACGAAAAAATGCCCTTTACCTCGCATCTCGAGGAATTGCGGGCAAGACTCATACGGATACTGATCGCAGTCGGAATCGGCTTTGTGGGCTGTTACTTCTTTAAGGAACGGCTCTTCGAGTTTCTGGCCAGGCCCCTCACCTCGGTGCTTCCCGACAACAGCTACATGATATTTACGAGCCTCCCGGAGGCATTTTTTACCTATCTGAAGGTATCGATCCTGGCTTCCGTCTTTGTCACAAGCCCCTATACACTCTATCAAATCTGGAAATTCATATCACCCGGT
The DNA here is from genome assembly GCA_964430915.1 of uncultured Syntrophaceae bacterium. Classification (GTDB taxonomy): domain Bacteria; phylum Desulfobacterota; class Syntrophia; order Syntrophales; family UBA2210; genus JAFGBH01. Next base: position 40,199 of record CAYSHT010000002.1, read on the forward strand.
CTCTATAAAACGGAAAAGAAATCCGTCTTTCCCTTTGTCATCTTTTCCACCATATTTTTTGTGGGTGGAGCGCTCTTCGCCTACCACATTGTTTTTCCACTGGGTTTCAAGTTCTTCGTCGCCTTTGGTACGGATTCGATAAAACCGATGATATCCGTAAGAGAGTTTCTTTCCTTCGCCATGAAACTGCTCATCGCCTTCGGGATTATTTTTGAACTTCCGATCTTCATGTACTTTCTTTCCCGGATCGGAATGGTGAATTCTCAGACGTTAAAGGCCAAAAGAAAATATGCAATCCTTATGGTATTTGTAATTGCCGCTCTCTTTACACCCCCCGATGTGGTAACCCAGTGTCTCATGGCCGTGCCCCTGATGCTCCTCTATGAAATAAGCATCTGGGTCGTAAAACTGGGAGAGAAAAAATCTGACGGAGCCGAGGAAAATTCCGAAGAAGGAGATACCGAAGAAGAAGCATGATTCGAAAGAAGAAATTACACCTGAAAACCGCCAGAAAAAGAATACTCAAGAAAATCGCCGTATCGGCGCTTGTTCTTATCATTATCGCATCGCTGGGAGTGATTTACTTCTTTTACTCACTCGTGGAGGAACTTCCAAGCATAGCATCGCTCAAAGACTACCGACCCAGTATTATAACGCAAGTATACGCCGATAATGATGAACTGATCGATGAATTCTACCTCGAAGACAGAAAGGTTGTCCGCGTTACGGAGCTTCCGAAATTCCTGATCTTTGCCTTTGTAGCGGCGGAAGATGCTCGTTTTTTTCAGCACGGTGGATTTGACCTGAAGAGTATCGCACGGGCATTCGTCAAAAACCTGAAAGCGGGAAAAATCGTGCAGGGGGGAAGTACCATAACCCAGCAGGTGGCCAAATCTCTCTTTTTAACGCCCGAGAAGAGCTACATACGAAAACTCAAGGAGGCCATACTTGCCTACAGAATAGACAAGTACTTGAAGAAATATGAGATACTCAACCTGTATATGAACCAGATATATCTGGGACACGGTGCCTATGGTGTCGAGGCGGCGGCCCAGCGTTATTTCGGGAAACAGGCGAAAGATCTCACCCTTCCTGAGGCCGCCCTCCTCGCCGGTCTTCCCAAGGCACCGAGCAGATATTCACCGGTCCATCACCCCGAACGTGCCCGATCACGGCAGGTATATGCTATCGGCAGAATGCAGGAGGATGGCTATATAACGGAACAAGAAAGTACCGAGGCACTCGCCATGCCGACAGAGCTGAAGAGTTCCGAAGAAAAAGAAAAGGTGGCCCCCTATTTTACCGAGAATGTACGCCGATACATACAGGCCAAATACAGTAGCGACGTTCTCTACAAGGAGGGCCTGGAAGTATACACGACCCTCGATATCGGCATGCAGAGGGCTGCGCGAAAGGCCGTGGATAGAGGCCTGCAGGAGCTTGATAAGAGGCAGGGATACAGGGGGGCCTTGAAAAAAATAATCGAGGAGGAATTTGACTCCTTTCTTAAAAGTGCGGAATTTGAACTTGAAAACCATCCCCTTGAAAAGGGAAGTGTCCTCAAGGCCCTGGTAGTGGATGTCAATAGCGATGAAAAGACGGTGAGTTTACGAATCGGGCCTCACAGGGGAATCATGACACTCAAGGATATGTCATGGGCCAGAGTGCCCGACACGAATGTCGCCTATAACACTGTCAGGGTAAAAGACCCTGCCGACGTCCTCGAAACAGGCGATATCATTCTGGTAAAAATAAAGGAGATAACAAAGCTGGAGGGACTATCCCAAGAAGAAGGAGAAGAAACGGAAAAAGAGCTTGAATTCACCGCCGCCCTGGGACAGGAACCGGAAGCCCAGAGCGCCCTTTTATGCATGGAAGCAAGGACCGGAGAAATAAAGGCCATGGTGGGGGGACACAGTTACAAGAAGAGCGAGTTTAACCGTTCCACCCAGGCGAAAAGACAGCCCGGTTCGGCCTTTAAACCCTTTATCTACACCGCCGCCTTTGACCAGGGAATGACTCCGTCATCGGTTGTCATGGACACCCCGATCATCTTTGAAGACACGCTGAAAGACAGCACCTGGAAACCCAGAAACTACGAGGAAAAGTTCTACGGACCCACGATACTTCGGACGGCCCTCGTTAAATCGAGAAATCTGGTCACCATAAAGGTTCTGAAAGACATCGGCGTCGACTATGCCGCGGACTATGCAATAAACATGGGTATTACCTCGTCCCTCGCACGAGATCTCTCCATGGCGCTGGGGTCATCCGGGGTGACGCTCCTTGAAATGGTTCGGGGATACGGGGTATTTGCACATAATGGAAAAAAGGCAGAACCCTACTTCATCAGGAAAATCGTCGATCGCACGGGACACATAGTCGAGGAGCATAAACCACGGGTGGAACAGGTGATAGACCCCAGGATAGCATACATAACGTCACATCTGCTTCAGGATGTGGTAAAAAGAGGGACCGGATGGAGGGTCAGAGAGCTGGGGAGACCCGTAGCGGGAAAAACGGGCACAACGAATGACCTGAAAGACGCGTGGTTTATGGGATTTACTCCCTCACTCGTTACGGGTGTCTGGGTAGGATTTGACGATCTGAGCAAACTGGGAAAATACGAAACCGGTTCCAGGGCTGCCAGTCCGATATTTCTCTATTTTATGAAAGAGGCACTCGCCGGCACACCGGTTGAACTCTTTTCACCCCCCGATGGTGTGGTATTCGCAAAGATAGACCCTCAGACTGGTCTTCTGGCGAAACCCGATTCAAAGGAATATGTATTTCAATGCTACCTGGAGGGAACGTCACCCACCGAGTACGCATCCGAGGCAGAAAACGACAAAAAGAAAGAATTTTTCAAATACGACCTCGACAGTCTGATGCGGAGCGAAAAAGAGGAAAAGCTCGAATAGAGTATGCCCTGTTTCGTATTTCAGAAGACCATCGGTTCAAAGGGTTTGACGAGCCGTATTTCGGCATGGGGCGCACCCTTCGAGACATGCCTGAGAAATCCGGAGATATTCCGAAAGGGTA
>CAYSHT010000003.1:0-34918 GCA_964430915.1 uncultured Syntrophaceae bacterium
CTGCAGGAGTTCAAAGACCGATTTGATTATGATCTCGTGGATGAAAAGGGGAATATGCTCGCAAAACTCCAAGGAAGCGGATTGATTGAAATCGCAGACGGTTTTATCGTGCCGACACGGAGAGGTTTCGCCCTTGCCGACAGCATCGCACTGATATAAAACAACGCTGTTCCAGCACATCACGGAAGTTTCGCTACTCTCATAAATTGGTGCGTTTTTCCTTTGACATTCTTGCATACATGAAATAAGGGTTAAACCAATTTGCCCAGTAAGGTTCGGTCTTACCCCCATCAGGAGTATAAAATGAAAAGAGAGTTTGACTGGTTTGATAAACCCGACAACCTTAAAAAATTAAGGATATTCAGTTACGTTATACTTGCAGCAAGTATTTTGGCAGAGTTTCTTATCCCTCCCCACGTTGCTCATCACCCGTGGGACAAAATACCTGGAATTTACGCATTGTTTGGATTTGTCATCTGCGTAGCAATGATCATTTTTTCAAAATTTATAGGCCAATACTGGTTAAAAAGGAAGGAGGATTATTATGACAGGTAGTCTGCTTCCTCCTGCCTTAATATTTTTTCTCGGAGCACTGCTCCTTCTTGCCTTTAAGGGAAGAAGGAAGCAGATTCTTATCCTCCTTATCCCGGCAGCGACTTTCGTTTACCTGATTAAGTTGGCCCCTGATGCATCACTGACCCTTCCTTTCCTTGAATATGAGTTGAATTTTCTTCACGTCGACAAACTAAGCAAGGTATTCGGATACATCTTCTGTATCGCCGCTTTCGGAAGTTTTCTTTTTGCCCTCCATGTTAAAGGAAAGCTGGAACATTTTTCAGCGCTCATCTACGTGGGAAGTGCTCTCGGAGTGGTCTTTGCAGGGGATTTTTTCTCTCTCTATATCTTCTGGGAGTTTATGGCTGTGGCTTCCGTAATGCTCATCTGGGCAAGACGAGAAAGGAAATCGTTGGATGCCGGATTCCGCTATATCCTTGTTCACATTGTTGGTGGACTCGTTCTTCTTGCGGGCATCTTGCTCCACGTTCACAATACTGGTTCTCTGGCAGTTGGCCGAATTCAATCTCATGACCTTGCATCTTGGCTCATTTTAATAGGTTTTTTGCTGAATGCAGCGGTTCCACCATTGTCAGCGTGGCTCTCCGATGCATATCCTGAATCTACCGCTACAGGAGGTGTTTTCCTTAGCGCATTTACTACCAAAACTGCCGTTTATACACTTCTTCGCGTCTTTCCGGGCTGGGAGATCCTGATATGGCTCGGTGCCATAATGACCATTTACGGAATCATCTTCGCCATTATGGAAAATGACAGCAGGAGAATTCTCGCATACAGTATTATAAATCAGGTAGGTTTCATGGTATGCGGGATCGGCATTGGTACAGCCATGGCCCTCAATGGAGCCGCCGCACATGCATTCGCGCATATCATCTACAAAGGACTCCTCTGGATGTCTGCCGGATCTGTCCTTTACATGACCGGTAAAACAAAATGTACGGAGCTTGGTGGTCTTTATAAAACAATGCCCCTGACCCTCATCTGTTGCTGTGTTGCTGCGGCTTCCATCTCCGCCTTCCCTCTGACAAGCGGATTTACCACCAAAACGATGATCCTCCAGTCAGCGGTGAATCAGCACCTCGGTATCATTTACATTCTTCTCGAAGCAGCATCAGCCGGTGTCTTTCTTCATGCAGGCATCAAGTTTCCCTATTTTGTCTTTTTCGCAAAAGATAAGGGATTGCGTGCATCAGATCCGAAGATCAACATGCAGTGGGCAATGGTGTTTTTTGCCATTTTATGTATCGGTATCGGCATCTACCCAAAACCACTGTACAACATTTTGCCATACCCGGTTGAGTATCATGCATACACAGGCATCCATGTAGTACGGATGTTGCAACTGCTCTTCTTTTCAGGACTCGCTTTCTTCGTATTTCTGGGTCTCCTCAAGAGAACGGAAACCATTACTCTTGATACCGACTGGTTCTACAGGAAGGGATCAAGGCTGGTCGTTTTTGTAATAACGGGAATCGCCAGTGGTATTGCCAGATTTTGCGATTATCTCTTCATTCAGCGTCTTCCCAGAATCCTCTCCGCCTTCAGTAAAAATCCGATCTCGGGACTTCTGGGGATGAACCCCACGTCCTCCGCGGATTCAAAAAGAGGGGCAAAACCGGAACTCGTTAATATTATGCCGGCAGGCGTATCCGTACTGATTGCGGTTATCTTTCTCTACCTCCTTGCGTTCATATTTATTCAGTGGGGATAGCAGAGGATAAAAAGACTTTAATAAAAATACTTTAGGTTATTATATTAAAGTATTATATAAGTGTTTTGAGGTTGCTTCAAATGCACAAAAAGCCTGGCAGTTATACTGCCAGGCTTTTATTTTTAAATGGTGGCGGTGCAGGGACTTGAACCCCGGACACTACGGATATGAGCCGTATGCTCTAACCTGCTGAGCTACACCGCCCCGCTCAAATGTGCACCCCATCTACCTCAAAATTCCAGACGTGTCAAGCCAATTAAATTTTTAGATCGTAGGCTACAATAACGCTCTGAGTTCGACTCAGTCTTACAATCAGAACAATCTCTTTCTCTTCATCGTTGTCTATATCTTCTATCTGGTAATCCGCCACGTAACCCTGAATTTTCTTTGCCTTCCATTTTTCAGCCATTCCAAGGCCATTCCACTCAAGATCGCAGATTTCACTGCTACTGAAAGATTTAAAGCCCTTCAATATCCTTCCGATTGAACCCATGTTTTTTAAAATTATTACCTCTTTCTTCCCATTCTTATCCATATCAAAGGTAAGTATTCTTGTATTCACATATGCTCTCTCATCTTTCTCGTTTTCTGGTTCGAAACCACTGCCTCCTAGGCTGCCATAATCAAAATAATTCGTAGTCCCTCCAAAGACATCACTACTTTTCCACATCAATTCATCGCTTCCGCCGCCGATGACATGAATCAAAGAAAGGTCCTTTTTCGTCTTTCTGTATATGCAGAGATGATCGTATTCATTGAGCGAGAGCACTCGTTGTATTCCGCCCCCCTCTATGCTGTCAATTCCGATGCCAAAAACGGAAAGTCCCTTTGGTATCGACATTCTTTTCCCTTTTTCGTACTTACCCTTCTTCCAGATTATACTGTAAATAGGTGAATTATATGGGCTGTCCATTCCTTTCTTCTGTCCCAGAAGCATCGGAATATCTCGCGAATCAATGACCCTAAAAAACCATTTAAGACCTGAAGCGATTCTCGTAAATTTCTTGCCATTATACTCAAGCACAAATGAATTGACCCGATTGTTCTTTATATTTGATATTATAATCTCAGCTATATCGTTACCGTTAATATCGGCTATATCAACTGCAAGGTAATTATCATAGGATTTGCCGGAAAAAGTGTTCAAAAGCTTCAGATCGTCACCTTTTCGCTGATATATCATCACATTCTGACTGTCTATAACCACCACCTCATTCAATCCGTCGTTATTCACATCGCCTATTGCCATACCCTTAAATTTGTTGAGATATCTCTTACTCATCCAGAACCCTTCCATTATTAAGGGACTTGAAGGGGTAACGAAAGAGGGATTGATAATAGAGGTAAAGGTTCCCTCGTCAGTCTTCAATACCTCAGCTGCTTCCGGTTTCTGAACGGTAGCGGAATCGGCTTTTTCTATGCCTTGGGGCATTTTTTCTGTGGCGGACGGAATTTCAAACGCTGGAGAGACTCCTCCAAGTACATAGTAATTTATCTTTCTCGCAAAATCACTTATCTTGGGGATCACATCGTCTATTCCACGGCACTGTTCAAAGATTCCGACAGGGGTCTTGTATGTTGATACATCGAGAAGTTTTCCATCGAGGCTCACGGTATTCCCAATTTTAGTTATACTTCCCCATATCACATAATCAATATCGAGCCTTTTACCTAAACCATAAATATCGGCCGCAGTCAGGTCCTTCTTTCCTATCTTTTGAAGCTCTTCCATGACCCTGTGTTTATCCAGCACAGTAATCTCATCACTTGCGGAAACACGGGATATCAACATATCCCATACCCCATTTTTAACATATTCGATATCTTCGGAACTATGGACGGTAAAGGGAAGAACCGCAATTTCCTTCGCTGTATTTTCCGCCATGATCGACTGTGCGCCTATCAAAAGCAGAAGAAGAGAAAGAATGAACACAAAGCTTTTTCTCATTTTGTTCTCCTTATTACATCTGGTTTTACTTATTGCGAATAGGTAACAAATTTTTTCAGTAATTTCAGGTTATGCCTATCGCTCTTTTGTGGTGTTTCTATAATTTTCGGAATCTCCAGAAGCCTTTCATCGTTCATTATCCACCTGAAGGGAGTTTCTCCTATTTCCCCTTTTCCGATATCCTCGTGCCGGTCAATGCGTGAGCCGCATTCTCTCCCGGAATCGTTCATGTGGATAATCTTCAGATTCTCAAGGCCTATGCTATCATCAATTTCTTCAAATAGTCTCTTATAGCCATCCTCTTGCCTTATATCATACCCTGCAGCGAATATATGACATGTGTCAAGGCAAAAAGCCAGCCTCGATCTTTCCCTGACCCCTTCAAATATCCTTCCTATGTGATCTAGTGTATACCCAAGGACTGTACCCTGCCCCGCCGTGTTTTCCACGGCAATTTTGACCCTGTACCCTTTGGTCTTCTGATGTACGGCATTGAGGGCTTCGGATATTGCTTCGATGCCACGTTGCTCACCACTCCCCCTGTGAGCTCCGGGATGCATCACAAGATAGTCCACCTCAAGCTCTTCGCATCTTCTCATCTCACACAACAGGGCATCCTTGGACTTATCATATAAATGCCGGTCCGGTGAAGCAATGTTTATGAGATAGCTGTTGTGAGAAATAATGGGGCTTATACCCAGTTGCTTTCTTAAAGAAAGGAATCTCTCCTTCTCCGATTCTTCAAGAAATCGCTCCTCCCACCGGTTTGGACTCTTTGTAAATAGTTGGATGGTTCTGCATCCTGTTTTAGAACCTCTCAGCAGCGCCATTTCCAGACCTCCGGAAATGGACATATGTGCACCCAAGAGAGGCTCGTCGCACATGAGTCTTCCCCCCCCCTATTTTCTGTCTTCTGTTATATTTCTTACCCTTAAAAAAATGTCAGGGTATCGTTCCTTCAGCTTTTTCAGTCCCTTCTGAATCAATTTTCTTTCCGGTGCAAGGAGAATGAGACCGAGGATTATAAAAAGTATACCTTGAAGAACCGGCAGAAACAATCCTAAGCACCCAATAAAAAGCAAAAAGATACCAGCAATCAATCGTAACGTTCTCTTCATTCCGGATATAACCCGATTGGAAAGGTCTTATCAGATTGTTCTACAGTTAAGAAAGCTGACACACTTCGCTGCTCCTAAAAGGCACAACGCCGTGCATGTCTCATTATGGGCTTTTTAGCATTACAACTTCGGCACGGCATACTGAATTATATTAGCAATAATTGATTGATTATAAAGACCGATAAGCAGGATTATTACAGCCACGAGAAGTGTGGGAACAAGCATGCTCACGGGAGCTTCACTGATAACGGAATCTCCATCATGGTCATGTCCATGGGATTCAGGTGAATCAAAGCTGTAATACCCTATCTCGATTATCCTGAAGAAGAGTACGATATTAACCAGACTTGAAAAGAGGAGTGCAACGATAAATATCCAGTTACCGGCAAGTACCGAACCCTGAATGAGATACCATTTGCTGAAGAAACCGCAGGTAGGCGGTACACCTATGATCGAGAGGGCAACGACAACAAATGCCGCCATCGTAAGGGGCATTTTTTTAAAGAGCCCCTTGAAATCCATGAGAGTGTGGCTTCTCATTTTATAGCTTATAATTCCCGCTACGGTAAAGAGACCCAGGGTCATAACCACGTCATTCATAACATGAAGCACGACACCTTTTATCGCCACCGAATTTGCCAGACCGATGCCACCTACCATGTAGCCTACCTCGGCCACGATTATGTAACAGAGCATCCTCTTGAAATCGACCTGGGCGAGGGCCATGATGGCTCCGGCAAATATTGCCACAATTCCCGCTATGAGAAGTATCTTCGCCATGGGAAGAAGCTCAAAGGAGAGGTAGGGCCTGAAGATTGTAAACATAAGGCGAAGCAAAACGTAAATGGCAACCTTTGTCATTAATGGAGCAATCAGCGCACTTGCCACGGACGGTGCTTTTGTGTAGGCATCGGGCAGCCACACGTGCAGTGGAAAGAGTGCCATTTTCAATGCCAGTCCCACCATAAAGAAGGCAAATGCAACGAGAACTACCTTGGACCCATAGAGCTCAGGAAGAATCCCCGACAAATCTGCCATGTTGAGGGAACCGGTTACGATATAGAGATACCCCACTCCAAGGAGATAGAAGCAGGCACCAACCGTGCCGAGTATAATATATCTGAAGCTTGCGAGCGGAGCTCCTTCCTCGCCAATCGCAATGAGGGCGTAGCCGGCGAGCGATGCAATCTCCAAAAAGACGTAGAGATTAAACACATCTCCCGTGATCACAATGCCCAGAAAACCGGTTACCTGCAGAAGAAAAAGGGTGTAGAAATAAACGGTCTGTTCGGGCAGTTCCTGCTCGATGCTCCGCTTTGAGTATATTGCAACCAAAAAGGCCGTACCCGAAACCAGAACGAGCATCATCGCATTCAGGTGATCGATTACATATTCGATACCCCAGGGAGGAAGCCAGCCGCCCATATGATAATGAATAACCCCTTCGTGTATAACCGTATTCAAGACCGTCGCCGCCGACATGACGGAGACGAGAAGGGCCAGTATAACCCAGGGATAACAGATGTCTTTCCTTATCCATCCCAGAAGGGGTGTAACAAGTGCAGCCATCAGGGGAATAATGACAATAAGTACAGGGGCCTGTTCTATGATCATTTCAGAGCCTTTATAATTTCGTCTTCTTCGAGTGTATGATATTTTCGGTACAGCATAATAGCTATTGCCAATGCCACTCCGAGAGTGGCAACCATTACCACGATAGCCGTGAGCATCAAAACGTGCGGAAGCGGGTTTATATACTGAGCCATATTGATAATATGCTCTCCATGGGCATGTGCGTCAGCATCGGTTAAAATCGGAAGTGTCGCGCCCCCTCTCTTATAGGCGATTGAAACATAAAAAAGGATGATGGCTGTCTGGAATATATTCATTCCTATGATCTTCTTTATCAGGTTATTCTTTGAGATCATGGCGTAAAAACCTATCATCATCAGAATTATGTATATCCAAAAGTTGTATTTGCCTATGATGAATTCCAGCATGTTACATGACTCCTTACGAGACTTCTCAGCCCTTCTTCTTTCGTCTTCTCAGCAACATAATGCAGGACGCACCAGCGGTAAAAATAACCGTTGTTTCGCCGAGCGTATCATACCCCCTGTAATCCGCCAGGACAGAGGTAACCATATTGGGCGTTGCCGTTTCTATTTCGGTCTTCTCTATGTAACGCGGAGATACATGGCGGCTTGCAGGCGAATTGGGATCACCCCACTCGGGCATATCGAGCGTCCCGTAAATGAGAAAGGCTCCTGTAATAATCGTTACAATCAAACTAAGGAATTTCAATCCTTTGTCCTCCTCGTCGTTTTCATAAGTGCGGCGATACAGAGTATCGTACCGATACCGGCGCTCACAGAAGCTTCAGTAAACGCAACATCAACTGCCCCCATCTGCGCCCACATCAAACACATAAAAAAGCTGTAGGCACTAAGAATCATAACTGCGCTCAGAAGATCCCTGACAGTTATGGCCGCGATGGCACATATGATGACAAATATCTGTATAATAAGATCAAAGAGTACGGTCATTTCTTATCTTCCTCTCTCATCCATGGTTTCAGTCCGAATCTGAGCCCCGCCTTGGAGATTGCATGCGTTGCCGTAGGCTGTGCTATAAACATAAAAATGGCGATGATTACTATCTTCAGTCCCGTGAGGGAAAATCCCTCGTACAGGGCAAGTCCCACAAGCGATAAAAAAACGGCGAGTGTATCACCCTTCCCTGTCGCATGGAGCCTTGTAAAGAAATCGGGAAAACGGAGGAGACCGACCGTTGCCGTTGTAAAGAAGAATAGGCCGCCCAGAATAAACAGTATTGATAATATCGTCATGACAGTCATCATAGCTATCCCTCGTTTTCCAGATATTTTGCAGCGGCTACGCACCCTATAAAATTGAGAAGGGCATATACCATACTAATATCGATAAACATCTCCACCCTGTTATAGAAGAATCCAAATATGATCAGGATGACCAATGTCTTGGTTCCAATTGCAGAAATGGCCGCTATCCTGTTAAATACACCCGGCCCGAATACGACCCGATAGAGCACAAGAAAAACGAGCAGGCAGAGGGCAAGTGCAATGGCAGTCAAAAAAGTGTTCATAGAAAACCTCAAATATTAGTGTAATAAAAAACCTTAATCCCTTTCTTCTTCGTCCTCGGGTAAAACACCTCCGGTCGATATATCAAAGAAGATGGAAAACATCACTGCCATAACGGCAAACCCCACGCCAAGCTCCACACCGAGAATTCCAAGTGATCGGGCATGTGCGGGATCGACGTTGAGGAGTTTATATAATACACTGTAATCAAGAAAATTACCGAGGAGGATCAGGCAGAGAAATCCGATTCCCGAATATATCAGGACACCAATACTACTGAATAAGACGGCGATGTTTTCGGAAAACTTTCTATTCACCTCTGCGTACCCATGGGTAATGAAAAGGAGTACCATGCTTGCCCCCAGTATTACACCGCCCTGAAAACCGCCGCCGGGGCTGTAATGACCATGCATGATTACATAGAGGGCATAAAGTTGAATAAATGGCACGAGGACCCGTGCGATCGTTCTTATAATTATGTCTTCACCACGAATTATCACTATATATGTCCCTTCTTACCTGAACTCGGCAAATATCCTTGCCACATCAAGGACGTCCTGAATATAGATATGATCGGCCTCCATAAAGACATGCGCGATCCTGTCTTCCATCTCTCCCGTGTTGAGATCATCGGCCAGTTTTTCCGAAAGGGCATGTACTACAAACTCACCCTCTTCTATATCAATGGTAATGGTACCCGGGGTAAGAGTGATCGAGTTTGCCAGTGTCACCCAGGAGATATCGCTTTCCAGCTTCGTCTTAAATCTCATTATCTTGGGACTTATCGGCATCTTCGGTGACAGTGCAAGGTAGGCAACATGGAAATTTGCAATTACAATCTGATAGATATGCCAGGGGAGATAAGCGAAAAACCTCTGAACAATCACCCTCATATCACCAACACGTACATTGGCAAATAACAAATCATGTCCTATTAAGGCGACAACAAATGAACAAATGACACCCAGCGAGAGGTGGAAGGTGTCGAACTTTCCTGAGAGAAGCGCCCAGAAAGCAAAGAGCAAGAGAAACGTGACGGCGAAGTTCTGAAGGCCTGATTTCTTTTTCTGTGCCCCCATTAAAACTGCCTGAATCTTTTTTTCTTCCATCCATCTCGTATCGGATGTGAGCTTTGTGGCCGTATTGAGAAGCTCTACTGCCTGCCCCCTGGCCTTTTCCAGAATTCGAAAGGCATCATCTGCAGCCTGAACTAAAAGGGTTACTTCCATATCACTTAATTCCTGTCATAGGTTTTCGGTATTAGAAAAACCGGAATATCAGATTTCTCGGCAACTTCGTATTTAATACCTCTTTGAAACAATCGCTTTAGGAGAGACTTTTCAACGGGAGCCCCGAGAATAATTATAGTTCCCTTGTAGTCTTTTGCCGCCGTCAAAATCTCTTCTCCCGTTTTCCCCGCATATATATGAAACTCGGCATCAATCCCTTTATCGAGACATGTCTTCCTCGTCTGGCCAAGCCTGACCTTGAGATCACGCATACCCTTCACTGTCAACTTGTCGTTAATTACATGAATCATATCAAGCTCGCCAATTAGTTCCTTAAAATCAAGGGCAAACGTTAATGCCAGATCGGAGTAGGGCGTCCAGTCTGTTGCAATGATCACATGCTCAAATAGGTCCTTTTCCTCTCTGCTCCGATTCATAAGGAGCACTGGTATGGGAGACTTGGCGATCAAATTGCTGACGGATTTCTCATCACCATTCACATCGACTACAATGAGCGCCGCAGCCTCTTCTCCTGCGGCCTTGATGATAGCATCGGCAGAGAGGTCGCTGGTCTTTCTTATAACATAGTCAATGTCAATACTTGACATGGCACTGTCCCACCCATCGGAATCGAAGGGAAGAAAAAATACTGTTTTCTTATACCTCTCTTTTTGAAGCGGTACGCACCTCTTAAAGACAGCTAACGATGCATCTCTATCCTTAAGATCGGTAACGTACAGTAACGTATCTACTCCCATTTACCGAATACTCCTCGATATTTAGTTGATTTCTGGCTTAATGTTCGCAGGAACCAATAAGGTTGGAAATGCTGAATATTTAGCTAATTTTTTGGCAACATTTCCCATAAATATCTCTTTCAAACCACTCTTTCCTGTTGCACCGGCAACTATCATCGTAGCTTCCCGTTCCTGAGCTGCCTTTTCTATCTCTACACAGGTATCACCGATATAGAGATGAGAATCCGCTTCCATGCCTTCCCTTCGAAAGATGTCGCATATTTCATCAAGCCTTTGTCTGTTTTTCTTTCGCGTCGCCTGGATATCCATCGCCGATGCACCCTTTATGTCTTTTTCACTGGCGACGTTAATTACCACAACTTCCTTTATAATATCCTTAAATTTAATCAGATAATTTACTGCCCTTTCGCTTGCAGGCGACCAATCCATTGCCAGGATGGGCCTCTCGAAGGGTCTTTCATTAATCTTCCCCGAGGGCAACATATACTTATATACGAGAACGGGGGTTGAGGTTCTTTTCAGGATATCAACAGTCTCCGAACCCGCATACAACTCCTCCACCTTTCCCTTCTTGTGATGTCCCGTGACAATCAAATCAACGTCTTCCTCCTCTGCCGTTGAAATGATCTTGGGAAGGGGGTTCCCCACAACGATATAGGCACCGACTTCCATTCCCTGTTCGAAGAGGCTCTCCGCCCAGTCGATGAAGCGGATATTGGCAATTTCTCTCAGTTTTGTCTCTTCATCTTTCAGATACCCCTTGCCGCGATGCATCGCTACTTTATCTCTCTCTATCACATGGAGAAATACTACATGATTAAACCCGGATTTTCTTAAATCCATCAGTGACTGCAACGCATCAAACCAGAGCTCTTCAAATTGAGTAACGAAGAGCAATTTTCTTTCCTTCATATTCTCACCCGTTTATTGAAGCTCCCCGCCACACGTTGCGGGGCATCTTCGACTGTTGAGAAAGATTTCCAATCTATCCTATAAGATTCTTTATCGTTTCGGCCAGTTCATCGGGCTCAACCGGTTTTTCGATGTATAAATCAGGTTCCGGAACCGGCTGATCACCAAACTCCGTCAAGGCCTCCTGTGAGCGAAGGAAGGTTCTCTTCGCTATACCGGAAAGTATAATTACGGGAGTATTTTTCAATGATTCTTCGGCCTTGAGTTCCCTATACATCCTGATTCCACTCTGTTTTGGCATGAGAACATCAAGAATTACCAGATCGGGCTTTTCCGTTCTGGCCAGGTCAAGACCCACTTCCCCGTTTCTTGCGATTAAAGGGATATAATTATTCTCCTCCAATACCGTTTTAACAAACGATATAATATCAGGATCATCATCGACGGTAAGTACCTTTTTTGACATTACAGATCCTCCTTTATGGTGTTTATAGCATTGAAGCTCCCCGCAACAAATTGCGGGGAATCTCCGATTGTTAAGGAAAATGCTTGTTTTTTTATTCTCGCTAACCCCGCCGCAGAAAGCGGGGATTGCGCTCGCTTCCCAATTCAAACGCGCTATACTATTTACTCTAACGATTTTCTGTAGGGAAGCATCATGGCAAAGGTCGATCCCTCCCCCGGTTTCGAATCAACCGATATTGTCCCTCCATGTTCATGAACAAGCTTATGGATTACCAGAAGCCCCAGGCCCGTTCCTTTTCCGCCTTTCGTGCTGAAAAATGCGGTGAAGAGTTTCCTTTTCACTTCATCGGTCATTCCGCAACCATTATCAGATACTTCATATCTGATCATGTTTTCCTTTTCTTCAAGAACCGTTCTCACCGTGACCGTGTGCTCTTTCTCCATATTCATATCATATACACATGCATCAACGGCATTGGAAACGAGATTTAACAATGTTCGGTGAATCACATTTGAATCCATTGAGACTTCTTTGATTGAGCTTTCGAAGTCCCGTACTATTCCGATTCGGTTCTTGCTCGCCTCCAGCTCCATTAACTCGCAGACATCTTCAGCTATATCGTTGGGCGAGCAGCTCACATATTCCGGCTCTCGTTCCTTGGAGTATGAGAGCAAATCCTGAACCAGAGAAGATATACGTCCGACATTCCTCTCGACCATATCCCAACCGGCTTTTAGCTTATCAGCATCACCCTTGTCAAGACCAACATTGACTATATAGGTACCACCTTTGAGACCGGTAAGAATGTTTTTTATATAATGCGCAAGTCGTGCGACGGTCTGCCCAATTGCAGCCAGTCTTTCAGAGTTAACCAGCTCCTGCTGCAGGCGCTTGATTTCTCTTAAATCCTGAAAAAACCCGACACTGCCGATAACCGTATCGCCTTCGCTGAGGAGTGTTCCGGAAAATCGCGTGGGAACATTAACTCCATCTTTTCCTACAATCGTAACTTCCTTCCATCCCCATCCCTTCTTGTTCCTGCTCCGCCGAAATCCCTTAGTAAATTCGTTTGCAATCTCTTTGGGATACAATTGATCGAGGGACATCTTTCTGACCACTTCCAGCCTCGAATAACCAAAAATATTTTCTGCGCCGGGATTGAATGTAATAATCTCCCCCGTTTCATCGGTTGCGACGATTCCGTCATTGGAGCTCCGTATCAGTTTGTCCTGAAAGTCAGATTTTCTTTTGACCTCCCCTATGGCAATCTGGCACATGTTTTCCAGATCTGTTGTGTATGCATTCAGTTTCGATCGTATGGATATCTTTTCTTTTGCGCGGTCAATCGCAATCTGTAAAGCCTCGTCCCTGACCGGCTTATTGATAAAATCAGAAGCCCCGTAGCGCAGTGATTCTATCGCAGAGTCCATATCACCATGGCCCGTAATAACGATCACCTCCGCATCGGGATTAATTTTCTTTGCCCTTTGCATCACCTCAATCCCGTCCATTACCGGCATTTTGAGATCCGTAAGGACAATATCGGGCAATTCTTCCTGGAATAGACGCAGTCCCTCCTCGCCACTCAGGGCGGTCAGAACTTCATACCCATCGCTTCTGAGCGACATGGAAAGTACCTTTAGGATATCCTCTTCATCATCGATCAGCAGGAGTTTTGTGGTATTCATATCCAGTACCGTTCGGCTTACAAATAAACGTTCTTTTCTATTTTTCCTTCATAAAACGTTTCATCAGCTGCTCACTGAGGGAAAGGTTAATGTAAACGTTGTGCCCGAGTCAACCGTGCTTTCTACCTCTATAGTACCATCATAGTCTTTAATAATACCATAACTTATGGTAATGCCAAGCCCAGTCCCCTTTCCCACCTCTTTTGTTGTAAAAAAAGGTTCAAATATCTTCTCTCGCAACTCTTTGGGAATCCCCGCTCCATTGTCAATGACCTTGATCACGACCCGACCATTATCTGAAAATGACTCGATTCTCAGCACCTTTTGCCAGTCTGAATCGCTCTGCATGGCTTCCCTCTCATCGAGTGCATCTCGCGCATTCATCACCAGATTGATAAAAACCTGTTCCAATCTGTTATGGTCAGCCAGGATGGAGGGAAGACCATCGGCGAGCCCCAATTCTACTTTTATTCCGTGAACCCTCAGTTGCTGACCAAGGAGCTTAAACACATCTAAGATCGGAGTATTGACATTCAATCGATCCCCACTCACCTCCGATTTTCTCACAAAATCCTTCATATGTTTTATTGTAAGAGCCGCTCTCTGGACATTTTTTTCAATCTCTTCGGCAACTGAGTAAAGGTCGTCCTCTTCAATTTTATCGCCCTTCTTCAGCGTCTTTGTAATAAAATCGGAACAGACCTGCATGACATTCAGCGGCTGGCTTATTTCATGAGCGATACCCGAGGCCATTGTTCCGAGCGTAGCCATCTTGCTCGCCTGAATAAGTTGCGTCTCCTTTTCCACATGCTCCGTGATATTGGGTGTGTTGACGATCAGACGATCTTTCCCCATGAACTTGACGGGGCTTATGTTAATGTCGACAAAAAACGACGTTCCATCCTTTTTCTTGTGCAATTTCTTCGAACAGGTCAGTGATTGGTTAGGCTTTATTAATTTTTCGAGGGCTTCAAGCACGTCCTTGTCTATCTGGTATTGAAGCTCTATAAACGACTTATTGAGAAACTCTTCTCTTGTATAGCCATAACATTCGACTGCTGTTGCGTTCACGTCAATTATCTGTAGTGTCTCTTTGTCAGCAATAATAATAGGATTGGGATCTGAATCGAACATCGTACGGTATTTTTCCTCAGACAGTCTCAATTCGTCATAGGATGCCTCGAGTTCCTTTGTTTTTTCCTTGACCTTCAACTCCAGACTTTGACCAAACCTCTTGGCCTCATAATGGAGTCGTGCATTTTCTATCTCGAGGGCAACATGGTTTGTGATTATAGCAAGGAGGTTTTTATCCTCCTTGGAAAAACGGTCAGACGTGTGACTCGATATTCGCGCCACTCCGAATACGACGGCTTCAGAGGCAAGTGGAATGTAGGCCGCAGATTTCAACCCCTCTTTCGACACAAACTCTTCGTAGGGCGCATTGTCACTTGTTACATCTTCAAAAAATATTATCTCGTTTTTTTTCGCCACTTCCTCGATAAGATAATCGGCTCCCACACCTGATCCCTTCTGGTACATCGGGTCCTGGTATCCGAATGCATAGGTAGTCTGAAATCTGTTTTCCTTGTCCTTGAGATAAACCGACAGGCTGTCTATATCGAAATTATCGAATATTTCCCTTCCCGCAGCACGAATTCTCTCGTCAGGATCCATCGTTGCGCTCAGGGCCGTCGTAATATCCCACAATATTGAAAGCTGGCGAAGGTGCCTTTCCCTCTCGGCATGCAGAAGCTTGGAGTCGGTCCTGTCCCAGAGCGTTTCGATAGCACCGATGATTTCACCTTCGGGACCCTTGATGGGAGCAGCCGTAAAATAAAGCCATCTTCCCCCTTCCCCGATATGGGAAAAAAAGCTCTCCGCCTCATACGCTCCCTCTATGAAGGGGGATTTGCGTCCCTTCTTTCCGTAATATTTTTTTATCTCCCTTTCCTTCACATCATCGACGATCAGATCCGCCATTATCGGCTTTTCACCGTCATAAAATGCCTTCCAGTGTTTTTTGGTCCCGATAAAATCGCTCGCCTTGTAACCTGTGAGTCTTTCAAGAGACATGTTCCAATGGGTCACATTATGTTCTTTGTTGATAACGAATGTGGGGATTGTGCTCCCCTGAACAATTTGCAGGAGCGTCCTCTCCCTCTCCTGGAATTCCTTCGTCATTGTTTCCAGATGCCGCGCTCTTTCCTTGGCAATGACCCTATACTGTCGAGATATTCCCCGTGCCAAAAGTGCCGATATTAATAAAAGGAGGATGACGGAAGCAACAAGAATGATGATGACCGTCTCTATCCACGACTCGACTTCCCTTTGAACGTCCTGAAAGGTAGTGGCCATAAGGGAGCTTAATTTATCGACATCAACCCCCATCCCTACCCAGCCGAAACCGGAAGGTGCCGGATAGCCTTCACCATAAAATTTGATCGGCGCATAGGCGACAAATTTCGCATGGCCACCGAACTTGTAGGTCATGACCCCGGATTTTCCCTCTGAGGCGAGGCGCTCGATTTCCGGCATACCGCTATCCATGAATCCGAGAAGATTGAGATTCAGAACCTCTTCTCCCCTCCCGATCAAGTCCACTGCCCTGTCCTCTGTAAGCGGCGGCACAGGACTTCCGTCACGATAGAGACCGACTATATGATAGTCAAAGGGATGAGATATTACGAATCCCCGGTTGTCCACAATGTAGGCATAGTTACCTACCGAGGCATCCACATGTGCCTCGTACCCGGGTTCGGTAGGAATAATATGATCGGTAAATTCTGCGATATGCCTCGCATCAATAGCAAGCGTGATAATACCGGAGAATGTGCCATTCTCAAAAAGGGGGGTGGCCATACGTAGTATCCCCTCGAAAGCCTTTCCTTCTTCAAAATCTCCCTTATTAATATACCACCCTGTTATGGGAGAAATGTAGATCGTTCCCTTTTCGAGCTTTTCTGTCCTTGTAAAATAGTCCTCAGATTTATAGGTGGTATTTTTAGGATTGCTTACATTTCTTAAGTCAGATTTTTTTACAAAATTTCCCCCCTCAATTTTCACCGTCTCCATCCCGTTTCGGTCGATGAGCGACATTTCCTTGTAAATGGGGGCCATTTTCCTGACGAATTTTCCATTTTCCCTCGTCCAGATGTAGCTTTTCGTTCTTCGCACAAAATCTTCATAATTGGGACCTGTCTGCGGGATAATAGACGCGATGAGAAGATCGTTTTTTCTCTCCTCGAGAAACTTCGCTACCTCATAGGCAGTATGAACGGTTCGTATCCGGATCTTGTTCTGGTATTCCTCATCAAGGACTGCCGAGGCATGTTTTCTTGTTGTTTCACCTACTTCGAATATGCCGGTGTAAATGAGGATAATAAAGAGTGAAAGGGGAATGATTATAAGGAGAAAGAAAATCCTCGCCATGTCAAATAATCTGGCCATGGCGTGTACACGTTTATCCTTTTTTATTTCAGACATTTCGCCACTCAGCATTAATTAAAAACCTGTACATCATACCTCAGCAATAAATCAGCCGAGCCCCATAACGGCTCTGGCGGTCATCCTTGCAAGATCGAGCAAGAAACCGGGATGAATAAAAAGCAGGAATGAAGCAATCGCTGTAAAAACAGGTGGGATGACGGTAAAAACCGGGGCCTCCTGAATCATCGTCTCTGCATTGAAATTCTCGCCCCGTGAGAAAAAGGCATTGTATGTTATGGGCAAGAAATAGGCGGCATTTAAAAGCGAACTGGTAAGAATAACGACGAGTATGGGAATCTGATGAGATTTAATACAACCGAGGTCAAGTTACCATTTACTGATAAACCCTCCGAAAGGAGGTATGCCTATCACACTCAAGGAACCAAAAAAGAAGGCCGCCATCGTAATCGGCATCTTTTTCCCGATCCCCTTTATCTCACTTATCTTTTTGAATCCCGTATGGGCAATAATTGCCCCGGCACAGAAAAATAAAGTAATTTTTCCAAAGGCATGCATTACAATGTGGATAACACCTCCCGTCATTCCAAGAACGCTTATGAGTCCCCCCGCCATTACGATATAGGATAGCTGGCTGACAGTGGAATAGGCGAGTCTGGCCTTGAGATCATCCTGTTTCAACGCAAATATGGAACCGATGATAATTGTAATCGATATAAAATAGAGCAGGAAGACATCGAGAGAGAGCGAGTGCATGAGATCAATGCCGAAAACATGGAAACATATTCTCAATACCGAAAACACCCCTACCTTGACCACAGCTACCGCGTGGAGGAGCGCACTCACCGGCGTCGGTGCCACCATGGCAGATGGCAGCCACGAATGTATCGGCATTATGGCGGCTTTACCAATGCCCGCGATGAAAAGAACGAACATCAGGATCAGCATTCCATCTCCCGCCTTTCCGCTCAGTATGCCCTGATCGGCAAAATCGAGTGTCCCCGTAAAGACATATGTAAGGATAACGGCAGGCAAAAGAAAGGCTATGGAGGTACCCATAAGATAGGAAAGATACTTTCTTCCGGCAAAGCGGGCCTCCTCGTCCTGATGGTGGGTCACAAGAGAATATGTGGAAAGAGACAGCATCTCGTAAAAGAGATAAAGGGTCAGTAAGTTTGCAGAAAAGGCAACGCCGATGGCCGATGATATGGCCAGGGCAAAGAAGGTAAAATATCGCGTCTGTGAATGTTCCTTGAGGGTACGCATATAACCGATTGAATAGATGGTGGTGACGATCCACAATGATGAAGCAACCAGTGCGAAGAGCAACCCCAGTGAATCAACCCGGAATGCAATACCAACACCAGGGAGAATATCGATAAGATTGTAAGTGATCTCTGTTCCCTTGAGAACAAGGGGAACCATAGATAAGACTATGCCAAACTTTACGAGAGCAATTAAAATACTGCAGGACTCTCGAAGATTTGGTTTCCTGCCGGCGGCAATAATAAGGAGCGAACCGAAAAGAGAAACAGCAATGGCCAGCAGCGGTTTTACAGATGAAATCGTTTCCATAAATATTCTTACCCCCAGGTAAAAATGAGCACAATTTTCAATGCAGCAATCAGCTATATGTTTTTTTAAAGTATCTTTTCACATCACCAAAATTCCGATAATGAATGCACCCAATATCATTTTCCACACATTTTTCAAAGAGAATACTTTTCGCAAATACAACATCGGCATACTTCGCCGGGCATACATCGGAATATCCGTCTCCTATATATACAACTCTTTCATAGTCGGGCGAAAACCTCTTCAGAATTGAAGTTTTACAGTTCCCGCATCTATTACACTCTTCATTATGCCAGGGAAACATGACCGACAACGAGCCGTCATCATGGAAAACGACCTTTTTTGAATAGAAGGCTATCTCTCCGAGATCATATTTTTTGAGTATTGCCTCGATGTAAAAATCAAGGCCGTCTGATACTATTTTGAGATCAAAACTCTTTTCTTTGCAGTATTGATGAAAGGCTATGAAATGAGAATCCAGGCAATCACACCCCAGAACAAATCCCAGTATCTCATCTTTCGTTGCCCTGAAGAGAGCGGCCGTCTTCCTGTAGGCATCCTGTGAACCTATTTCTCCGGCACAGTAGGCACGGTTGATTTCTTCCCAGCCGTCACCGGCAAAGCGCCGTATCACGTTATAACCCATATCGTTCGTGCTGATGGTGCCGTCAAAATCACATAATACTAAGGTACTTTTATATTTCCTGACTTTTTACCCCTCCTGCTCACTCTTTGTTATTTCTCGTGAGGTTCGGTGCGTATCGAACTATTCTCGATTCCCTTCATTTCTTTTGTGTCTATCTCACCCGTCTTTTCTTCTTTTCCCATATACTTCATAAGCGGTGTCAAAAGATCAATCGGTATGGGAAAGAGAGTTGTCGAGTTGTTTTCGGCAGCCACCAGCACCAGAGTCTGAAGGTAGCGCAACTGCAGGGCTATGGGTTGTTCGGCCATGATTTTACCGGCTTCGAAGAGCTTCTGGGCCGCCTGGAATTCGCCTTCGGCATTAATGACTTTCGCCCTTCTATCCCTCTCCGCCTCGGCCTGCTTTGCCATGGCACGCTGCATTTCCTGGGGAAGGTCGATATGTTTCACCTCTACTGTAGACACCTTGATTCCCCAGGGATCGGTGCTTCGGTCGAGAATTTCCTGCAACTGATTGTTTATCTTTTCTCTTTCCGATAAAAGCTCGTCGAGTTCTACCTGACCGCAGACACTCCGCAGAGTGGTCTGGGCAAGCTGCGAGGTCGCGTAGAGGAAATTTTCAACCTCGACCACAGCCTGATTCGCCGTCATGACCCTGAAATAGATAACGGCATTCACCTTGATTGAAACATTGTCCCTGGTGATCACGTCTTGGGGGGGAACATCCATTGTGATAATTCGCAGGTCAACTTTCACCATCCTATCGATAACCGGTATCAGGATAATAAGACCGGGCCCTTTGGTATCGATGATCCTTCCAAGTCGAAAGATAACACCCCTTTCATACTCATTCAGTACCCTGATAGCCGCTGCTAAAAACAGTACTATCAGGACAACAACCGTAATTATTGTATACATGTTGTACCCCCTCTTGTCTGTTATTGCTCATTCACTTTCTCTACCGTGAGATTAAGGCCCTTGACTCCTATAACCCTCACCGGTTCTCCTTCTTCAATTGCATCGCCACTCGATGCATTCCATACCTCACCCTTTATAAACACCTTCCCATCCTCGTACACACCGGTTATCGCCTTTCCCTCTTTTCCGATCATACCTTCCATGCCGGTGGCCGGTTTCCTCATCTGTGCCTTAACGGCAAGTGATATGACACCAACGAAGAAAAGAGAGACGATTGCTATTGTGGGAATCATGACGCGAAGAGATACCCTCATCGCCGGTATGGGTGATTCGAAGAGCATCAGTGATCCCAGAACGAGACAAATAATCCCTGCGACGGTCAGCATGCCATGGCTCACTACCTTTATTTCTGCAATAAAGAGTATAATTCCGAAGATTATGAGAAGTATGCCGGCATAATTGACGGGGAGCGTCTGCATAGCAAAAAAGGAAATAATCAGCGAAATACCACCCACGACACCGGGGAGAATCGCCCCTGGATGTGCAAATTCGAAATAGAGCCCTGCGAGACCTATCATAAGGAGAAGATAGGCGATATTAGGATCGCTCAGCGTCGTGAGAATCCTCTCCCGCAATCCCATTGTTTTCTCATTGATTAGAGCCCCCTTTGACTTAAAAGTCACATCTCCCGACGGGAGAGTTATTGTCTTCCCATCAATTTTGTCGAGGAGCTCTGTCACATCGTTCGCCACAATATCGATCACATTTAATGTGAGGGCCTCTTCGGCCGTAATCGAAACACTTTTCCTCACAGCATCCTCAACCCATTCGGCATTTCTCCCCTTTTTATTGGCGATACTAACTGCGTAAGCCACCGCATCATTTTCGATCTTTTTGGCCATGGTTTCGTCCATCTTGCCTCCCACGCCCATGGCCACGGGGTGGGCCGCACCGATATTTGTTCCGGGAGTCATAGCCGCCACATGGGCAGCCATGGTTATCATAACCCCTGCAGAGGCAGCTCGTGCCCCCGAGGGGTGGACAAACAGAATAACGGGTATCGGGGAATTCAGGGTCTCCTTGATGATATCCCGCATGGCCAGATCAAGCCCACCCGGCGTATCGAGGAGAATTATGAGACCCTGAGAACGGGCGGAATAGGATTCCTCTATGCTTTTTATTATATATTCCGAAACCGCAGGGGTTATTGCAGCGTCTACCGTAATCACATCGAAGGCAGCGACGGCATCTTCGCCGAAGACCGGATAGCTTGAAAGAGAGAAAAGCACAATCACCATGAACGATAAAAACAAAACTTTTAGTTTATTGCCTTTCATCATTTCACCGATTTCCTTACATGCTTTAATTTTGACATCTCGTAAAAAGTCGATATTCGATGGCAAAGTAAAAAGCTTCGAATTCAAGGCGCGCAAATTCTGAGGAATGAGGCGTACTTACGGTACGCTGCAGTGACGAAGAGTGCAGCGCAACGCAGAAGTTGGACTTTTTACGAAGCCATCAATTTTCTATTTTTTACCCAAAATCTCCATAATCATCTGCATATCACTCCACACCAGTTTCTTCCCGGCAGGGTTTCTCAAAAGATATGCGGGATGATACGTCGGCATGAGCTCTATTCCATGATAGGTGTGAAATCTTCCTCTCAATTTCGAAATTGGCATTTCTGTCTGAAGTAGTGTCTTCGCCGCAAATGTCCCCATGGCACATATTACCTTTGGTCTTATGGCCTGGAGCTGCTGTATCAGAAAGGGCTCGCATATCTGTATCTCCTCCGGCCTGGGATTTCGATTACCCGGAGGACGACACTTCAGGATATTACAGATATAGACGTCGCTTCTTGTCAATCCCATTGCCTCTATGATTCGGGTCAGGAGCTGACCTGCCCTTCCCACAAAGGGCTTTCCCTGAATATCCTCATTTTCTCCAGGTGCCTCACCCACGAAAACAAGGTCCGCTTCGGGACTACCCTCGCCGAAGACGAGGTTTTTTCTCGTCCTGTGAAGATCGCATCGCCGGCAGTCTCCGAGCTCTTCGCGGATATCTTCGAGTCTCCGGGCCCTGGAATAGACGGCGTCGGTTTGCCCTTCGTCCTGAGTTTCTATCGTTACTTCGCTTCCACGTTGAGCATCGCTCGCCCCGTACACAATATTCCCGAAACCCTTCGGCTCCTCCGATGAAGCTATATGCACCTTCAGGGCCGACACCAGTTCGAGAAGCTCCTTTCGTGTCTCCCTATCACCTTCTCTCATCGCGAATCTTCCTGACCCTGTGTAATATCCTGTCTGCCACTTCCATCTTATCCATAAGGGGCACCTCTTCTATGGTACCCTCAGGGTCAATTATCTTTACACTATTGGTATCATGCTGAAACCCTGATCCTTCCTCGCTGAGATCATTTGCAACGATAAGGTCCATTTTCTTTTCTTTGAGTTTTTTCCTTGCATTCACTATGATGTCTTCCGTTTCCATGGCAAAACCGACGAGGATTCGATCCCCCTTTATACTACCGATCTCGGAAATTATATCGGGAGTTCTCTCAAGGGAGAGGCTTTTTGTTCCCTCCTCCTTTTTGATCTTGGATTCCGATACCGATTTCGGTCGATAATCCGCTACGGCAGCTGCTTTGATGATAACCGTCGCATCTTCGATCTCATTTATCACCGTGTCTCTCATCTCCTCAGCACTTGATACCCCTATAAATTTTATGTCAGCAGGAATATCAAGAGATGTGGGACCGCTCACCAGTGTCACGTCGGCTCCCCTCCTTCGTGCGCATATCGAAAGGGCAAACCCCATCTTTCCCGACGAATGATTGGATATATATCGCACCGGATCGATCGGCTCTTGTGTTGGCCCTGCAGTTACCACTATTTTTTCACCCGCCAGATCCTTCTCCGTCAGAATCGACTCCACTTTCTCCACAATATCTCCGAGCGGCGGGAGCCTTCCCGGCCCCTCAGTCTTGCAGGCAAGCTCCCCATAGGCAGCATCGGCAAAGTAATATCCCTCCTCAGATAGTCTTTTCATGTTCGACATCACGATACTGTTTTCATACATGGTTGCATTCATCGCCGGACATATCAGGACAGGCGCCTTCGTTGCAATCACCGTCGTCGAAAGGAGGTCATCGGCAATGCCTGACGCCATCTTGCCAATGATATTTGCCGTTGCCGGCGCGATCACGATTATATCCGCCGTCTGGGCCAGATTTATATGCGCTATATCTCCCCCTTCAGAAACGGAAAAGATATCATCATAGACAGGATTACCCGATAGTGTCCACATGGTAAGGGGTGTAATGAACTCCCCGGCACTCTTCGTCATAATTACCCTTACATCGGCACCTTCCTTTACAAATTCCCTCGTCAGCTCTGCCGACTTATAGGCGGCAATGCCACCTGTTATACCGAGCACAATTCTTTTACCTTTTATCATGACACCAACTCTCCGACGATGTGTTGCTCTTTTATCATAGTAAATTACCGATACCCCACAATCCGAAATATAACCCGAAAAAAACAAGAAGTAAAGCACAGACACCCGTTATTACCTTATATATTCCTGCGCTTAAATGCCTCTTACCGCGAGACACGAGAAAGGATATGAAACTGTACCATATAAGATCGGCCAATATATGTCCGACGAAGAAGACTGCCACTCCGAGCAGGCCGAACTTCATCGATATTACGATATAGCTGAGCCCCACGGTTACCCACCATACAATCCAGTAAGGATTTGCGGCGCTCGTCAGTATTCCCGCCGTTACGGGACCACCCCAGGTGGTAACGCCCCCAGCAAATTCCCCTTTGATCTCTCCAAGGCCCCGAAACATAGTAAAAGAAAGCCACAGGAGAAACACTCCTCCGAAGATTCCCACGATACCCAGGAAAACCTCGCTCTTCATTACATCGGAAAGTCCCATTACCACGAGAGCGATAAGGACAACCTCGAGAATTCCATGACCGCATACGATAAGCGGACCTGCAAAAAATCCCCTCTTTGCGGTCTCGGACACGGTAACAGTCAGTACCGGCCCGGGGACTATGGCTCCGGAAAAAGCGACGGCAAAAGATGAAAGAAATATACCAATCAAACTATCCAATAAGACATCCCACACTAGTATTTAAGGGTTTGATACATAACAATTATTATCCCTATCGTCAACGAAATATGATCAGTCATACGTGAGGTGATAATAACTGAATCTATACCTTGCAAATCTTTCCAAGTATATTATATAAAAGCACCGATTACGCGGAGAGAGGATTCACCATGGGGAAAAAATTCATACGCTACTTTCTTATTTTCATTGTTTTAGTCCTGACGGGGTCGGCAGTGTGGCTCTATACTTACTATTACGAAAGTGAAACACCCTTCGTCAAACTGAGCAAGGATATTGGAACGATAGGGAGGACTACAAATTTCAACATAATTCTCGGTGACCAAAAGAGCGGCCTCAGAAACATCACTGTCGCCATATCCCAGGAAGGAAAAAAACGCATTCTCCATTCCCAGGACTTCACAACAAGAGGAACACATGAAGAAACCGTTGCTATTACCCTTAATACTCAGAAATTAAACCTTCGCGACGGAACAGCAACCGTCGACATAGCCGCAGTCGATTTTTCACTCAGGAAAAATAGAAAAAATGTCGCGATTACCGTAACTATAGACTCAACGCCTCCTCAGATATATCCGGTAAGCTCCTCACACTATATCAACCAGGGCGGATCCTGTATTTCAATCTACAGCCTATCAGAAAAGTCAGCGCGAAACGGCATCCTTGTCAATGACGACCTATTCCCCTCCTACCCCATAACGATCGATGAGAAACTATGTTATGTTTCTTATTTTACCATACCGCTCGACATAAAAGACAAGAAGGATCTGAAACTCGGCATCTTTGCAGAAGACGTCGCAGGAAACAGAGCGTTCAGCGCAATTCCCTTCCACATCAGAAAGAAAAATTTTCGAGCCGACAAGATGTATATCAGCAGAGACTTTCTGGAAAGAAAGATGCCGGAATTCCAGCAGATTTATGATACATTACAAGGTAAATCCCTCATTGAAACATTTTCATATGTGAATAAAACGATACGGGAGGATAATCTCAGAAATATACAATCAATCTGCAAAAATACCCAACCGAGACAGCTCTGGGACGGAGCATTCCTGAGAATGAAAAATGCAAAGACCATGGCATCATTCGGAGATAAAAGGGTCTATTACTACGAGGGGAAAGAGGTAAGCAGAAGTGTTCATCTCGGAATCGATCTCGCTTCTACGAGAAATGCGCCCATTGAAGCATCGAATTCGGGGATAGTGGCCTTTACGGGATATCTCGGAATTTACGGCAATTCAATAATTATTGACCACGGCCTGGGGCTTTTCAGCCTCTATGCCCACCTTGGAGCAATTGATGTAAAGGAGGACGATGCCGTATCGAAGGGGCAACGAGTTGGAAGAACAGACACTTCGGGACTTGCGGGAGGCGATCACCTCCATTTCAGCATCATTGTTTCGGGAAGATTTGTTGATCCTAAGGAGTGGTGGGATCCTCACTGGATAAAAGACAATGTATCGAGAAAGATGGCCTTGACCTTTTAGAAAAGAGAGAAAGGGAACAGTCTTTGTAACTTTCCTTCTCGATGTGAATCTCCCCGCCTACAGGGCGGGGCTTCCCAGTAAGGAATATGTTTGTTTTATATTGCGCCCCTTACCCCGTCTACAAGGCTGGGCTTGCAGGTGCGCTCCCGGCCATTATTGTCTTTCCATATCCCTGTGATTTACATTTATCGTGTAGCCCTTTTCCGAAAGAAATTCGGAAATCCGATTGAGTATAACAACGGAACGATGTCGTCCACCCGTACATCCAACCGCTATCGTGAGGTATGTCTTCCCCTCCTTTTCATACCGCGGAATCAGAAATGATAAGAGACTGTAAATCTTGTCGAGGAAATGAAGGGTATCGTCCCATTTCAGAACGTATTCCTTTACCCTGCTGTCGTTTCCATTGTATTTTTTCAGGTCTTTGAAAAAGTAAGGATTGGGGAGAAATCTCACATCAAGCGCCATATCCGCATCGGAAGGGAGACCGTAACGATACCCGAATGATATGAGGTTTATCGTAATCTTGTTCCCTCCGAGTGGATCGAGATAATATCTCTGCAGGAGATCCTTCAGCTGATGGATGTTATAGAGTGATGTGTCGATAATATTGTCGGCAATATCCTTCAATTCGCGTAATTTTTCGCGCTCCAGTGTGATACTCTCAGACACTGTTCTCTTTTCCGAAAGGGGATGAGCCCTTCTCGTTTCGCTGAATCTGTGCAGGAGGGAATCATCGCTTGCCTCAAGAAATAATATTTCTATGCTGTATTTTTTTTTCTTTAACTTAGAGATGACCTCCATATGTTTCTCAAGGAAATACCGCTCCCGTATATCCATAACGAGCGCCACCTTTGAGACTTCACCCGATCCTTGGCCCTCTATCTCAAGAAATTTTGGAAGGAGCAAAATGGGAAGGTTGTCGACACAAAAAAAGCCGATATCTTCGAGAGCACGAAGGGCCGTACTCTTTCCCGAACCCGAAAGGCCAGTTATGATGACAATTCGTAGATTGTTCACTGTGTCCCCCCTTTCTTTATCTTGGCGAGTATCCTCTCTTCGATTTTGTGTGAGGCGTTAGAGCCCTTCATTTTCAGGATGAAATTTCTCGCAACGATCTCCACGACCGTCGCCATATTCCCCCCTGATCTGACGGGAACTCTAATTCTCGGCAAAGGAACGCCCATTACCTCGAAAGACCCCTCTTCAGAATCAATTCTGCTGAATTCCATTCCATTTTCCCACCTGATCAGCTCAACAACGATACCGATGTCAATTGCATCTCCCACAGCTGCTATTCCAAAGAGGCTCTTGATGTCGACGATGCCGAGCCCTCTGATTTCCATGTAATTTCTGGTAAGCTCGCTGCTCCTGCCGCAAAGGATATTCTCCCCGGTTTTTTCAATCTCAATAATGTCGTCGGCTATCAGTTTGTGTCCCCTCGTTATCAGCTCAAGGCCACATTCACTTTTTCCGATTCCACTCTCGCCTTTTATAATAACACCGATTCCGAATATATCCATGAGCACCCCATGGATATCAACCTTTCTTTCAATCTCTCGGCGCAGCACCCCTATGAGACCGCTCCTGATAAGGGGAGCGCTATTCTCTGAGCAGAGGAGGGGAATGTCACCTTCTTCAGATAACTGCAGCAAGAAATCGGGGCCACCGTTCGCTTCGGAGAGGATTATCAGTGAAATTTTCGAGGTTTTGATTCTATGCAGAAGGTCTTCGTATTCACTAAGAGAGCTCTTTTCTTTACCTGGTATACTCGCCTGCGGGATAATGAGTATCGTCTCACCCTTCATCTCTTCCCGCAAGCCGCTCTCATGAGCTTTGTAAATCAGAATGATTGTATGTTCTATCGTGCCTTGGATGCCGGCCCTGCCGGCAAGGAGGGTCAAGCCTAATCTCCTGTCATCATACTCGATCAGGTCATTGATGGTAATATGGCTCATTCAGGAAAGTGTCTTGTCTTTTTCTATTATAAGATTGTACATCTCCTCTGGTGATTCTGCCTCTATAAGCCCTTTTCTGAAATCTTTATCCTTAAGCATTCGGGAAATTTTTGCAAGTGCTTTCAAATGCTGGCCTGCAGAATTTTCAGGTGCCATGAGAAGAAAAAAGATATAAACGGGATTTCCGTCAAGGGAATCAAAACCGACACCCTCTCTGCTTCTGCCAAAAGAGATTATAAGGTTCTCCAGACCCGCAAGCTTTCCATGGGGAATAGCAATACCATCTCCTATTCCCGTACTGCCAAGTTTTTCTCTTTCCAGGAGGACCTCAACCATGGAGTCATAATCAGCTTCTATGTTACCCTTTTTAAATACCTCGGCGAGCTCGACAAGCACCTCTCTTTTAGTTTTGGATTTCAGGTCTTCAATAATATATTCTTTTGCAATAAGTTCTTTTATATCCATGACTATATTCCCCGGCTTTACCCCGTTGTCTCCACAAGGATATAGTCATCATCATCTTTCCTGAAGACGACGCTCACCTTTTCAGTCGATGAATCTCTGAAAATTTTGAACCGGTTTTTCGATTCTTCCATTTCAAGAATTGCATCATCCACAGACATGGGGTTTAAGACGATCCTTATAATTTTAGATATCCTCTGCTGGTCCTCATCTTCCTCGAATTCCTCCGGTAGCAATTGGTCTAAGTCCTCTTGCTTTCCCTTGGATACATTCTCCTTATGATTCCTCGTCTTTTCCTTATATTTCTTTATCTGGCGCTCTACCTTATCGACTACGTTATCGATGGCAAGGACCATCTCCTTGGCCTCTTCTCTGCCATTAAGATTTACGCCCTTGGCCAGTAATTTTATTTCCGCCACGTTTCTGAACTTCTCAACAGAAAGTGTTACACTCGCATCAACGGGTTTGTCTATATACCTTTCAAACCTGGAAAGCTTCTTCTCGACATACTCCTTCAACCAATCTTCGGCTTCTGTATTACGGAAAGTAAAGGTGATGTGCATAGCTACTCCCCCTCTCTTAATATAACCTTCTGATTATAAGCACGAAGGATACATCAATCATGATACTGCTTTTCAGAATTGGTGTCTCCTTCTTTCGGTGCAACAAAGCCTCGCTATATAGTTAAGTCACAGAGAAAAGTCAATCGGTTTTCTTCACATCAAAAGTATTTTTTCCTCTTCGAGGAGGGAATAATACCCATCATCTCCCTGTATTTAGCCACCGTCCTTCGCGCAATTGATATATTGTATCCCTTCAGGATGTTGACAATCTCACTGTCTTTGTAGGGCTTCTTTTTATCCTCTTCACTTATGATCTTTCTTATTTTTTCCTTGACACTTTCAGACGCTATAGAATCTCCGTCTGTCCTTCTTATACCGCTGTTGAAAAAATACTTTAATTCTAATATTCCCCGCGGCGTGTGCATGTATTTATTTGTGGTAACCCTGCTTATGGTTGATTCATGCATCTCCACATCATAGGCCACATCTCGCAATACCATCGGCTTTAAATAGTTTATCCCCAGATCAAAGAATTCCTTCTGGTGGCGTACAATGCTCTCCGATACCTTATAGATCGTCTTTTGCCTCTGCTGAATACTCTTTATCAGCCAGATTGCAGACTGCATTCTGTCCTTAATGTATGTCTTATTGCTTTCACCGGTGGAATTATCCGATTTGTCTCCAAGTATTTTTCTATAGAGATTGCTCAGCTTAAGTCTTGGCAAGCCATCGTCGTTCAGAACAATCCTGTATTCATCGCCAACCTTAAAAACGAAGACATCGGGTATAACATATTGAGGCCTTTCTTCGTTGTAGAGACTGCCCGGTTTGGGGTCCAATCTCTCAATCAGAAGCACCGCCGCCTGTACCTCTTCAATGGACACCTTCTGTTTTCTGGCAATCACGTGGTAGTTTTTCGTCACGAGGTCGTTGAGATGTTCTTCGATTATCTTCCCCAGGAGATTGGAAGAAATATCCAGAAGTCGTACCTGAATCATGAGGCACTCCTTGAGGTCTCTCGCAGCGACCCCCGGGGGATCAAATTCCTGAACCTTTGCAAGAACTCCTTCGACGAAATCTTTTTCCTCATTTTCAATGGAGGCAATTTCATCCAGATTGGCTACCAGATACCCGTTATTGTCAAGATTGCCTATGATCTGTTCGCCTACCCTCTTTTCTTCCTCCGTAAAATGAGAGAGGTTAAGCTGCCACCGCAGGTGATCGGTAAGCGTCCCCGTTTTTGTTAGCACATTCTCCAGTGAAGGTGCCTCAATATCCTCGTGAGAATAGGTCCCCCCCATGGGGCCAAAGTCTTCGAGATATCCCTCCCAGTCAAAGTCGTCTCTACCGTCCCCCTCCCCCGTAATTTCTTTTGTAGTAAGCTCTACTTTAATATCGTTGATTTCAGGAGTGATTTCACCATCCGCATCGTCATCATAACTTCTTTCTTCAAGGAGGGGGTTTTCCTCCAGTTCCTTGTTGATGGCCGCAACCAGCTCAAGCCTCGAAAGCTGAAGCAGTTTGATAGACTGCTGCAGCTGAGGGGTCATTATCAACTGCTGGGTCAGTTTCAGATTTTGCTTGAGTTCAAATGGCATTCTTTTTCCCGTCTACGGCCAATGAAGAGGACATCGGTAATTGAGTTACTCTTCCCACCAACTGCACGTCCTGCTCACAGGTCAAAATCTTTTCCAAGATATATTTTTCTTGCTACCTCACTACCCGCTATATCGTCGGGATTTCCCTCAATGAGTATAGTGCCTTCATTCACTATATAGGCCCTGTCGCATACCTTGAGCGTCTCCCTCACATTATGATCGGAAATCACAACACCGATTTCCTTCGATTTCAGCTTCAGTATGATGCTCTGAATATCGGCAACCGCCAGAGGGTCAATCCCTGCGAAAGGCTCGTCGAGAAGTATATACTGCGGTGATGTCACGAGCGCTCTCGTTATTTCAACCCTTCTCCTCTCGCCGCCCGAGAGTGAGTAGGCCCTGTTCTTCGCCAGATGAGAGATATCAAGTTCCTTCAGAAGATCGTTCAGCCTTTTTTCTTGTTCGTTCTTCTCGATATCAAGCGTTTCGAGTATGGCACGTATGTTTTCCTCTACGGTAAGCTTCCTGAAGACAGAAGGTTCCTGGGGAAGATAATTGATACCCTTTCTGGCTCTCCTGTACATGGGATATGAGCTTATATCTTCATCATTTAATATCACACTTCCCCGGTCAGGCTTCACCAGTCCTACAATCATGTAAAAGGTAGTCGTCTTGCCGGCACCATTCGGTCCGAGGAGTCCGACCACCTCCCCTCTTCCTACGACCAGGTCGACACTGTCTACAACCCTTCTTCCATTATAGGATTTTACTAATTGAGTCGCCAGGAGCTTTCCCACAATCTACTGCCACCTCTCGATTTGTTTCAATTTATTTCGTCGGAATATATGGTTGCCCGTACCCTGCCGTTTTCCGAACTTTCTACGATGCCTCTGTTTTCATTCAGAAAAAATGTTATTATATCGCCTCTGACCACATTTTCTCCCTCCTTCATTTCCGCGTTTCCTCGTATAATTATTTTCTGCTCCCCGTTATAGAAAATCGCACTATCCCCCGTGACAGTCCTGTCTTCCCTCTCGACCCGTACATTCCCCTTCGCCTCTATCCTGTCAATCTCACCGGATGTCATCATGCCCGTGGAGGAATTCTCTTTCACACCCTCACGCTTTGAGTAATAAAGATATATCCTGTCTGAATTAATAATGATATTTTCCCTTGTCACAACGACATTCCCGGTAAATAGTATGAGATTCTTGTCGTCATAGGCATCGAGCCTGTCAGAGGCAATTTTTATGGCCGTTGCATTCCCTGATTCACTATTGCAGAGAGGAGAAAAGAGGAAGGGTACGATGGAGATAACAACAAATAAAATCGAAGCTCTATTTTTCAACATTATTCAAAAACACCTAATTGTTCATGCCGGTATCGTCTATTATTACATCGACATTCGAAAGAAGCGAAATTCTCCTGTCTTTCAAGGAAAGTGTCATTCCCTTTCCCCGTACCTTCATAGAGGAGTTTTCCATAGTTATGTCTTCTTCCGTATAAATTCTTTTTTCAGAATGAGAAAATTTCAAATGATCGGTCCCGAATTGACTGCCTTCATCTGAGACTATAGAGACATCGCCACTAATATCAATGTCCTTCGTATCGGTTTGCAGGGTACCCTCGTTTCCTGTCATAAGATAGGTTCTGCCGTCAGCGAGCGTGAGCCTCACTGCAATATCATCGAAAAGGGCAATATTTTTATCTCTCATATACTGGGCAGCCCTTGCATCGATTTCCCATATCAGCTCGGGATCGCCAACTTCGGTAAAATGAAAATTTCTTATCTCAATATCGGCTTTGTCTGAAAACACATTGAGTACTACTTCGTCTCCTCCCTTTCGATCATGAAAGACAAAGATAAGTAGCACCACAGCGAGGAGCACCGTGCCTCCCCAAAATAAACCCCTTTTCAATTTGCTTTTTTGCAAAGGTTCAACCGGTCTTTTTTAAGAAAAATATAGCATCCCCCACTCAACATGTAAAGTTGATTCGGCAACCTTCCTTCGCACGTTCTATGCCATATTTCTCATTTTCTGATTTTTTATGGAAAAACCGATATGCTTCTGGCAAGGTATTATAGCTGTGAAGCTCCCCGCCTACAAGGCGAGGCTCGCGGGTGCGCTCCCGGTCAAGAAACTTCAAGTCCACTCAAGGTATCTGGTACATTGAAACAACGCTTTCCCATCGTCCCTGAATCTTTAGAATCATTTCACAAACTTCTCGTACCGCACCATCACCCCCTTTTTTTTCTGTTACATAATCGGCAATTTGTAATACCTCGGGACCGGCATCTGCCACGGCCACCGAAAGCCCTACCTTTCTGAACACGGGGATATCCACTATATCATCTCCCATATATGCCACCGAACCACTTGACAAACCCTTCTCGTTTAAAATTCTATCCAGGCTTTCACCCTTGTTTTTGGAACCCTGATAGACATCTCGAACACCAAGTTCATGTGCCCGATGTTCCACCACCTGTGATTTTCTGCCCGTCAGGAAAAAGACCTCGATTCCGGCCCTCATCAGGAGTTTTATGCCATGTCCGTCTCTCGCATTAAAATGCTTCGTCTCATTTCCCAGATCATCAATTATTATTTTACCGTCAGTCATGACACCGTCGACATCCATGATAAGAACGGAAACCGCCTCTACCTTCTTACGTAAGATTTCTCCAATGGTTCGTTTCATATGCTATCTTTCTTTACGATATGGTCTATCTCTTTTATGTCCGCAAGCAATCCTGAAACTGAATCAAGAAAGAGCGAATTGGGACCATCACACAGTGCACACTCGGGATCCGGATGGACTTCCAGGAAAAGTCCGTCAATACCAACTGCTACGGCTGCCCTCGCTAGATAGAGGGCCATCTTACGTTCGCCGCCTGACGCACTTCCCTTCCCCCCGGGGAGTTGAACACTGTGAGTCGCATCGAATATTACCGGATATCCCGTTTCCCGGAGCATCGGAAGGGATCTCATGTCAGCAACAAGGTTATTGTAACCGAAACTGAATCCCCGTTCCGTAATCACCACATTATCATTTCCCGTAGACGTAATTTTATTCAATATATGAGACACATCCCAGGGTGCAAGAAACTGACCTTTTTTTATATTGACGACGCCTGCATGACGGGCAACCTCTATGACAAAATCCGTCTGCCTGCAGAGAAATGCCGGTATCTGCACGACGTCAAGCACCGATGATGCTTCCTCGATCTCTTCAAAGCGGTGGACATCGGAGAGTATGGGAATT
This sequence comes from uncultured Syntrophaceae bacterium, assembly GCA_964430915.1. Taxonomy (GTDB): domain Bacteria; phylum Desulfobacterota; class Syntrophia; order Syntrophales; family UBA2210; genus JAFGBH01. The sequence continues at coordinate 33,580 of CAYSHT010000003.1, forward strand.
CCGAATTCTTCCTTTACCATTTGAAGGATTCTAAGCCCCTCTTTTATACCGGGGCCCCTGAAAGAATTGAGCGATGTACGATTCGCCTTATCATAGGAGGCCTTAAAAATGAGGGGAACGTCTAACTCCTCGGTGATCCCTTTTAATGTCCTGGCCACCTCGATAGTCTTGTCTTCATCCTCAATAACGCAGGGCCCTGCAATAAGTACGAAGGGTAATCCCCCTCCCATGACAAAATCATCAAAGACAATCTGTTTCATTTCCTCTATTCCCTGTGTTTCTTCTGTAATATCTTGATTCTCATTTCCGGTATTTTTCTTGAGGCCTCATCGGACCCCGGATTGATCTCATATGCATTAGTATAAGCCTTAAGGGCGTCAGTATACAGTCCTTTCTTTTCGTAGGACCTGCCAAGGTTCAGATATACCATATCATCTTCCCTGTCATAGCCAAGCGATATTTTATAGTTCGCAATGGCCTTGTCGGTATCTCCCTTCTTGCCGTAGGCGTAACCAAGGCTCGAGTATAACTCCGACCTCTTTGCATCAATTTTTATCATTCTCTTATAGGCATCAATGGCCTTTCCATAGGATTTCTTCTTCATATAATAATCGGCAATTATTGTAAGGACCTCGATACTCGGCTTGCCTTCGGCATACTTTTCATATTCCGATATGGCCTTATTTTCTTTGCCGATCTTCCTGTAGGCCTCGGCGAGGCTAAGATGTACCCCTCTGTCTTTCACGCCGTACTGCAGTGCCTTTTCGTAGTTAGAAACTGCCTTCTTATGTTTTTTTAACCGGTTATAGGTAAAGCCAAGTTTCAGGTAGGCTTGGGCGTTTTTGGGTGATACCTTCACAAACTTCTCGTACATATCAGCCGATTTTTTGTAATTCTTCAAGCGAAGATAATACTCGGCAAGCCGCTCCAAGGCATCTCTATCTCCAGGCGTTAACTTTAACACCTTACCGTATTCTGAAGCGGCATTCTTATAGTGTTTCGCCTTCTCATAGGCCACGCCCAGGTTAAAGTGTAAGACCGGATTGTTCGGCTTGAGGGTCGTCGCCTTTTTATAATTAGCAATCTCCCTCTTTCCCTCACCCTTTTTACCGTAGGCAAAGGCAATGTTTGCATAGGCGGAGGCATCATTCGGGGTTCTTTTTATCAACTTCCTGATCATCTCGATCGATTCATCATACATGGACATCTTCACATAGGCATTCGAAAGGGCTTTCATGACAACAGGTTCATTTGGTTTATATTTCAATACCTTTTCATAGAGGTCTATCGCCTCTTTCGTCTTCCCCGTATTTTCGTATATCTCTGCCATATTATAGAG
>CAYSHT010000003.1:35018-40223 GCA_964430915.1 uncultured Syntrophaceae bacterium
CTATCGCCTCTTTCGTCTTCCCCGTATTTTCGTATATCTCTGCCATATTATAGAGGGCTTCGTAGTTGTTGGGGTTTAATCTCAGCGATGCCCCATAGTTTGCGGTAGCTCTTTTCCAGTTTCTCAGTTTTGCATAGGCATAGGCAATATTCGCATAGGCGACATCATCCTTTGGATTGATTCCGATTATCTTTCTGTATAGCGGTATGGCATCGTCATATCTTTTATTGTTCCTGTATATCGTCGACAGCTCGACAAGGGCCGTTATATCGTCCGGTTTGATCTTGAGGACCTCTTTGTATTCCGAGATTCCCTTCTTTATGTTGCCCGATGAAACGTAAAGTTTCGCCAGCATCTTGCGCGCACCTGTGTCTTCCTTTTTCATTTTCACGGCGCGTTCAAGATACTCAATCCTTGACTTTCCGCTATCGGAATTCTTGGCGAATCGCAGCCAGTCCTGCGGCATAATCTTCACATCGATCGGCAGTGATGCTATCGTTGTACCCTGATAATTGACCCTTATCTTGAAATCACGGGCATCTTCGGTCACCACCTTATCGACAAGGGCAACTCCTTCGTACAATATCCCGAGGTCGTTTTCACCACCGACACCCTCAATATCGACGGTAACTCCCCGTTCAAAAATCGACTCCGTTTCAACATCTTTTACGACAAACTCATCTCGATAGGAGACAGTGAATGTACTTTGCCCATCCAACCGGTATTCTTCCCCATTTTTCTCAATAGTTAAAAAGTAGAAAAGTGGTTCTCTCTCGAAAAAGGTCACCAGGAAGGTGTTCCTGATCCTGGCGATATATTTTGACGAAAAGACCAGGTCCTCCATAATGGAGCTCGTAAAAATGACACCTGCTATAAAGGCTACTGCCGCAATAGCAACTATCGTCCATATCTTTCTGGAAGGGCCCCTGCCCTCTTTTTCTTCTGCCCTTCGAGGCCTGTCATAGTCCATATATTGTTATCCTCGTGGATGATATTTCTTATGTATATCCTTCAACCTTTCCCGCGTTATATGTGTGTATATCTGAGTCGTCGATATATCCGAATGCCCCAGCATAACCTGTACAGAGCGAAGATCAGCGCCCCCTTCGAGGAGGTGTGTGGCAAAAGAATGTCTGAATGTATGGGGATGAACCTTCTTCATCAACCCGGCCTTCATAGCATATTTTCTCACGATCTTCCAGAATCCCTGACGCGTGAGGCCCTTTCCCGACCGGTTCAAAAAGATGATATTTGTGGTATCCTCCCTGAGCAGTTTCGGCCGCGCCTTTTCCAAATAGGTATTGAGACATTCAAAGGCCGTTCTCCCGATCGGTACTATCCGCTCTTTGCTTCCCTTCCCCAAAACGATAAGGTAGCCCATCTGCCAATTAACATTGTTCGTTGTGAGAGAAACCAGCTCCGAAACACGAATGCCCGTTGCGTACATAAGCTCAAGCATCGCAGCGTCTCGTACACCGAGTAATGTCTTTAAATCGGGCTTCTCAAGCAGAATGTTGACCTCCTCCTTGCTCAAGGTATCGGGAAGGCGCATCCATACTTTGGCAAGATCTATGTTTGACACGGGATTTTCATCTATGATCTTTTCAATCAAGAGATACTTATAGAACCCCCGTATCGCTGCCAGAGTCCTGTTCACGGAATTTGAAACCAATCCTCCGCTTTTCAGATACCCCAGGAGTGCCACGATATCATCTGAGGTAATCTTACCAATTTTCTGAATTCCCCTTTTCTCGACAAAATCGATAAAACGGTTCAGGTCCCTGCTGTAGGCCTCCAGGGTATTCAGGGAAACACCCTTCTCAACGGCAAGGAAATTTAAATATTCATCAACGTGACGATACACTCTACCACCGCCTAAGTACCAATTATATTGACGCAGTCTAAAAAATAGGAGAAAGGAATGCAAGTATGATATCTCCTGATGAGGGTATGAAATGAAAATAGTCCTAGGATATAACTTTCTCCATTAAGCAAAATATCTTATTTTTTGTCCATGGATCGAATCTGATTACCGATTATGTCCTTTATTATCGAAGTTATCCTCTTCTCTTCTATTTGGTAGACCGATATGCCAACTTTCTTACGGGCATTTTCGTGAATGTATTCCTCGACATTTTGATCTCCCATAAGGCTCACCAGTTCCCACACCATCTCGGAAACCAGATCCTGATTACCGGTTGAATGATACAATCCGACGAGGGCAAGCTTCGCCTCTACACTATCAGGAACTCTTTTCAGATACGTTTTCCAGTAGTGGATGGACTTGTCATACTCTCCCCTTCTACGAAACACCTCTGCAATAATGGCATAAGGTATTGTCCTTTTATCATTTGTCCTCACTATCTCCTCGGAGAGCTCCAAGGCGTCTTCATGACGATCGAGCTTTAACAATATAAAACTTTTGAGTTCCCTGAATTCGATATTGTCACGATTTACCCTATGTGCTCTATCAATATATCCCAACGCCTCCTCTGTCTTTCCCTCTTTCAGCTTAATGACCGCAATACCCGCTAAAGCCGGGGAATACTCCGGTATAATCAAAAGGGCCCGTCTGTAGTGACCGAGGGCGATGTCATCTCTTCTCTCGCCCCTGTAAACCTGACCCAGATTATAGTAAAGAATTACCTCGTCACTTTGTGTCAGATATCTTCGCAGATTTAAGGCCGCGTTAAATTCCTTCAAGGCCTCCTGTCTATAGCCATGACTCAGATACACCTGTCCGAGATTGGAATGCACACGACTCAGCGCCGGGTATTTTTGGATATTATCCAACCACATCGTATAGTTGTATTTTAATGTTTCATTTCTCATATGAACGGTAAGACATACCCCCATCAATAAAATCACCATCCCCAATGCAACGACAATCTGGAGAGATTTTCTGTAGGAGAAGTAATCGAGGACATGGATTAAGAGGATCCCTATTGGTACGAAGAGGAACATCGAGGGGATATAGTTCCTGTGTTCATAGATGAGCTCCAGGGGAATGAAGGAACTCTCGATTATGTGATTGAGGAAAAAGAAGATGATCGAAAAGGCGATAAGGGGCCTTCTCTTCGATACAAAACATGCGAGCCCGACGGTTGCAAGTATTAGAAGTATCGCCGGGAGGGTTGTAAAGGGATGGAAAAGAGAGGTGGAGATGTCGATGTCGTGAATGAGGGCGAGTCTCGAACTCAGGGGATAGAAAAGAAGCGAGAGATAAAAGACAACAATCCTCGGTTCCGTCAGGAGTCTCTCGGTCAGTGTAAAGGGCCTCGATGCATACCCTCCCAGTATTGATGAAAGATCCGTAAAATATGCACCCAGGAAAAGGAGGATGAGAAGGGGGAGTATAAAGAGCTTCGCGTTTCTTCCTATTGTCTCTTTCGATATGCCCTGGATGAGAAAGAGGTCGTAGAGGAATATACTCACCGGTAACATGGCGGCATTCTGCTTCGTCCCGAAGGCGAGAAGGGCGGCAAGGAGAGAAAAGATAAAAAAGAGGATACCTTTCCATGTCTTCTCTCCCGTCCTTCCCTTAAGATAACAATACATGGAGATGAGATAAAACATGCCAACCATGCTTGCCATCCTCTGGACTATTATACTTACGGCGGTCACCTGAACGGGATTTATGGCCCACAGAAAGGATGACAGAATGGCGATGGCATATGCACTCTTTTCATACCGCTCTTTCAGGAGGGGAAGTTTCAGTGTATTGTAGATGAGAAGAAAGAGAAAGACTGAAGTAATATAGTGAATCATGAGATTCACCAGGTGGTAGCCGAAGGTGTCAAGACCGCCTGCATAGTAGTTGAGGGCAAAGCTGAAATAGGAGACGGGTCTTCTGATCACTCCCCGTATATGAAAGGTATTCTTTATCTGTTCCCAGGACAGGTCCTTCAGATGGATATTGACATTTTCCGTAATGTTATAGTGATCATCGAAATGCCATTCTCCCTGGAGGCTGTTTCCGTAAATGACAGAAAGCACCACAAAAAGGGCACAAAAGGTAAATATATACCTCCTCGCCTCGGGAAAATGCCACTTCATATTTAAATCAAAACCGTCGTCGCTTGTTGGCATGGTACTTACCTTTTCATATCTGACATTACTGTCCGGCAATAAGTCTTAAGTTATTTCGAGCTTCCCTGTAATCAGGCCTGAATGTAAGCGCCTTTTTGAAACTCTCCACCGCATCATCCATCCTTCCTAGCCTCGCGAAAGCAACGCCCAGGTTGTTATATACCTCGGCATATTCCGAATTTATCTCCAAGGCCTTTAAAAAAAACTCCATACCATCTTCATGTTTCCCTTTGCTTGTCTGCACAACCCCCATGTTATTTAGCCACTCCCCTTTTTCACTTTCTGACATTTTCAGTGATCCTGATCTGTCCAGATAAAACTCCGCCTCCTCAATCCGACCACTTTCTATGAGAAGAGAAGCATAATTAATATGAACGCTTGCTCCATGGTGATGGGGATAGGCATCCATCTTTATCAGATAATATTTTTCGGCATCATTATAATTCTTTTTATCATAGAGCAGCTCTGCAAGACCATCGGCATAAAAATAATTCTCGAAATTCACCACCTCCTGATGAAAGAATACCTCTTCGTCATGCCAGAGGCTTCTATTGAGGATATGAGAATAGACACCGAAATAAAGTGTGATGACACAGAGAATAGCAATGGTCAGTGCTTCTCTTCTTTTGAGAGCCTTCTTAATAATCCAGGCAACACCTACCGTGAAGAGTGCCATCGGAAGATAGAGCCAGCGCATGGAGATCAGCGTCACCGCTTTTGTAGGAATTACATTGAGTACGGGAATGATAATAATCAAAAAAGCAAGGAGAGAAAACACCAAAATCCTATTTTTCCTCTTGAACCACAGAACAAAGCCAAGAGCAAAAATAACTACTATTGAAAGGAGTGCCTGCCATTCAAAAAAAGAAGGAGGATAGGGAACAATAAAACTATGTAACCCGTGGGGGAAAAGGATACAATTGAGGTTATAGAGGATAATATAGGGAACATAATAGATCCTTGCCAGTAAATCATTTACGTCGAAGGGAGGAAGGAGGAGGTTTGTCACACTTTTTCTGAGGACAAAATAGATGATGACAACAATTAGATAGGGAAAATATATGCCCGCCTTTTTGAAAAAAACCTCCCTTCTCTTGGATAACATTGTCTGATAGA
>CAYSHT010000004.1:0-8047 GCA_964430915.1 uncultured Syntrophaceae bacterium
ACTACGAGCGTTACAAGAAAGAGATGGCCGGGGAACTCGAGAGGGTATAAAAAGAAGCTTTTTTTAATTGTATGTACTCGCGATTTAGTTCACCATACTCGCCTTTCACATCAGACGCATCATACCGATATCATCTTAAAAACCCTCGCCAACGCACCTTTTTATCAACTATTTTCCTACCAGGATGCCTTAAATGATGTTCCTTCTATGTGGAGAGACAGCTCCAGCCGCCTGATGCCGAGAGAGCAAGAAAAGGTCAGGATGAAATATAAAACGGTGATGGTGATCCAGACCTCAAAGGTGAGGTAGGTCGCCGACATGAGTTCCAGCCCCTGAAAGGTCAGCTCCTGAACGGAGACAACGGAAACGATGGCCGAATCCTTGATCGTCGATATTAGCTGACCCGCAATGGGGGGAAGTATTCTGCGCGTTGCCTGCGGGAGAATCACGAAGCGCATCTGCTGCCACCAGGAGAGGCCCGACGCGGAAGATGCCTCCCACTGACCCTTTTCAATCGATTGAATGCCGGCCCGTATTATCTCTGTCATATAGGCCCCTTCATACAAAACCAGCGTGATAACCGCTGAGAGAAAGGCCGATAACTGACCCGGAGATGCCATGAAAAAGGCCAGGATTTTCTGAGTTCTCTCCGAGAGTGAAAGGATAAAATCCTCCACACCGAGGGCCGTCATTATCTGATCACTCAGAAAGAAATAGAAGATGAATATGAGGACGAGAGGGGGGACGTTCCTGATCAATTCAACATAGCTTCGTGCAGTGAGGCGCTTGAAGAGACTTGTGCTTATCCGGAAAAATCCCATGACCGTCCCGAGTATGACGGCAAGCAGGGTCGTCCAGAGGCTTAATTTAATTGTGGTAATAAACCCCTGCATAAGGAGATTGATAACCCATCTTCCCCTTTCGTCGTCGTAGCGAAACATATACTGGGGAATAACCGACCAGTTCCAGTGGTAGTGAATGACCACCGTTGTTCTGTAGACAAGATAGGCCAGACCTGTCAGTATAAGCACTATAACCGCCACATCGAGTGTGGTTATCCCTCTTTTCCTGCGCACCAAGCACCTCGGATATTCTTATCTAATAATCGTTTAAAATGAGCCTGCGTGTGATACTATTTCGCTACTTTATTAGACCCTGCCAGTCCTTCGTTCCGAACCAGTAATGCTCGCGTTCCTTCAACCAGCCTTCTGCTTCAACCACCCTAATCCAGTTGTTAAAATAATTCAGCGTGTCCACATCGCTCTTCTTAACGGCAAATCCGATCGGTTCCTTGGTGAAATTTGCATCAAGGGGGAGAAAAAGCCTGTCGGGATACTTGATTGCCTGAAACGCCGGGAGCGGTGCCGAGGCAATCACTGCGTGCACTCTGCCGTTTAAAATTTCCTGCACCGCCTGGGACTCGTCGTCAAAAAGCCTCAGTTTCGCCCTTGGCATAAACTTCTTCGCCGCTGCCGCCGCCGTGGTACCGATACGGGCGGCAATAGAGACATCGGGATGATTGAAATCCTCAAGCGAATCGAATCCTGCCGCCAGTTCTTTATGTGCCAGAATGGACATGCCGGTATAATCGTAGGGGATGGAAAAATTCACCTTCAGATTACGGTCGGGTCGTATCCCCATACCACCGATAATGACATCGAATTTTCCCGTCAGAAGGGCGGGAATAATACCGGACCATTTGGTCGGAATAAACTCCACTTTGACGCCCATGTCCTCAGCCAGACGTGTGGCCACATCAATCTCGAAACCGATTAAATCGCCCTTTTTGTCCTTCATCGCCCAGGGAACGAAGGTTGACATTCCCACCTTGAGGATCCCACGTTTCATCACTTTCTCTACGGTGCTCTCCCGGACCAGATCCTGCTGGATACTTGCGGAATAGGTGCTTGTCGTTACTGCAAAAACAAGAACGATCGCCAGGAAAGTCATTAATGGAATATGTCGTTGTTTCATGGTTCCCCCCTTTTCAATCCTTCTCTTATTGTTCTATCTTCATCCTCTCCTCCAGGGCATGGACACCGAAGGAAAGCGCTCCCGTGACGACAAGATAAATCGCCGCGACGGTAAACCATATCTCAAAGGCGAGAAAGGTCTCGGCAATAATGGCTTGCCCCTGCATGGTAAGATCGTAGATGGCAATGGTACTGACCAGGGCCGAATCCTTTATAAGAGAAATGGTCTGACTCGTCAGCGGCGGCAATACACGCCGCACCGCCTGGGGCAGAATGACATGCCGGTATGTTTCATAGGTATTCATTCCGAGACTGTGAGCCGCTTCCCACTGCCCCCTGTCGATGGAAACGATGCCGGATCTGAAAATTTCCGATATATATGCCCCTTCAAAGAGGCTAAGCGCCAGAACGGCAGAGGTAAAGGCGCTTATATCGACGACCGGAGATATGACAAAATAGATGAAAAAGAGCTGTATCAGAAGCGGGGTGTTTCGGATTATCTCGAGGTAGCTCCATGCAACCGCACGGGCAGCGAGGGAATCGGAAAGCCTGAATATGGCCGTCACCAGACCGAAGGCAAAGGCCAATACCATGCTCACGGCAGTTATCTTAAAAGTAATCCAGAGACCCTGAAGAAGCGGCCCCGCCGTAAACTGGTTGTTTTCAAAAGTGAAAATGTATCGTTCAACGCGGTACCACTGCCAGTGATACCCGAGCCTTTCGGTACCGACGGAGAGCACCCCCACAATCACTCCTGCAAGCAGGAGAAATTTGACGACATCGATGGCCACCGAATAATTAGTCTTTTCCCGGGAATATACGTTGCTCATACTTTTTACCGTAAACTCCTCAAAGATGGCCGAAGTGCAGGAAAAACCTCACACCGCCATCAGGAAAGAAACGAGCATTATGTCAGTCAAAAAAAATGGTCAGTACTATTTATTTCAGACGAATTCGACAGCAAGATCGGGGAATTCTTTTTTAAATTCTTTTTCGAGGTTCTTGAGGATTGTGGACATTATAGCCATTGCGATTCCTTCACAGCTTATGCATGCAGGGCGATGACTGAGAAAATCGGTAAAGATATACATTTCCTTTTTTTCTTCGTTGTAGCGGACCCTTTTTACAAGCCCGAGGCGGGCCACAAAAAGATCGCTTTCAGGGTCTTTTACCCTGTCCAGGATCGAATCAATCGCGGCTGTCATCTCTGGAGTCATCATGTCATATCTCCAAAAATTATCAATCAAGCGATGCCATTAAAGGTATCGACATATGGTTATTATAATAATTATGGGGTGGAAAAACAAGGTAAAGGGAGCGGCAGAGATGGGGCAACAAAAATTTGAAATCCGCTATTGTTATTCACATTGTCATCAAGGTTTACATCAGGGGGGGTCCCGGATATCAGAGGGTCCGAAAAGGCCGGGGAATTGATTAATCGTTGTTTCTCTCACACGTTGGTGCCCATTTTCTCCCGAATTCCTTTCATACGATTAAAATGGACACCGGATTTGTGCATTGTCCCTGTCTATCTATTTTTTAGAACTCCGATTTTCCTGCGAATTTCCCATGTAACGTTTGACCCTGTCTCGACGCGCCTTCTCGTGGAACATCTTCATTTTCTGAAAACGATCTTTCCCCATAATACCCCGTATCTTCATCACAAAATTGAAACGCTCCTCCGAGAGTTTTGCCCGTTCGCTTTCCAGCTTTTGAAACTGTTTCTTTACGGTTTCCTCATTCATTTTCTCATCTTCAAGAAGGTTATCGAGCTCAAATTGCTCCCGTTCCACCCGGCTCTTGATATCGATGAGATTTCTTCTGCTCTCGCGGAAATTCTGCTCCAGCGAATCCTTTTCTTCATCGCTCAGATTGAGATCTCTGGATACCTTCGGATTGTGCCACCACTTTCCGGGCACCATCTCCTGCGCCGTGGCGAGAACGGGCGTGGCAAGAAATATCAGCACAATCATAGCGTATACAATTCTTTTCAACATAATTTTTCTCCTCCTGTTTTCCCGCCGTCATAACGGGAAACATCGTCAAATGCAGCGGGCATTATATAATCGATAAATTCCTCATCAACTTCCGAATATGACTCGCCCGATATATCGAGGTAAACGGCAGGGAGGGCATTATTGACAAGGACGTCTACCTCCGTCATAAACTCCTCTGCCGCAATCAACTCCTGGTTTGTCGCAACCATAGGGAGCTCCGGCTGCGATCTAAAAAGGGCGTTCCATGAAATAACAACGAGAATGATCGCCGCAACGGCTGCCATTCCCGACGCAGCCTGCCAGTTCCAGAACCATTTGATGCTATCCCGGCGGTTTTTCTCAAGTAATGATATCCGCTTTTTCGGGACCGGTGAATACTGCTTCGCAATCCGGCCAAACCTCACGAGATCCTGCTCAAGTTTTTCCTTTTCGTCGCGGCAGACGGGACATGCGGCCAGATGACGACGCGCGGCCTCCGGCACATCGTTCTCATCAATCAAGAACCTTAGTATAAGCTCTTCCCCGAGATGGTTATTCTTATCTCTGCTCACCCTCTTCCCTCCCTCAGCAATTCCCTCATTGATGGTTCCCGCCGAAACTTTTCAAGCGCCCGATAAAGATGGGTTTTAACGGTACTCTCCTGTTTTTTGAGGGCCTGCGCTATTTCCTTTATTCCGAGACCATCCATAAAACGCAACATGAAGACCTCACGCTCCATCTTAGACAATTTGTTGAGAAGCGATCCGACCTGCGTCCAGAAATCCTTCCTCGTCATGGTATCGAGGGCATTGTTATCATCGTTTCTCCCGGGAAGAGACTCTCTATTCTCTTCCCCTTCGGTATAAAGACCGAAAAGGGAACGAAACTTGTTTTTCCGGTGAAAATCGCGCACCCGGTTAACGGCAATACTGAAAAGCCAGCTTCTGAACTGCTCGGGGGAGTTCAACCTTGAAATGTTTTTATAGGCCTGCACAAAGACATCCTGTGTGATATCCTCGGCATCCATCTGTGAACGTGTGCGATAATAAACCATTCGAAAAATATCCCCCTGAAACATATCGACCAGTTGATCGAAGGCTTCCCCTTCTCCTCCACTGGCTCTCTCCACCAAAGATTTGATATGAGACATGGTTTCCCGGGTCCGGTCCCTATGTGGTCTTTGATCCTGCTGGGTCATAGCCTACCTATAGTATCCCTTTCCCGGAAACCTGTCTACACTATCTTTCCCTACCTCTCACGGTTATTATGTTTTTCCCTCCAGATATGCCTCGTTGCCCTATCCTGCTGCTTTTCGAGGCACACCCTCTCTTTCCGTGTCAGCGTGCCATCACTCCAAGCAAGACGCTTGTGTCTCTGAATCCGCCGCTGTTCTCTTTCAAGTGTGCGAACCTCCGGCCGTGAAAGTTCGCCGCTTTGGATACCCCGACAGATCCTTGTCTGCTGGTTTACTTGCCTCTTTCCGATCCTTTCCGCCATGGCCGAATCGGCGAACACGAGCCCCCCGGCGACCAGAACTACCATCATCATGATACCGATTTTCTTCATTTTCAACGCTCCTTCAGATCTTTTACTGGATGAGACGGACGAGGAGCGCTATTTGTCTACAAGGATCATAATATTTTCAGTGAGGGGAGGTTTTTCAAGGCATGTGAGAACGCCATACCGGATGAGACAAAAAAAGGGTGACGACAAAAAGCGTCACCCTCAAGTTAAACCAATCTGTTCCGTTACTTTCCCGTGAACTTGGGTTTTCTCTTTTCCGTGAAGGCGGTAAATGCCTCAATGAGATCATTGGAAGGAACAATATTTGTGCTCATCGACGCGACATACTTGAGGCTGTCATCAACGGATTTTCCGACACCGTATTTCAACACGGTTTTTGAAGCCTGAACGGCGAGCGGCGAATTTTCAGCAATATCCATAGCCATTTCTTCCGCCTTCTCCATGAGTTCTTCACGCGTTTTATATACCTCGTTCACAAGCAATATTTCCCTGGCACGCTTTGCGTCAAAGTCCTTTGCCGTGTAGGCGAGCTCCCGCGCGATTCCCTGGCCTACAATTTGCGGAAGCCTCTGCAGCACACCCACATCGGCCACAAACCCGACAGCTGCCTCCCGCAGTGAAAAGACGGCATCCTCCGAGCAGAGCCTGATATCGCAGGCCGTAATCATGTCGAGTCCTGCGCCGATGCAGTAGCCGTGGACGGCCGCTATGACCGGTTTCCGACACCACTCGATACAGCTCATTGTATCCTGCAGTTCATATATCTTCGGAAGGAGTTTCCATTTCACGCCACCCTTCTGATCGTTACTCATTATCTCGGGCACTTCGGATACCATGTTTACAAGATCAATACCTGCGGTAAAAGAGGAACCTTTGGCAGCTACTATCACCACTCTGATATCATCATCTTTATCAAGATCGTCAAAGATCGGTATCGTTTCCCTCCAGGCGGGCGGGTTCATCGCATTTTTCTTGTCCGGTCTGTTCAGATATACCCAGGCAATAGGCGGCTTCTTTTCGACACTGTAGAATTCGTATTCTTTCATTGTTTCCTCCTCAATATAATATGCCTTGGCCTACAAAACAGCCAAAGGCAGGCAGTATTGTAAGTGGCTTTTGTTTTGGATTCAAGCACTATTCGCTCCAAGCTATTTTAAAAAAACCTGTCGGCAAACTCTCTTTAGGGGAAAAAGTGACGGAATCCTGTTCTCTTTGGCTTGAAACAAAGCGAAAGGTCTGATAGTGTCCTCCTAAATTTCGCCGTTAAAGTTTTTATAAAACATATAGTTCCGTTATCTTATCACAGCTTTCTTCGCGGAACCCGGCGATGAGGGTTCCCTTCACCATATCGCGAAAGAAGGGGCTGATTTTTTTATTTCGCAACTGGAGGTACTCAATGGCAGGAGATCTATTCATCCCGGAGCGGTACGAGCAGCTGCTCGATCTGCCCGAAACCGAAAAAGCCATTCGTCTTATAAAAGATTTTTTTCAGACAAATTTATCCTTCGAACTGAATCTCATGCGCGTCACGGCGCCGCTTTTTGTGAAAGCCGGCACGGGCATCAACGATGATCTCAACGGGGTCGAAAAGCCCGTATCTTTCAATATAAAGGATCTCGGAAACATGGAAGTGGAGATCGTTCAGTCACTCGCAAAGTGGAAGCGGATGATGCTTGCCGATTACGGTCTTTGCAACAGCAAGGGGATCTATACCGACATGAACGCCATCCGGCCCGACGAGGGCCTGGACAACACCCATTCCATATATGTCGACCAGTGGGACTGGGAGCTCCTCATGTCAAAGGAGGAAAGAAACCTCGACTTTCTGAAATGTATCGTGAGAAAGATCTATGATGTGATACGACGCACGGAAAAATATATCGGGTATCAGTACGGCGCCATAAAGCCCCACCTTCCGGAAGAAATCACCTTTATCCACTGCCAGGACCTGGAAGAGAAATACCCTGATCTCTCACCCAAGGAGAGGGAAGCGGTCATCTGCAAGGAATACGGAGCCGTTTTTCTGATCGGGATAGGGGGAACCCTGAAAAGCGGACAGCCCCATGAGGGGCGTGCGCCCGATTACGATGACTGGTCCACGCCCACGGGCGATGGATATAAAGGACTGAACGGTGATATACTTGTCCACAACCCTGTCTTTGACTGCGCCTTCGAGCTCTCATCGATGGGTGTTCGTGTGGACAGAAAAGCTCTCTTGCGACAACTGGAGATAACAGACACCATGGAGAGAAAGGACCTCCTTTTCCACCGCAGATTACTGAACGATGAGCTTCCCCTTTCGATTGGAGGGGGCATCGGCCAGTCGCGTCTCTGCATGCTCTACCTCCGAAAGGCCCACATCGGTGAGATTCAGGCGAGCTTGTGGCCCGACACCATTGTCGAAAAATGCAGGGAAAATAATATATTCTTATTGTAAGGATTATCAATGAAACGAACAAAAATATTTCAGTTATTGCAATCGGACGGGCCTCAAGAAAGAGTTCTTATAAAGGGATGGGTCAAGACGAAACGTGATAGTAAGGGGTTTTCTTTCATCGAGGTGAACGACGGTTC
>CAYSHT010000004.1:8147-13794 GCA_964430915.1 uncultured Syntrophaceae bacterium
GAAAAGATAGATTATTCTCAGGACTTTTTCGGAAGGCAGGCAAATCTGACCGTTTCGGGGCAGCTGGAGGCCGAGATGTTTGCCCTGGCTCTGGGAGATGTCTACACCTTTGGCCCCACCTTCAGAGCAGAGAATTCAAACACGAGACGACACGCCGCAGAATTCTGGATGGTTGAGCCTGAAATGGCCTTCTGCGACCTTGCAGGAGATATGGACCTGGGCGAAGAAATGGTTAAATATCTGACCGCCTTCGCACTCGAGGAATGCCGGGACGACCTTGAACTCTTTGCCAGATTTGTGGACAAAGACCTCTTGAAAAGGCTGGAGAACATCGTCACATCGGATTTCGTGAGACTTCCCTACCGGGAGGCGGTCACTATATTGGAGAAGGCAAAGAGAACATTCGACTACGAGGTCGGCTTCGGCAAGGATCTCCAGTCCGAGCATGAACGATATCTGACGGAAGAGCATTTCAAAAGACCCGTTATTGTCCATGACTACCCGATTACGATTAAGCCCTTCTACATGCGGGTGAGCGATGACCATGAGACGGTGGCAGCCATGGACGTACTCGTTCCCGGCATCGGAGAGATAATCGGGGGGAGCCAGCGCGAGGAACGCCTCGACGTCCTTGAGTCCCGGATGGACGATATGGGTCTGGACAAAGACATGTACTGGTGGTATTTAGATTCAAGGAGGTTCGGAAGTGTTCCACACAGCGGTTTCGGCCTCGGTTTCGAACGCTTCCTCATGCTCATAACGGGGATAGCCAACATACGTGATGTAATGCCCTTCCCCCGAACTCCGGGCAACATAGAATTCTGAGCTCCGGGGAAAGTTAACAATTTCAGTATCGAAGCGCCATGCCACAGAGAAAAAAGCACATAATATTTGACATAGCGATCTTATGCTTCTCCTTCGCCGGACGGTTGATGCGGCAGAGGCCGAAATTAAAAGGGCGAGAAAACCTTAAAAACACACCTCTTCCGATCATCTTTACGGTTACCCACGACAGCTATTTCGAGATACCTTCACTATCGAAGGTGTATCAGGCGCTAAAACCGAGACC
Organism: uncultured Syntrophaceae bacterium; assembly: GCA_964430915.1. Classification (GTDB taxonomy): domain Bacteria; phylum Desulfobacterota; class Syntrophia; order Syntrophales; family UBA2210; genus JAFGBH01. The sequence goes on from CAYSHT010000004.1 coordinate 9,217, forward strand.
GGTATTTGCGGTCATGGCAAAAAAGGACTTCCTGAGCGGCAACTATTTCTCTACGAACTTTCGTTCAAAGTTTCCCCTTATACAATGGTTATTTAAACTTATCGACAAATCGGGCATCCCGAAGAGCTTCTTCAAGGTAATGAATTTGGCAACCGTCCACAGGCCATTTATCGAAACCACCATACAAAAGAAAGAGGCCTTAAAAAAAGAGATCGCCGATCAGCTCGCCCATTTCAAAAAGAGCGTGTCCCAGGGAATGTCCACACTGATTTTTCCGGAAGGAACCACCTGGGGTTTCGGGGGACTGAAGAAGATCCGGAGTTCCGTCTTCCAGCTCGTGACGAACACATTCAAGGAATACGGGGAAAAGGTCTATATACTCCCCATAAATGTGAAGGTAGACCGTCTGGTGGAGGGATACAAAGATGTATTCATCAATGTGGGCTGCCCGGAATTCATCCTGAAGTCGAAAGAAGATTTTAATAATTATATACGAGAGAGCCTTCAAAAACTTCACACCATTACCTTCAGCCAGATAGGGGCATACTACCTTAAAAAGCTCTCCCTGTTGGAACAAAAAAGCCGTACCCAGATAGTGCTGACGAGAGAAACCCTGACAAGCCAATTCGAAAAGATCGTCGAGGACATACGCAGAGAGGTAGAGATGAGAAAATTGCCCGCCTTTGATGTAAGGCTCATCAACAAAAGATATCTCTGTAAAAAGGTCAGACGGTTCATCAAATACTGTACCAAGAACAATTACCTCATCAAAGCTACGAAGGGCAGGAGGACAGGGATCTACATTCTCAACAGGGAAAAGGTTCTTGCCGATTATCCGGCCAAACAGTTCCGGAAACTGAACCCGGTGGGGTTCCATGCGAACGAACTTACGTCACTGGGAGAAACCGAAATCGAGCCCCTTTTCGATGCCTCGATTCTCAAAGAAGTGGCAAAAAACATATCCAACTAATAACATTGAATCTCCCCGCAACAAGTTACGGGGAATCTCCGACTGTTAAGGAAAACATTTATTTCTTATTCGCTCGCAAACCCGCCGCAAGAGGCGGGGTATGCGCTCGCTTTACAGTTCATAAAATACAGACATTCACCATCCGGGAGGTGCAATGGAATACATCGGTATTGACAGCAAGGAGCGGATCATATCACGCTTTGCTACACACGTATCCTCTGGAAAGACCGATTTCTTCACAAGCGTGGGTTTGGATTTTGTCTTCGGCCGACGGGAGGGGCCCTACGTCTGGGATGCGACCTCGGGCAAACGTCTTATCAACTGCCACTGCAACGGCGGCGTCTTCAATCTGGGGCACAGAAACCCGAAGATTATTGCAGCCCTTACGAAAAGCCTCGCCGAACTTGACATAGGAAATCATCATCTCATAAGCGAGCAGCGCGGCATACTTGCCGAGAAGCTCGCCGAGACCATGCCGGGAGATATCAGTTACACCGTTTTCGGCGTGGGGGGCGGAGAGGCCATCGATCTTGCCATAAAACTTGCCAGGGGTTACACGAAAAAACCCACAATCATCTCAGCCGGCGGAGGCTATCACGGTCACACCGGTTTTGCTCTCGCCACGGGTGATGAAGAGTTCAGGGAACCCTTCGGCCCGAATCCTCCGGGTTTTATGCAGGTCCCTTTTAATGACGGTGATGCCCTGGCGAATGCCATTGATGACGACACCGCCGCCGTCATATTCGAGACCATACCGGCAACCTACGGCATGCCGCTCCCCGATCCCGACTTTTTCGCCTTTACCCATGAACTGTGCAGGAAAAAGGGCGCTCTTTTCATCATCGACGAGGTGCAGACAGGCCTCGGCCGTACGGGAAAGCTGTGGGGTATCGAACATTTCGACGTGGTGCCCGACATCGTGGTCATCGGCAAGGGTCTTTCGGGGGGCATCTATCCGATGAGTGCCACCTGCTTCAGGGGAAAATACGAATCCTTCTTTCACGACCATCCCTTTATCCATGTATCCACCTTTGGCGGAGCCGAGGTGGGATGTCCCGTGGCGCTTGCCGTGCTGGAGGAATCAGGACGCCTCGAATTCCTTGAAAACGTCAACAATCTGGCGAGCATCTTTAAAAAAGAATTTGAGAAACTCAAGGAGAAACATCCTGAAATTCTTGTCAGGCTCCGTCAGCTCGGGCTCATGATGGGAATCGAGATGGTAAATGATGCCTGTGGCCCCATCATGTCAAAGACATGCTACGACAATGGTGTTCTCAGCATCTATGCCAACAACGATCGGAGAATAAGCCAGCTTCTCCCCCCCCTCATCATCGATGAGGAAACCGCTTACGAAATCATCGAAAGGGTCGACAGGGCCCTGGACGATACAAAAAAATTCCTGAATCTGTGAGGACGAGGCATCCACATGATGGAAGAAGGCATCGACACTCTCATTCTTGAGGATTTTGAAAAGGGACTCGACCCGAGATATCCCGAGAGGAGTAAAATCCCCGCCCCCATTATCGGGTACGGGGAGATAAGCACCATTTTCGAAATTGAGCGTGCTTCCATGACGGGCTTCGCATTCAAGCGGATGCCGATATTTCAGACAATAGAAGAGATGGATCAGTATGAACATCTCTATCGTGAATACAACAGGCTTATCAACAACGATATCGGCATTCACGTTCCCGAGAGCGAAACGGTGAGGATAGTACCCGATGAGGGGAATATGGTGGTATACATCGCTCAGAAAAAACTCCCCCCGCAATCTATCTGCAACCGCGTCATTACCATCATCGACGATGATTCCATCATAAGGCTCGTGAACCTCATCCTGAAAGAGATGAAAAAGGTATGGGTTTTCAATTCATCGGGGGAAGAGAAAACCATCGGTTTCGACGGACAGATCTCAAACTGGGCGATAAAGGGCTACAAAGGCCCTGAGCCGCCCAGGATAGACGAAAAGACTGAACTCTACTACATCGATACGAGCACACCCCTTATGAGTCATAACGGTGTGGAAGGGCTGAATCCGGATCTTTTTCTGAGAAGCGCCCCTTCCTTTCTCGTATGGCTCATCAAGTGGCTCTTTCTCGAGGACGTCATGACGCGCTACTACAATTTTCACCTCGTCGCCGTTGATCTTATCGCAAACTTTTACAAGGAGCAGCGGTCCGACATCATTCCTTCACTCATAGAGGCGGTGAATGACTTCTTCGAAGAAGAGACGCCTCTCCTTCAGGTCGCGCCTGTCAATGAAAAAGAGGTCCGTTCATACTACCGGGAGGATGCCCTGATCTGGAACCTCTATCTCAACCTCCGAAGATTTGACCGGTTTATCCATACGAGAATCCTCGGAAAACCCTATACCTACATACTCCCGGGCACGATACAAAGGTAACAGGCCCTTCCAGAAAAGCCTTTACATCTCCCCTGCAATCTACTATTCTCTCACCGTTTACGGAGGAAACCGAGGCAACCTGTCACAGGCCAGAGAGCCTTATAGTTTTATATCGAAGTTTGAACCACTTCCCAATTGATTACAAAACGGAGAGAAGAGAATATGGCAGGAAAACAGGCATTCGACAATGAAAAATACTTGAAAGAACAGACCGAGGCGATCCTCGAAAGGGTTGAACGATTTGACGACAAACTCTATCTCGAATTCGGTGGAAAACTCTTTTATGATTATCATGCCGCGCGTGTTCTTCCCGGATACGATCCGAATGTAAAGGTGCGACTCCTTCAGAAGCTCAAGGACAAGGCGGGCATTCTCCTTTGTATCTATGCCGGTGACATCGAGAGGAAAAAAATACGGGCGGATTTCGGAATCACCTACGATTCAGATGCCATGAAGCTGATCGACGATCTGAGGAGCTGGGGACTGGATGTCCTCGGGGTTATCATAACCCGCTTTGAAAATCAGCCGGCGGCCATACTCTTCAAAAACAAGCTTGAACGGAGGGGGATAACGGTACTCACGCACTCCTTCACGAAGGGATACCCCACAGACGTCGACACCATTGTAAGCAATGAAGGCTACGGGGCCAATCCTCACGTCGAGACGGAAAAACCCCTCGTTATCGTCACGGGGCCTGGACCGGGAAGCGGTAAGTTGGCCACCTGCCTGTCCCATCTCTACAATGACTATAAACGGGGGATTAAATCGGGATACGCAAAATTCGAGACCTTCCCGATATGGAATATGCCACTCAAACACCCGGTGAATATTGCCTATGAGGCCGCAACGGCAGACATACGGGACTTTAACCTCATCGACCCTTTCCACCTCGAGGCATACGATAAGAAATCGGTGAACTACAACCGCGACGTGGAGGCCTTTCCCGTTCTCAGGAGGATCCTTGAAAAAATTACCGGCGGGGAGTCCTTTTATAAATCCCCCACCGATATGGGCGTCAATCGATGCGGGTTCTCCATCGTCGACGATGAGGCCACTCGGGAGGCGTCAAAACAGGAGGTCATACGACGATACTTCCGGTACCGGTGCGAATATGCCCTGGGATTTACCGACAAGGAAACGGTCCAGCGGGTGGAACTCTTCATCAAGGACTTCCAGATCGAGCCTGAATACAGAGAGGTAGTGA
>CAYSHT010000004.1:13894-37990 GCA_964430915.1 uncultured Syntrophaceae bacterium
CTGAAAACGGAAATCCTCGATGAGAAATCCGTGAGCCTCGACCTGAATGAGACTCTTATCGCTTTAGGAATAAGCGCAACAACAAACCCGGCAGCCCAGCTCGCCATCGAAAAGTTGAAAGACCTTCGGGGCTGCGAGGTCCATATGACCCATATACCCACACCGGGTGACGATGCAGGATTGAGGCGGATAGGCGTCAATTTGACCTCGGAGCCCAACTTTTCCACGAAGAATCTCTTTATCGCCTGATCTCAACGCTCGACCTGAGAAGGATGGAACACCCCGAAAAAGACGCTCCTCTCCAGGTACGTCTCAGAACAGAAGATTTATATTGTATAAAACATGTATGAGGCGTATAGATTTTCAAATAATCATAAATTGTAATGGTTTCTCGACTTGATTGTAACGGCTTGGCATATCTATCAAAGATAGGCAAGCTAAGTATAATGCAGCACACAATTAAGGGAGGTGTAACGATGAAAAAACTCACCATTATGTTTTTGATTGTTTTTATGGCTTCCTACTCGTACGCAACAGATCAGACTCTACTTGAAAAAGCCAAGGCAGAGGGAAAAGTATCGTTCTACGCAAACATCACTGCGATCCAACCAATCATGGAGGAGTTTACCAAGGATGAGGGTGTAAAGGGAGAGTATACAAGGATCTCCACCTCGAAGTTCTACGCAACCGTCCTGACCGAGTATCAGGCCGGAAAGCTCATTGCCGACGTACTCCAGTCTCCCCTTCCAATCATGAAACTCCTCAAGGACAAAGGTGTCCTCGCCACCTACAAATCACCTGCGGCCGCCATCTACCCCAAATGGACACAAAAGGACGATAAGATTCAGATTTTCGGAATCGAATATGTCGCCCTGATTTACAACAAGGATCTCGTCAAGCCGGCGGATGTTCCCAAGCGGTACGAAGACCTGACAGACCCCAAATGGAAGGACAAGATTGTTATGGCCAATCCATCGAGCCATGCAACCACCATTTCCTGGCTCATCGGATTGAAGGAGAACGTCTTCTCCTCTGAAGAGGCATGGATGAAATTCCTCGAAGGTCTCGCAGCCAACAGACCGATGTTTGTCAAATCTTTCGGCCCCACCCCCGCACCGGTTGAAAGCGGAGAGAAACTGATCGCTATCTCCATGCCGAAATACATTATCACCAAGGCCCCCGCTCCCCTGGATTGGGCGAGAGTTTCCCAGCCCCTTTTAGGTACTCCCCGTGGTATATCTGTGGCCGCCACTGCCAAACATCCCAATGCGGCAAAGCTCTTTGTCGATTACTGGCTCTCCAGAGATGCCATGCAGATGCTGGCCGATAAGGTGGGTGAGTACGTCCTCTGTCCGGGTGTTTATCCCCCCATAGATGGCATCGACAAGGCAACCGTTCTGCCCATTCGTGTACTGTCGGATAAAGAAATCCGTGACTGGGGAGACAAATTCAAGAAGATTTTTGCTATGCCCTGAGGGCATTTCCTTCTCATGTACTTCAACGACTTCGTGGTCCTGAGATCTGGCATGCCAGGTCTCAGGACCCTTTCGGTACATACCCATGGGAATCAGCATTAAAGGTTTGAACAAGGCTTATTTCTCGGAAGGCAATAAGATACGAGCACTTGCAGATGTCGATCTGACAATTCCGGCCAACCAGATTTTCACCCTTTTAGGTCCGAGCGGTTGCGGGAAGACAACGCTTCTCAGGTGCATCGTCGGGCTGGAAACACCGGATTCGGGAGAGATTGCGATCGGTGGGGAAACAGTCTGGTCGAGCGAAAGGGGCATCTTCGTGCCGCCGGAAAAACGGGGGCTCAACATGGTCTTTCAAACCTATGCCATCTGGCCCCACATGAACGTTTTCGATAATGTCGCCTACCCTCTCCAGGCCCGAAAGGAACCCAAAAAAGACATTATACAAAAGGTCAAAAAGACGCTGCAGTTTGTTCAGCTCGAGGGTTTTGAGAACCGTCCGGCGACGAAACTGAGCGGTGGCCAGCAGCAGCGTGTCGCCCTTGCACGAGCCCTGGTTGCGGAACCCAAGGTGATCCTCTTCGACGAACCGCTTAGCAACCTGGACGCTAAACTGAGGGAAGAAACGAGGAAGGAGCTGAGGGACTTCCTAACCACCCTGAAGATCACTGCCGTTTATGTCACCCATGACCGGGTGGAAGCACTGGCACTTTCCGACCTTATCGCCGTGATGAAGGACGGCCGTATCATCGAAATCGGAGTCCCAAAAAAAATCTACTTTGACTCCGATCATCGATTCGTTGCGGATTTTATTGGTCGCGCCAACCTGATTGACGGCACGGTGAGGGCAGTTGATGATTCTTATGCGATTATCGATTCATCCATCGGTGCTATTGCCTGTCCGGAAAGCCCCGACACATCACCCGGCAACAAGGTGTCTCTCTGCATCCGCCCCGAGTTCATCAGGGTAATGGCCGACGATACCCCTCAAAAACGGAACATCTTCAGGGGAAAAGTGGAATCTCTGGTCTTCGTCGGAGAGGCCTACGAAGGTGAAATTCTGATCGAAGACACACGACTCTTTACCAAGATTGAGCCCACCGCTCGCGTCGAGGCGGGAGACGAGATCACCCTTTTCTTCGATCCGGATCACTGTTTTGTGTTATCGAAATGAGAAGGACGACACTCAATACAAGGGCGGCACTGACACCAGGCCTGATTATAATTGTCGGCTTTCTGACGGTATGCCCCGTTATCATGCTTATTGTCGGAAGTTTTTCCGAGGGCCTCGGCGACTTTGGCAGTTTCACACTGAGAAAGTACGCCGAGGCATACACCGATCCCACCTTTGCCGGCATTATTTTCAATACCATTATATTTACCATTGGGTCCGCCCTTGTCGCTACATCACTGGCCCTCTTTCTGGCCTACTTGAATACCCGTACCAATATCCCCTTTAAATTTCTCTTCCGTATCATCTCGATCATCCCGATGATGATTCCCCATATCCTCTTCTCCGTCAGCTGGGTTCTCCTTTTGAACCCCTCAAATGGCCTCATTAATCTCTTTCTGCGAGAGATTTTTTCTCTGCAGAATTCTCCTTTCAACATCTACACGCTGCATGGAATGATTATGGTGGAGGGACTTCTGGATCTGCCGATCGCCTATCTCATTCTGTCTCCCGCCATGGCCGCCTTTGACGTTTCATTTGAAGAATCTTCCAAGGTCTGCGGTGCATCAAACCTGCGAACGCTTATTAGAGTGACACTGCCCATACTCAGACCTGCTATCCTTGCCTCCTTCATACTGGTAATTGTCCGAAGTTTGGCTTCCTTTGCCGTTCCCTCCGTAATCGGCATGCCGGGAAGGATCTATGTTCTGGCAACGCATATCTACCGCATCATCGCGACCGGTTTTGCCGCGGACTACGGTATGGCGGCAGCAGTGGGCATGAGCGCTCTGGTTGCGTCGATCACACTCATCTATCTCTATCGGTATCTTACCTCGGAAAGTGAAAAATACGTTACGATCTCAAGCAGGGGGTATAAACCCTCAGTGGTCGATCTCAAGAAAGCAAAATATCCCCTTTTCGTAATCGTTGGCATTCTTTCCTTTGTCTTGATTGTACTTCCGGTTCTGGTCCTGTTTTACACGTCCCTTGTCCCGTACTCCATGGTGCCGAGCGCAAAGGCCTTCTCCATGATGAGCTGGAAGCACTGGATAGAAGTACTCAGAGATCCCATCTCTCTACTCTCCCTGAGAAACAGTGCTTTTCTGGGCATCGTCGGCGCATCGCTCGGCGTCACCCTTTCCGTTTTCGTGGCTTATGTCATCGTCAAGATTCGCACCCGGGCATCAGGCGTTCTGGAATCTTTAAGTTTTCTTTCCTTCTCCTTTCCCGGGATCGTCGTCGGCGTAGGCTTTATGTGGTTTTTCGTCAAAACGCCATTGTATGCCACGATCTGGGCTCTTTTGATCGGGTATATCGCCACGTACCTTCCTTACGGAATTCGACCGCTCACGAGTGCCTTCGTCCAAATCCACAGTCATCTGGAAGAATCGTCACGGGTCTGCGGCGGCGGAACTTTCTATACACTTCGCAGGATCGTCTTACCTCTTTTGATTCCGGGCGTTGTATCGGGGTGGATTCTGATGGCCACCATGTTTGTCCGCGAATTGACACTCTCGGTGGTACTTTCCAGGCCGGGAACAGAAGTCCTGGCTGTACAGATCTTCCGTTTTTCCGAAGACGGTTTGTGGGGACAGCTCTCGGCACTCGGAATCATGATGATTTTCATCTCCACGACACTGGTCGTTATTGCCTCTCTGATCGGGATAAGGCTGACGAAAGTAGAAACGGTAAGTCAATAGAGAATAGCGGCGTTAAACGATATCTGACCGGGGGCACCCGCAAGCCCCGCCTTGTAGGCGGGGTAAGGGGCGCAATATAAAACAAACATATTCCTTACCGGGAAGCCCCGCCCCGTGGGCGGGGAGCTTCACTTTTTTACTTCCACCTCCAGCAACATTTACAGGCATAAGCTGTAACCAATCTATATACCTCTCGAATGTATCCTATACCGTTTCGAATTCCCTCATTCAGACATAAAAAATCTCCCTTTGGCTCTGGACATTACCTTTATTACAAGCTATAGAAGCGGGTGCAAAAACATACTTTATAAGGGGAGAGCCATTTATGAAAACAGCGATTACAGAAATGTTCGGCATTAAGTATCCCATAATCTGCGGGTCAATGATGTGGCTTTGCAAACCTGAGCTCTGCGCTGCAATCTCAAACGCCGGGGGGATGGGCAATGTAACAGCGGCAAACTATGAAACAGAGGAAGATTTTCGGGCTGCCATCAGGGAGACGCGAAAACTCACGGACAAACCCTTTATGGTGGGTGTCACCATACTTCCCTCGGTACGTATCACGGCGGATCACTACAATATGTATCTCAGGGTCTGCGCGGAAGAAAAAGTAGCCGGTGTGGAAGTCTCGGGTGCTCCTGTCGATAAGGCCTGTGGGATGGAATATATAGAAAATCTCAACAAGGCGGGGGTCAAACTATTCCACAAAGTGGGCTCCGTCAGGCACGCCATTCACGCTGAAAAGTCAGGTTACAGCGGAATTTACGCCGCGGGTATCGAAGAGGGAGGACATCCCCTCAATGATGATGTTTCCTCCATGGTACTCACGCCGAGAATCGCTGAAGAGGTAAACCTGCCCGTCGTCACCGTTGGAGGTATCGCAAACGGGAAAAATCTCGCCGCGGCACTCGCACTCGGGGCCGACGGAGTTATGATGGCAAGCCGCTTCATGACCACCAAGGAATGTAACGTTCACGACAACATAAAAGAGGAAGTCCTGAGAAGGCAGGAGCATGAAACGACGCTCATTTGCAAGACAATTCATCTGCAGGCCAGGGCGCTCAGGAATAAAAACGTTGATGCCATACTTGAAGTAGAAGAGCAGGGCGGCGGCCTGGAAGGGATTCTTCCCCTGATCACGGGAGAAAGAATAGTAAATGCCTGGGAATCCGGTGACATTGACGTTGCACCCATGATGGTGGGACAGTCAATCGGATTGATCCATGACATTCCCACCTGCGAAGAACTTATAGAGAGAATGGTGCATGAAGCGGAAGAGCAGATTGCTCTCGTTTCTAAAAAGCTTGCCGGTTAACGTGAGTGGCAGAAAGTACACCATATATGGGAAGGTGAGGACAGATGATTAAGATAACGTGCCTGGGTGCAGCGGGTTCGGTCACGGGATCGAACTTCCTCCTCGAAAATGCAAGGGGAAATAAAATTCTCGTCGATTGCGGTCTCTTCCAGGGCGGCAAGCAGATGGAAAAACGCAACGACGGAGAGTGGGGTTTCGATCCGAAAGAGATACAATCGCTTATCCTGACCCACGCACATATCGATCACAGCGGCAGGATTCCAAAACTGGTGAGAGACGGATTCAGCGGAAAGATTATCACCTCTCCGCCGACGGCGGAACTCTGCCAGATCATGCTCCTCGATTCAGCCCATATTCAGGAAATGGACGCCGAATGGCAGACACGGAAAAATAGAAGGCAGGGGAAGAAAGATGTACGTCCCCTTTACACAATCGCCGATGCCGAGGCAAGCCTGAAATGTCTTTCACCTCTTGAACGGGATGTTATTACCACCATCGAACCGGGAATACGATTACGTCTCAGAAATGCGGGACACATACTCGGTTCCTGTATTGCCGAGCTCTGGATAGAAGACGGCGGCGAAGAGATCAAGATCGTCTTTTCGGGGGATCTGGGCAATAAGAACCAGCTTATCGTCAGGGATCCAGAGGAAATCGAGGCGGCTAATTATCTCTTTGTCGAATCCACCTATGGCAACCGTTTGCACCGAAACTTTGAAGACAGCAAGGATGAATTGCTCGAGGCGATTCTTCACGCCGTATCTCACAAAGAAAAGGTGATAATCCCGGCCTTTGCCCTGGAACGGTCGCAGGAAATTCTCTATCTCCTCGGTGAATTCTATCGTGACGGTTCCCTTCCCGATATCCCCGTCTACCTTGACAGCCCTCTTGCCATCAAGGCAACGGAGATTTTCCGGAGGAACAAGAAATACTATGACGAAGAGGCACGGGTAATAGTGCGGCAAGGCTTCGATCCCTTCGACATGCCGAATCTCCATTTTACCCCCAAAACAGAGGAATCCATCGCCATCAACGAACGGCCCGGCCCGGCAATCATAATCTCGGCGAGCGGCATGTGCACGGCGGGAAGGATCAAGCACCATCTGAAGCACAATCTCTGGCGTCCAGGTGCCAGTATCGTGATCGTGGGATTCCAGGCGGGGGGAACAACGGGGAGAAAGATCGTCGAGGGCGCAAAAAGTGTGAAGATCTTCCACGAAGACGTGGCAGTAAGGGCAAAGGTCTTTACGATCGGTGGTTTCTCGGCCCATGCCGATCAGAAAGGACTCCTCGAATGGATCAGCAACTTTGCCAAATCCCATCCTCGTGTATTTATCGTCCACGGAGAGCCGACATCGAGCGAGATACTGGCAGGCAAAATCGAAGAGAATTTCGGCCTTGAGACGCACATTCCCTTCTGGAAAGAAATGCTTCTTCTCGAACCGAGGGGAATGAAAACGGAGGCGATGCCGGAGGAGGAAATCCCCCTTGACGCGAGCCACTATATGATGAATGGCATTGCCGATATTGAAAGAGAATTGAAGAGCCTGAAAAAACGAATACGAAAGGACATGACCGAGGGGAAAATCGGCGAGGACGACGTTGAAAGTCTCAGAAAAATTCAGGACGAGTTGTATTCACTGATATCCAAAAGATGACGGGGAGAACATAAAGAGAAATTCATTGCCGCAGTTATATTGAGACCGTGGGGAAAAATGATTTTCTTGACACACAACGGGCAATCTCCTATGGTGCTTTACAATTTAGGAGGGGCGTTTTCATCGGAAACCGGCCACTGGTACTGATACCGCCGCTAAAAATACATATTCCGGAGAATTGATCATGAAGGATAAATACTCAATCATCGGACCGCTGTACGATTTTCTTGCCACCATCTACAGTTTCAATCAGATAGACAAATGCAAAACCGCCATGCACGACAAGATCAAGGCCAACGACAAGGTTCTCTTTGCCGGTGTGGGACACGGCATTGAGGCCATAGCGGCGGCTGAACGCGGGGCAAAGGTAACGGTCGTTGACCTGTCGGAAACAATGCTTGCGAGATTCAACAGGGGCCTCAGAAAAAAAGAATTCAAGCACCCGATACGACAGCTTCACGACAACATTCTGAACATTGAAGAATCGTCCAGTTACGATTTTGTCTTCGGCAATTTTTTCCTCAATGTATTCGAAGAGGAGATGATGGTAGAAATTCTCAGCCAGCTCGTAAAACTGGCAAAAAGAAAGGGGCATGTCGTGATAGGGGATTTCTCCCTCCCGACGGGAAATCCTGTCGCACGGTTCTTTCAGATAATCTACTGGCGTATTGCCGATCTGATTTTCTGGGCCGCTGCGCAAAACGCCCTTCACCCGGTATATGATTATCAGAAATACATGAAGAAACTCGGCCTCAAGATAAAAACGGTGAAGTATTTCAGAATGCTCTTCGATGATCGCTATTATTCGATTCTGGGACAAAAAAAGTAGCCAATCATTACCCGTCCCGATATGCGAAAGAGTTCATTGTTGAAACATCGCTTAAAAAATCTGTAGCAAAGTGACCATGCCGGACCATATAAATACCTTCAGTTTTGAAGAGAGAATCGCCTATCTCAGAGAATATGGCAGTCATTGCATGTCCTTTTCGGCCCTCCAACCGGGCATGAAGTATTTCGACATGCCGGGCAGGGGATATATCGCCTATGCCGAGAAATGGGGCATACGAGGCGTACTTTCTGACCCCGTTTGCGATGCAAAGGATTGGGAGATCCTGATCGAAGCGTTCATAAAAGGGGGCGGGCGTACGGGCTTCGCCCAGGTATCGGAACCCGTTGCGGAACTACTGCACGAAAAATTCGGATTGTACGCAACGCAATTCGGTGTCGAATCGATCATCGATTTAAAAAACTGGGACCTGAAGGGAAAGAAAAAGCAGGTCCTAAGGACCTCGCTGAATCAGGCCGTTAAGAGTGGAATATATGTCAGGGAAAACTATGAGGAACGTCGGTACAACCAGCTTTCCCGGGAATGGGTAAAGACAAGAAAGGTCAGAAACAGAGAGATCAGGTTTCTCATCAGACCGATGAACATGGAGTATCAGGAGGGAACGAGAAAATTTTTTGCCTACCGGGGGGACGAACTCATCGGATTTATATTCTTCGATCCCGTCTACTCACAAAACAGGGTTATAGGCTATGTTCCCAATATCTCCCGATTCAGCCAGTCATTCAGGCAGGGCATCTTCTACACCATAATGTTACAGGCCATGGAAACCTTCAGGGAAGAGGGCGTCGAACAAATCCATCTCGGCCTTTCTCCTTTAGTCGTCGGCGACAGGGACCGCCATTACGAATCGAAAATAACAAAAAAACTGATCCGTTTGCTCTATCAGTACGGCAACGGCATTTACAGTTTTAAAGGGATATATTTTACGAAATCGAGATTCCGCGGGAAAGACTACCCGACATTCTGTTCCCACCGGAGAAACGTGCCGCTCAGGGAAATCATAACCCTCTTCAAAATTTCAAATCTCCTCTAGGCAGATTTGAGAGGGAAAAGGGTTGATTATAATGACCGCTGACAAAAAAGGAGCGAAACCATGGAAATACCCTCTATGATCCTGAAGAAACTCTACGTGGCGGGAAGCCTCGTCAATTCCGAAGGAGGAGTTCACTTCTGCCTTACCAATCCCCTCGGCGACGCCACGCTCACAGGCATCTCAAAGGTGGAGATAAACGGCGAGGAGATACCACTCGACAACATAGTTGCGACCCTGGAAGGAAGTGCCATACGGGCCTCCGAAGTGGATGAGCATAATGCCATCCAGTTTCTTCTCGGACAGACGGTGGATATTCAGGTACATATGGAAACACTGGAAGAGGGAAAGGAGCACTTCCTGAGTTTTGCCTTTGAAACCGACCCCTTCGGTCCCCTGAATTTCGACGTTACCGATATCATTACCGATGCGATACCTTCGCCGGCAAAGATTCCTCACGACAGGGGCCGGGATTACGAAACCGGGATAATTCAAAAACGCCAGCGGTTCATCGAAGAGTTTGCCGGCGTTACACTTTCGTATATCGATAAATACCCCTTTGACCCGAAGGTCGTGCAGGGGAATATTGAAAATTTTACCGGCGTGGCCCAGGTGCCGATCGGCTTTGCAGGTCCCATAAAAGTTAATGGAGAACATGCAAAGGGCGAGTTCGTCATTCCCCTTGCCACCAGCGAAGGGTCCCTCGTCGCCTCGTACAACCGGGGGATGAAGTTCATAAATCTCTGCGGCGGGATCACCACGACGATATCGGATGACTCAATGCAGCGGGCACCCGTTTTCATCTTTGACAACGCACGGGACGCCCTTTCCTTCGCAAACTGGATCGATGACAATTTAGAGGAGCTTCGAGAGCAGGCAGAGTCAACATCCAATGTTGCAAAACTCATCAACATTCAGAAATTTCTCGTCAGCAAGTTTGTCTATCTACGTTTCAACTTCGAAACCGGGGACGCGGCGGGTCAAAATATGGTCACCGTTGCCACCTTTGCTGCCTGCAACTGGATCCTGAACCATTTCAAGGGTATCCGTCACTACTATCTTGAAAGCAACATCGCCACCGACAAGAAGGCGTCAACCATCAATACGCTCCATACGCGGGGTAAACGTGTCACCGCCGAAGCAACCATGCAGCGCGATCTCTTGATTGAGCAGCTGCGGGTTGATCCGGAAACCTGCGTCCATTTCAACAAAGTTGGAAACCTGGGGACACTCATGGCAGGCGGCAACAGCAACGGCCTTCACAGCGCCAATGCCCTTGCTGCCCTTTTTATCGCTACGGGGCAGGATGTGGCAAACGTGGCTGAATCTTCAACGGGTCTGATTCACATGGAAGTTACCCCCGACGGCGATCTTTATTCTTCACTAACCCTTCCATCTCTCATTGTCGCCACCTATGGTGGGGGCACGGGGCTTCCCACACAGAGGGAGTGTCTCGAGATACTCGGTTGTTACGGTAAGGGAAAGGTCCTGAAATTTGCCGAAATCGTGACGGCCGTCGCAGCGGCAGGCGAGCTTTCGCTCGGCACGGCCATATCTTCACTTGACTGGGTATCGGCGCATGAACGGTTAGGAAGGAATCGATAGTATTTACAACAGGTTTTCAGGCATGAATATTTCTGACTGACTGCCTAACCGTATAACCGAACATAGCAAACCCCTGTAATCCACCATCATCTAATACAAGTTTTTACCTGATAGTAAGCTTGTATCTATTTAGCAAGACATTCGATGCCGAATATGTCTTAATTATAACCCCGTACACGAGGGTCTCTATTTCAACGCAAAATTGAAAGAGATGAAAATGTACCGTAGAATCTCGATTTTTGAGATTCTTACAAATGGGAAGCGGGGGAGTTTTTTCAATTTTCAGAATAAGGGGAGAATAAATGTACGTTTCCAACCATTCATCGACAGCTCTCGATTACACGCAGAAAAAGGCACCATTTAGAGTCCTCACCAAAAATCTCCGTCTGGTGCACACCTCTGCCGCAAGGACTGAATTTACCCTCGCCGAGAGGGTTCGGTACCTCAAGAAATACGGAAATCACTGCATGTCCTATTCGGCACTCCAGCCGGGAATGCATTTTTTCGACATACCCGGAAAGGGATACATCGCCTATATGGAAAAATGGGGGTGTCGCTTTGCCCTGGCCGACCCCATCTGTCATGAAAAGGATTACGAGGAACTTATCGGGGGGTTTATACGGGAAAATCCAAACTGCGGATTTGCGCAGGTGACTGAACCGGTGGCAAAACTTATCAACGATAAATTCGGATTTTACGGAACACAATTCGGCGTCGAATCTGTCGTTGACCTGAGATCGTGGGATTTGAAGGGAAAGAAAAAACAGGTTCTGAGGACCTCGCTGAACCACGCAAAAAAAAGGGGGATCACCGTTATTGAGAAACACAATGAAGACGGAGCCCGAGAGCTCTCAGAAGAGTGGCTCAAGACGAGAAAGGTTAAAACGAGAGAAATTCTCTTTCTTATTCGACCGATGATCATGGATCACAATGTGGGTACAAGAAAGTTTTTCGCCTATCAGGGGGACGATCTCATCGGCTTTATCTATTTTGATCCCGTCTTCGAGAATGACAGATTATTAGGATATGTCCCCAATATCTCCCGATTCAGCCAGTCCTTCAGGCAGGGGATATTCTATACGATTATGGCCCATGCAATGGAGGTATTCAAATCGGAAGGCGTTCGAGAGATACATCTCGGGCTCTCACCCCTTGTCACCGCTGAAGAAGACAAGGGTTACGAATCACCAATCGTAAAGAAGATTATCCGTCTCCTTTACGAATATGGGAATAAGATTTACAACTTTAAGGGAATCTACTTTACAAAATCCAGGTTTCGCGGCACCGACTATCCGACATACTGCTGTCACAAATCAATAATGCCGGCAAAGAAATTTCTGACCATGTTTAAGATAGCAAACGTATTTTAGAGGCACTAAGCATAAAGATTGCGCAGCAAAAAAAATGAGGGGGAAATGGAAATACCAGCGCTGATCTTAAAACAGCTTTACTCACTGGGGAGCCTCATGAATGTGGAGGGGGGAGTTCGTTTCGGCATCAAGAATCCTCTGGCAGATGCATCGCTGACGGGTGTCTCGAAAGTCGCAATCAATGGCAGTGAAGTGCCGCTCGACAGGATCGAGGCCAAACTGAACGGCTCTACCATACGGGCCACCGAAGTCGATGAAACAAATCTTATACCCTTTCCCCTGGGACAGGTAATTGACGTCTATGCCCACATCGATTCTCTGGAGGAGGGAAAACAGCATCAGATCTGCATCGCCTTCAACACCGATCCCTTCGGTGCCCTCAATCTCGAGGTCAGTGACACCATCTCCCATGACAGCGGGGACAGGATAACCATTCCCTCCGACAGGGCACGAAACTATCAGCCCGAAATCGTGCTCGAACGCCAGGAATTCGTGGAAGACTATACGGGCGTGAAACTGGAGCATTTGACTAAATACTCCTTTGATCCTGCGGTTACGCAGGGAAATATTGAGAATTTTACCGGTGTGGCACAGGTGCCCGTCGGCTTTGCAGGTCCAATCCGTCTCAACGGGGAGCACGCTCAGGGTGACTTCATTATCCCCCTGGCCACAAGTGAGGGAACTCTAGTTGCCTCCTATAACAGAGGGATGAAAGTGATCAACTTATGTGGTGGTGTCAAGACAACCATCTCGGACGACTGCATGCAGCGGGCACCTGTCTTCGTATTTGATTCAGCCAGAGAGGCACGGGAATTTTCCCTCTGGATCGATGAAAATATGGACGACATCAGAAAACAGGCAGAATCAACATCAGCGGTCGCAAAGCTTTTGAATATCCAGAAGTTTCTTGCAAGCAAGTTTACCTATCTCCGGTTCAATTTCTCCACGGGAGATGCGGCAGGACAGAATATGGTAAACCACGCCACCTTTTCTGCATGCAACTGGATCATGAATCACTACAAGGGAATACGCCACCACTATCTGGAAGCCAACTTTGCCACCGATAAAAAGGCATCTCAGGTTAATATCATGCACACACGGGGGAAAAGGGTCACCGCCGAGATAACGATAGATCGGGAAGTCCTGATACAATACATGAGAGTCGACCCGGAAACCCTCTGTTACCACAGCAGTGTCGCCAATGTGGGGGCCTTCATGGCAGGGGTGAATAACAACGGCCTCCACTCAACCAATGCCATTACGGCAATGTTTATCGCCACGGGCCAGGACGTGGCAAATGTGTCGGAGTGCTCGGCGGGCATGCTCTACACGGAAGTAACTCCGGAGGGAAACCTCTACGGTTCGATCACTATTCCCTCCTTAATCGTTGCAACATACGGAGGAGGCACCGGTCTTCCCACTCAGAGGGAATGTCTGGAAATACTCGGGTGCTACGGCAAGGGAAAGGTGCAAAAATTTGCGGAAATTGTGGCCGGTGTCATTGCTGCCGGTGAATTATCCCTTGCCGCTGCAATTTCATCCCTCGACTGGGTGACAAGTCACGAGCGGTAGGGGAAGAACCGTTAAGCGTCCACACACCTCCTCACCGAGGGGCCGTTTATGTCGCACACAATATGAACATGAACGGCCCCCGCTTTTTATCCCTCTGTACTTTATTATAAAACCCTCCCCATCAGGGAAGCTATCGTTTCAGTTTTTCCTTGAGTCTCAGTATTCTCCGGTAGGATTCATCTATTCTTTCTCTTTTTATCTCCCCTGTGGCGACCAGCTTCTTTATCACGCCCGTTGCCCGTGCGGCTATATCCTCATCAAAGACGGAATTATTCGCAAAGACCAGGATATCGCACCCGGCATCGATTGCCATTTTGACCGCTTTCTCGAGTCCGTAAAAGGATCGTATGGCCTTCATCTGCATGTCATCGGAAACGACGACACCGTCAAATCCCATATCATCCCTCAGTATTCCACTTATTATCCCGTGAGAAAGGGTTGCCGGCCAGAGGGGATCAAGCCCGGCGTTAAAAATGTGGGCCGTCATGACCATATCGCACCGTCCCGATTGAATAATGGCTTCAAAGGGCCTTAATTCATCGGGTGACCACTCCCCCGTCACATCCACGAATCCTTTGTGGGAATCGGAAGAGGAGCTTCCATGACCGGGGAAGTGTTTGATCGCCGAAAGTACGCCATGCCTGTGCAGCATATCGATACAAACAGTCGAATGCCTTGAAACGATATCAGGATCATAAGAAAAACTTCTTTCCAGCTTTCCGATCACAGGATTCCCGGGATTGCGATCGAGATCGACAACGGGTGCAAAGTTCACGTTGATTCCCAGACCGGCGAGTGTTTTCGCCGCTTGTTCGGCATATCTTTTCGTGACTTCCGGATCATTACGTTTTCCGAGATATTGCTCCGAGACCGTTGGCGGAAAGCCGAACCGTTCCTTGAGTCTGCTCACCCGTCCCCCTTCCTGATCGATTGCGATAAAAAGAGGAATCTTCGATGCCGATTGCATGTCCTTCACAAGGGATGTGACCTGATCGGGAGATTTGATATTTCTGACGGGGGATCCTGAGGGAACATCATAGTCAAAGAGGATGACGCCCCCTATCTTTCTTTTTGTTATATCCTCCATGATGGGGCTTCGGTCATCGACGGAAAGCCCCCGGAAGCCGACCATGATCATCTGGCCGATTTTCTGATCGAGTGGTTCATTTACAACATATCTATCTTCGGAAAAAGAAGGGACGGATATCACAAGGATGCATAAAATGAGGGCGTAACAACAGATCTTTCGAAAATTTCCCGAAGGGCACCATGGAGTGTTTTCGTACATGGCCATTAAAAAAATCCCCAAATTTTCCCATCCAGCGCCGTAAGACAAAGGAGCACGATACCGGAAAAACGAAAAACCCCGCCTCTGGGCGGGGGTTTCTGCATCTTTACCTCCGGTTTATGCCCGGGGGTACCCTTTCAATGTGTCGTTTCAGCATGGTTATACGCAATCTCTCATATCCTCAGATTAGTGCTTGAACTCCATTTCTACTCTACGGGACCCAGGGGTAATATGGTTTTCCCGTACATTTCATTCCATACCTGTGCCATGGCGGCGTAAATCGCCGTAAATCCGCAGAAGATTCCTTCATAGCCCGCGAAGTGCTTCACCGCTGCGCTGCCCGATGCATCGCCCCAGGCAAGGAGGAAAAACAACAGCGCCAGTGTAAAGAACACAACCTGGAGTGCCCTGTTTGCCTTCAGCGTCCCGATGAACATAAAGAAGGTAAAAAGTCCCCACATGAAGAGATACGTGGCCATGGCACCACTCGTGGGGCCGGTCCACCACCCTAACTTCGGCATCAGCACCAGAAAAACCAGGCTGAGCCAGAAAAGACCGTATGACGTAAAGGCCGTCGTCCCGAAGGTATTGTTTTTCTTCCACTCCATAATGCCCGCGATTACCTGTGCCAAGCCGCCGTAAAATATCCCCATCGCCAGTATCATTGAATCCAGCGGAAAGAAACCGGCGTTATGAATATTCAGAAGCACCGTTGTCATCCCAAAGCCCATCAGGCCCAAAGGTGCCGGATTAGCTGTCGTATCCTGTATCGTTACCAATTCTCTCGCCATAAACTTCCTGCCTCCTCAAGCTTTACTAAAAACAACGAAAATTGTGAAATGTCAGACGTGAAATTGCGTATAACCTCCGTACTTGTCGCTTATTTCCTTCGATATGACGTGAAAACTCGCGCACAACTTCCTACAACGGTTAAGGTAAAAGGTCAAGTCCGACTGAATCGAAGATTGATCAGAAATGGCGGAAAAAAGACAATAAAAAACGCCGCCCCGGGAGACGGCGTTTTTATCTCATTCATTACATATTACTTTTTGGGCTGTTTCGAAATCAACGTAATGGCAGCCCCCAGAAGACAGGCAACACCGGCGATTAAGAAGGGTGTTATCCAAATCGAGGGATCGCTCCCACCTTTTGCGGCATCTTTAAAGAATCCCGCTACCTGAGGACCGATAACGCCGGCGATACCGTAGGCAACAAATACGTAGCCATAGTTCAGGCCAACGTTTTTGTTGCCAAAATAATCGGCGGTAACGGCCGGAAAGAGGGCAAAGTTTCCGCCAAAGTTGAAACCGATAATACAGGCGCCGATGATGAGCGTTATTCCCGCACCTCCCATCTTGTAGAAGAGGAGCATGATAATGCCCTGAAAGAGGCACATGAGAAAAATGGCCGTCTTCCTGCCGATCTTGTCTGAAACGGTCCCCCAGACGATCCGGCCGAGGCCGTTGAAGATGGCATACCACGCCATGGCCGTACCGGCCACGGCTGAAGCGGTTGCTACGGCCATACCGCTCGCCTTCAGGGCGTCAATACCGAAGAGCTTGATACAGTAAATTACCATCAATCCCGCAATGGCCGAGAAGAGAAAGGTCAGCCAGGTCATATAAAACTGGGGCGTTTTCAGCATCTCACCGGGGATAAATTCGACCATACCGAGGGCAGAGCTGGGATTGCCCGTCGCTGTGGTCTGCTCCGGAGGTGTCCAACCGGCAGGTGCGTAGCCCGCAGGGGGATCGATCATGACGATACTTCCTATAAGAACGGCAAAGAGGAAGATAACACCGTAAAGAAGGAATACGCTCTGAACCCCGCCGAGACCGAAAAAGTTCAAAACATTGAGGAGGTCAAACCACGAACCGGCAGATTTGACCCATATAGTTGCTCCGAAGCCGAAGCCCGCAACGGCAAGTCCCGTCACCATTCCTTTTTTATCGGGAAACCACTTGACGCCCACCGCGATGGGAACCACATACGCGAAGCCTATACCGGCGCCGCCGATAATTCCTATGAAGATTAATTGAGTAACGAAAGAACTACCGAAAAACCCACCCAGAATATAGCCAACACCAAGGACAACTCCACCCAGCACAGCCAGCTTCCTCGGCCCTATTTTACCGATCATCCTACCGGATAAAATCATGACGACGGCAAAGACAAGAAGCCCCACGGAAAAAACCCAGGCCGCCTGAGAAGCACTGAATTTGTACACACCTCCCTCTGCAGTTAACTTGGGAGTAAAAACCGACCAGGCATAAATAGCACCAAGACAAAGCTGGATTAAGATCGCCCCCACAACCACATACCAACGATTCATCACCTTCTGATCTGCCATGAATCCCTCCTTTTTCATTTGTCAAAGATTGTCACAACCGAGTTGTGCTTTTAGCGCAGCGCCTTGAAAGCTATCTAAAATAGGTAAGACTGTCAAATAAAAAATATTTTCCGAGATTCAGATGTCATCGAGGTCTTCCCTGGAATTTACGTTAAGAAACATCCTCCCTTCGGGATCGAATTTCTCTATTTCATCGGCAGTTATGAGGAGGGTCTTTGACTTTTTGTAGAAACCCCGTATTTTCAGCTTATCCTTGTCAATGAGGTTTCTTATATGGGGAAGACATCGTTTTGAATAGATGGCATGGAGGGGCTGAAATCCGTCGGGCGGATGGGGAACGACAATATCGTTTGAATCAATCTTTCCAGCCATATACTCAATGAAGCTCCTTTGTAAAAAGGGCATGTCACAGGCGGCAAAGAAGGCATGCTCGCATGATGCATAGAAGAGCCCCGTGTAAATCCCACCCAGCGCGGATTTTCCCCAAATCAGGTCCGTTACTATTCTCACATCGTAATCGAGATAGTCCAGGGGCGAGTTGGTCACCAGGATGATTTCGTCAAAGACTTCCCTGAAAATCCCCAGCGTTCTCTCTATTATCTTAGTACCATTTATCTCGATAAAGGCCTTGTTTTCACCCATGCGGGCGTTTTTTCCGCCTGCCAGTATAATTCCCGTCATCAAAACAGCAACCTCTTTTATTTACACAACTTTAGAATATCGGCGATTACCTCTTCGGTATAATTCTTAAGTCCCCATATTTTGGCAAGCTCACGGGCATGTTCCGCAATTGCTCCTATATCACCCTCGGGGATCCCGGCCTCTTTTAACGATACGGGGCTCCCGATGGATGCAAACCACTCCCGTAAATATTTGATGCCAACGCTTCCCGCCTTCAGCTCATCGTCTTCCTCTACCCCGAAGATTTCCCTCGCAAGTCGGGCATACTTTGAAGGATTATCACCGATGACATAGCTCATCCAGGCCGGCATTATAATGGAGAGACCGGCACCATGGGCTATGTCATAAAGGGCGCTCAGCGAATGCTCGATCATATGTGCGGGGAGACTCACCATCCCCATCCCTGCTGAGGTGAGGCCGTTAAAGGCGAGAATGGCGGACCACATCATGTTTGCCCGTGCGTTGTAGTCTTCAGGATTCTTCAGAATTACATCGGTGCTCTCCATGATCGTTTTCATGATAGCTTCCACGAGCCTGTCCTGCATCGCACTTTCCGGTTCGGTATTGTTGAAGTAGCCCTCCAGCATATGAATTATCGCATCGACGGCACTGTAGGCACTGTAAGAAGGGCTAAGGGTAAAGAGTGCGGTAGGATCCAGAATAGACGTCTTCGGCTGTATGAAGGGCGACCGGATACTGAATTTCCGGGATCCTTTTTCATTAGTGATGACTGCCGCAGGATTCATCTCTGATGCACTTGCCGAGAGGGTTACCACCGTCAGAAGAGGAAGTGCCCCTTTTATTGCCTTTTTATGAGTAAAAAAATCCCATAGATCGTCATCTGTTTTCGCCCCGACGGCGATTGTCTTTGCAGTATCGATGACGCTTCCGCCGCCAACCGCAAGTACTGCATCAACCCCCTTTTCACGAGCAACTTCCACACCTTTGAGGGCATGAGAGAGGACGGGGTTTGACCTGGCTCCGGGAAACTCGATGATTTCGATGTCCGCATCCCGAAGCGATGCTGCGACTTGATCATAGACACCGCTTTTCTTGATGCTCCCCTCACCATAAACCATGAGCACTTTTTTTCCGAATTTCGCAACTTCACGGCCTGTTTTTCCAATCTGACCCTTCCCGAAGATGATTTTTGTCGGGTTTTCAAAGATAAAGTTTTGCATGTTTCGCCTCCTTCGAAAGGGTAAATATACTCGATTTGGTTTTAAAAAGCCTATACATGAGCCTTCCCTCTATGTCAATTGGCCTTTCCGGACCGGAAGGCGGGCACACTTTTTTTGACTTACCCCATCAAGTGTAGTATGTCACCGGGCTAATCCGCTTCGATCTTTGTGACGGAAATCAGGAGGGGACAAAAAAGAAATCCTATGCGCCCAGGTGATTCGCAGGAGAATAGAAATGACTGGCCCTCTGCCATCAAAGACGGAATGCTCGGGGCCTGGCCGATCTGCCTCGGATACCTCGCCATAGGCCTCGCCTTTGGTGTTATCGCTCAGAAAGCGGGTCTTCACCCCCTTGAAATCGGGTGCATGTCGCTTCTCGTCTATGCGGGGAGTTCGCAGTTTATCGCCGTTTCGATGCTCAGCGCCGGCGCAGGGTTTTTCGCCATCGTTATCACCACATTCACCGTAAACCTGCGGCATCTCCTCATGAGTTCATCCCTTTCGAGATATGTGAGAGGTCTCAGTCACGGCTGGCTTTCGGCCTTTGCCTACGGGGTCACCGACGAGAGCTTCGCCCTCAATGTCGCCAATTTCAGGCAACGTGACTGGGACTGGCGTCGCGCCCTCGTTCTCAACCACACCGCGAATCTCGCCTGGATAGGAAGCACGGTAGCGGGGGGATACGGAGGCCAGTTTATCCCTGCCGGCGCCTTCGGCATCGACTATGCACTCGTTGCCATGTTTATCTGCCTTCTGATTTTCCAGATTCGGGGATTTTTTTATGTTGTAATCGCCCTTACCTCCGGGATCGCGGCCGTCCTCCTGTCACTTATTATTCCCGGAAATGCCTACATATTCATCGCCTCGACAGCGGCGGCAACACTGGGGGTAATCCTCAAGAGGTCCGGACTTTCACAGGGGATGGGAGGGGGATCATGATACCGACAGATTATCTCTTGATTGTCATCGGAATGGGGGTTGTCACCTACGTACCCCGCTGGCTTCCTCTTCTTTATCTCTCCAGGAGAGGGCTGCCCGAATGGTTTGCCGAGTGGCTCGACTTCATCCCCGCCGCCATACTGAGTGCCCTTATCTTCCCGCTCCTTGTCACGACGGGCGAACCGCGGCATCTTGACCTCCTGCGGCCAGAACTTTTCGTGGCGATACCGACACTTATTGTTGCCATAAAGACACGATCCCTCGCAGGAACGGTAATTTTCGGCATGGGTCTCTACTGGATCGCCGGTAAATTTATCTGAGACAAATATCTTCTTGTGCCCGGTCGATCAAAGAAAAAACGGTGAATGTGAAATGACGCAATATGCGAAGCTCCTCTTTGTTGCCCTTTTCTGGGGAGGAACTTTTGTTGCCGGACGGACGGTTGCACAAAATGTGGGCCCTTTCAGCGCCGCCTTTTTGCGATTCGCTGTGGCATCCTTTTTTCTGATTTTTATCACCAGAAAACTGGAGGGAGGCATTCCTCTCCTGAAAAAACACCAGATTGTGCCGGTTCTCCTCCTCGGTATGACGGGTGTCTTCGCCTATAATATATTCTTTCTTTCGGGGCTGAAAGTAATAGAGGCAGGCAGAGCCTCACTCATTATTGCCACGAACCCCATCTTTATCACCTTGTTCGCATACTTTGTTTTCAAAGAAAAGCTGACCGGTATCAACATAGCGGGTATTTTACTCTGCGCCTCCGGTGCCATCATCGTCATATCGAAGGGCAATCCCCTGATAATACTAAAGGGAGGTCTTGGCAGTGGAGAGATTTACATCCTCGGATGTGTCGTAAGCTGGGTCTTATATTCACTGATCGGGAAGCGAACCATGCATGATATGTCTCCCTTTTCGGCGGTGACATACTCCTGTCTCATCGGCGGCCTTTTACTTTTTCCCCCTGCCGTCTTCGAGGGAATATTCAGCGATTTAGGTGGGTACAGCGGGGCAGACTGGTTCAGCATCTTTTATCTCGGCTTCTTTGGCACCGTCCTTGGATTCACCTGGTACTACGAAGGGATAAAAAAACTCGGGGCCTCAAAGGCGGCGGTATTCATCAATTTCGTCCCCATAAGCGCCGTGATACTTTCCTTCCTCATCCTCAAGGAGACACTGGACCTCTCTCTCATCATCGGTGCCGCTATGGTTATAAGCGGGGCATACCTGACGAACAGAAGGTAGCGATTGATCGGGCTTTTCGAGGAGCCTTCTCTCGATAAACGGATCGCTCTATTTTATTGACAGGAAAGTGCTTTCCTTATATTCATCTCACCTGAAATGTAATTTTTTAAGACAATTGTCGCTGAATTCGCCGAAGGCCCGCCGGGAGGAACGAAATGGGAACAATCTATGATACCTGTGTTCTTATTAACTATGAGCGCCTCGGAACAAAGATAGAGAATCTGGCTCCCATAAAAGAGGGCGAACCCACAGGCATCAGTGTGGTGAGTATTGCGGAACTCCTCCACGGCGCTCACCGTGCGGACGGAGAAGAGAGAAAGCAGGAGCGGCTGGCCTTTGTCGAGAAGGTGTGCACAACGTTCACCGTCTTTGACTACGATACGGCAGCGGCCAGAACATTTGCCGAGATATGGAGCAGCACGGCGCGGAGGGGAATATCTGTCGGGGTTAATGACATGATAATCGCAGCCACGGCGCTGTCTCGAGGATACTCGGTTCTCACGCTCAACAGAAAGGATTTTGAAAATATCGAGGGTCTTTCGGTAACGATCCTTGATAGCGCTATATAACAAGAAGGAGTCTCCACTTATGACTGAAGAGAAGAACTACGCTCCCAGCGATTTCATCCGGGAGATCATCGATGATGACCTTAGAGAAGATAAGAATCAGGGACGTGTCGCTACCCGTTTCCCGCCGGAACCGAACGGTTACATCCATATCGGACATGCAAAGTCGATCTGCCTCAATTTTGGCATCGCCGACCAGTATAAGGGTACCTGTAACCTCAGATTCGACGATACCGACCCGAGCGGCGAATCCCTCGAATATGTGGACTCGATTATCAACGACATCCACTGGCTCGGATTTGACTGGGAGGACCGTCTCTTTTTTGCCTCCGACTATTTTGAGAAGCTCTATCAGTTTGCCCTTGAACTCATTAAGGCCGGGACGGCCTATGTCTGCGATCTCACCGCTGATGAGATACGCGAATACCGTGGCAGCTTCACCGAACCGGGGAGGGAAAGCCCCTTTCGAAACCGCTCCGTCGATGAGAACCTGGATCTTTTTGAGCGAATGAGGGCCGGTGAATTTGAGGACGGTTCACATGTCCTCCGTGCCAAGATCGACATGGCTTCTCCCAACATCGTCATGCGCGACCCCGTCATCTATCGCATCAAAAGAGCGCCCCACTATCGGACGGGAGATACATGGGTTATCTATCCGATGTACGATTTTGCCCATTGCCTTTCCGATGCACTCGAGAATATTACCCATTCGATCTGTACACTTGAGTTTGAAAACAATCGCCCTTTATATGATTGGATTGTGAATCAACTGATCTCGGGAAGCCGGCCCCAGCAAATCGAATTCGCCCGCCTCAATCTGAGCTACACGGTGATCAGCAAGCGGATGCTCATCGAACTGGTGGAAAAGGGTTACGTCACAGGGTGGGATGATCCCCGTATGCCCACCGTCTCGGGCCTCCGAAGGAGAGGTTATACGCCCGAGGCGATCAGAAACTTCTGCGCCGAAATCGGTGTGGCCAAAAATGATAACCTCATCGACGTGGCACTTCTTGAGCATTGCGTTCGCGACGACCTGAACGAACGGGCACCGCGGGTGATGGGAGTTTTGAGACCACTTCGCGTCGTTATCGATAATTATCCCGAGGATAGGGTGGAGGAATTCGAATTCGCCAATCATCCGCAGAACCCGGAAATGGGAACGCGAAAGCTTCCTTTTTCACGGGTGCTCTATATCGAGCGCGACGACTTTCACGAAGATCCACCGGGTAAATACAAGCGTCTCGCCCCGGGGCGCGAGGTCCGGCTCAGAAACGCCTACGTTATACGCTACGAGCGCATGGTGAAGGATGAAAAAACCGGAGAAATCACTGAACTTCACTGCACCTATGATCCAGAAACAAAAAACGCACCGCCCCCAGACGGCCGCAAGGTGAAGGGGGTGATTCACTGGGTATCGGCGGAGCATTCAATGCCCGCCGAAGTCCGGCTTTACGACAGGCTTTTTCAGGTGGCCGATCCCGCCTCCGAGTCCGGAGACTTTAAGGAATACCTGAATCCAGAATCCCTCGAAACGCTGTGTCCATGCTATGTGGAGCTCAGCCTGAAAGATGCGGAACCGGGAAGCAGATACCAGTTCGAAAGGATCGGGTATTTCGCCGTCGATTCCAGGGATTCCAAACCGGGGAAGCCTCTATTCAACCGGGCTGTCGCACTTCGGGATACCTGGGGGAAACGAGTCGCTTCGGGGAAGTAATAAAAAATGGCTGGGAGACAAGGATTCGAACCTTGATTAACGGAGTCAGAGTCCGGCGTCCTACCATTGAACGATCCCCCAGCAAGAATAGGTCCATTAGAGACCGCATCTCCTCTGCCTCTATATCCGGCGTGTAAGGCTACCCGCGGTCGACGACACTATATAGTGATATCGTCCCTTTCTGTCAACATATTTTTTACCGCGGAAACAGGCATTGAAATTGAACCCGTTTCCTAGGCGGAGGGCCCTATTATCGATGGTGTCCGCCTCGTGATCGTCCTCGGAATTGTTTGTAAAAAATCAAAAGGGGTCGAGACACAGGTCCCGACCCCTTCATATTCATGGTAGGCGGTACTGGATTTGAACCAGTGACTTCTACCGTGTGAAGGTAG
>CAYSHT010000005.1:0-35126 GCA_964430915.1 uncultured Syntrophaceae bacterium
TGAATTGAACAGCGAGCGCATTCCCCGCTGCTTGCGGCGAGGTTAGCGAGCGAATATAAAATAAACATTTTCCTTAGCAATCGGAGATTCTTCGCAACTTGTTGCGGGGAGATTCAATGACCGGGGTGAGGTATCATGACTTTCAGGCAATATAAGCATTGCCGGATGCCGGTCTTTGCTCAGTTGATCACGGTAAGTTAGGATGTGGTGATATGAAATATTTTTGCCTCTCAGGCAGGCACTCTTCAGACGGTACCCTCAGTCTCTTCGTAATAGGTGTAATCATGGCGGCTATTTTCTGCACCCTTTCATTTGGAGTAATCGAGAACAGTCATGCCGCTGGATTGAGAGCGCAAGGGATATCCGAACCGTTAAAGGCTGAAAATCTTGACGATTTCCATGGCCGACTATCGAACATTGTCGGCTCATGGGTTGAGAACGGGCATGTGAAATTGGAGGCCTCGTTCCCTTCTTTCAGACAAAAAAGTGTGAAGGCGTACCGATATCGCCATGAGCAGTATAAAATGCTTAAAATGGTAATGGGCTGGGTTCTGATACCGATATTTTACATTCTAAAGTACCCCAACGTTTCTCTTTTTTTCTTTTTCCTGGTTACGGTGTTTCTCGCCATTCTCGATGAGTTTCTGTATCGATATAAAAGATACCCGAGTCTATCTGACGAATCAGCGAGCGAAATCGAATCGTTTTATAGAGGAACCTATAGCCAGTTCGTAAAATAAGGCTCGACGTTAGAGGATGTCGCTGCAAAGAGGAAAGACACAGGTGCAGGCATCGACAGCCAGATAAACAGGGGATGTGTGTACATGGATTTGATATGAAACTCTTAGACCTGCTGGAAGATAGTGATGTTCATGAAGTATCAGGAGATACCTCTGATGATATAATCGATATTTGTTACGATTCAAGAAAGTGCGTAGAGAACTCTCTTTTTGTTGCCATTCGAGGGCTCTCCTATGACGGCCACAATTTTATCTCCGATGCCATAAAAAAAGGTGCACGGTATATTGTGCACGAACACGATGTGCCACTGGATCTCAAGGCGGGAGCCACTTTCATAAAAGTTTCCGATAGCCGGCGGGTATTGGGAAAACTCGGGAAAAGACTCTACAAAGATCCCTCGTCGGAGCTCTGTCTCATAGGGGTTACGGGAACGAACGGGAAAACAACGGTAACCTATTTTCTCGAATCGATCCTGAAAAAGGCGGGACTGAAAAGCGGTGTCGTGGGTACGATCAATTATCGATTTGGTGACCATACTTATGAGGCACCGCAAACAACGCCTGAATCTCTTGATCTTCAAAAAACATTAAGGGAAATGGTTGATGACGGGGTAACGCACGCCGTCATGGAAGTGTCCTCCCATGCGATAGATCAGGGAAGGGTGAGAGATTGTGAGTTTGACATCGGTATATTTACGAATCTCTCGCAGGACCACCTTGATTATCATAAGACGATGGAAAGCTACTTTCATGCAAAAAAGAAATTTTTTCAAGAGCAGCTGAAGGAAGACGCCAGAATACTCATAAATGGCGATGATCGCTGGGGAACACGTCTTCTCGGGGATATAGAAAAACCAGCCCTGACCTACGGTATCGATACTCCCTCTGATGTATCG
Source organism: uncultured Syntrophaceae bacterium (assembly GCA_964430915.1). Classification (GTDB taxonomy): domain Bacteria; phylum Desulfobacterota; class Syntrophia; order Syntrophales; family UBA2210; genus JAFGBH01. The sequence continues at coordinate 1,637 of CAYSHT010000005.1, forward strand.
GTCAGCGATTTTGAACTTTCCATCAATGGGATAGACGCAGAAGTGAAGGCCGGCGACAGAGTCTTTGCCCTTCATTCTCCCGTGATCGGGAGGTTTAATTTATACAACATTCTTGCGGCAACAGCGGCTGCGCTTTGCCTTGATATTCCAGAAGCGTATATCACGGCAGGTATCGAGGAGTTGATGAACATTCCCGGTCGTTTTGAAAAGGTAAGCGATTCTACTCAACCGGCTACGTTTATTGACTATGCTCATACGGATGATGCACTGAAAAAGATTCTTGAGAGTCTCGTCTCCTTCAGGAAGGAGAGGATTATCACCGTTTTCGGATGCGGGGGGGACAGAGACAGAACCAAGAGACCCCTTATGGGGAGGGCCGTTTCCGATATCAGCGATATAACCATCATCACCTCGGATAATCCGAGGACTGAAGATCCCCTGAAAATCATCAGCGATATAGAGAAGGGAATAGAAGGAACCTCTGTCGCAAAGCTGACTCCGAATGAGATGGCGAAGGGCACTAATAAAAAGGGATACACTATTGTTCCCGATCGCCTCCTGGCCATAGAGCTCGCACTTTCGGTGGCCGGAATCGGTGATATAGTCCTGATTGCCGGAAAGGGACATGAAGATTACCAGATCCTGGGTGAAAAACGAATTTTCTTTGATGACAGAGTCGTTGCGAGAGAGATACTGGCGGGGCGTACATGGAAAGGAACCCGTTAAAGACTATGAAGATGCCCGTATTCAGTACAGATGAGATAATAAAGGCAACCGGCGGAAGCATCGTTGGGGGAAAATCCGACAGGAGCTTTGAAGGATTATCAACGGATTCAAGAAATATAGGAAAGGGAAGCCTCTTTGTCCCGCTTATGGGTGAGAGATTTGACGGACACGATTATGTTGCCACTGCCGCCCGTAGAGGTGCAGCAGGAGTCCTCTGTGAACGGGGCAAAGAAAAAACGATAGCACAGCTTCCCGACTATATCAGTGTAATTATTGTCGATGATACCCTGAAAGCCCTCGGTGATATGGCACATTTCTGGAGGAGACACTTTTCAATACCCGTGGTGGCGGTGACAGGGAGTTCCGGAAAGACAACGACAAAAGAGATGATGGCAGCGATCGCTGGAATTTCGATGAATGTCTTAAAGAATAAAGGCAATTTCAACAACCTCATAGGGCTTCCCCTTACCCTCTTTGATCTGAATTCGGGACACGAGATGGCTATTGTCGAAATGGGGACAAACAGACGGGGCGAGATAAAAAGACTTACCGAGATTGCTGAACCCGACATCGGCGTTGTTACGAATATAGGTCCTGCACACCTTGAGGGTTTCGGCTCCCTTGAATCCGTACGAGATGAGAAGGGAGATCTCCTTCTCGGTTTGAAGAGGAGTGGCGTAGCTGTAACAAACAACGATGATGAAATGTCAGATGGACTGGCTCACAAATGGCCGGGAAGGAAGATAACCTTCGGGATGAGAAGGGATGCCGAGGTGAGGGCGAAAGATGTCGTGATGAAGGGTCAAGGGGCTATGGCCTTTAACCTTTCTATTGAGGAAACCTGCGGGATGGTCGAAATAAAAGCCCCCGGTATTCATAATGTTTATAATGCCCTTGCCGCCGCCGCTGCATCCCTGGCGTCCGGTATAGCAAATGACGATATTTGCAAAGGATTGAGTGAATTTCGCCAGATTCCGGGGAGAATGAGCATCCATCGATTAAAAAATGGGGCATACCTTATTGATGATGCCTACAACGCAAATCCCGCTTCCCTCAGGGAGGCCCTTCTAACCCTCGAGGAGCTCCGCGGAGGAGATGAGTCGATCGTTGTATTCGGAGATATGCTTGAACTTGGTGATACGTCGGAGAAACTTCACGAGGAAGCGGGCATGATCATGGCAGAAACGGGAGTGAAGAAAATATTTCTCAGAGGAAATTTTTCACAGGCAGTGGCGAGAGGTCTCAAAAAAGGGGGTATAGGAAGCGATCATATATTTTTCAACGATTCTCCCGATGAAGTTGTGGATCACCTTCGAGGGTATTTACACCCCCATTATTGGTTGCTCGTAAAAGGATCAAGGGGAATGAAAATGGAACAATTTGTTCAGGCTGTTGTTGCTGGATTCGGGGAAGAGGATACATAGGGTGCCTGTTTCAAAAATTTCGTTCGGAAATCCGGCTGGAAAAGCGATCTGAATCTCCTGTGAACACAGTATATAGTGTTTTAATTTATTGTAAGGCACAACATAATGTGGTATAAGTCTGAAAATTTATATCTTCCGAGAGACTCCTATAATATGTAGAAGGAAGGGCTGTGCGTGATCTATCACCTTTTATATCCACTTAGCGATACTTTCTCTTACTTCAACGTATTCAGATACATAACGCTGAGGACGATCTATGCGACGATAACTGCACTTGTAATCTGTTTTATTCTGGGGCCGTGGCTGATAAGGAAACTTCAGTTGCTTCATGTCGGTCAGCAGATTCGCGAAGACGGTCCGGGGTCACATCTTTCAAAAGAGGGTACGCCCACAATGGGGGGGCTCCTCATCATATTTTCTGTTGTCCTTTCGACTATTCTCTGGGCGAGATTAGACGTTGAATACATCTGGATTGTGCTGACAGTAACCCTGGGGTTCGGTCTTGTCGGTTTCATGGATGATTACCGAAAGCTCGCCAACCAGAGCAGTAAGGGCATTTCGGGCACTTCTCGATTGATAGCAGAGGTGGCAATCGCACTCACTATCAGCACAGTGTTGTATTTGAATCCCGGATTTAGCACGAACGTGACAATCCCCTTCTTCAAAAAGATTCTCCCCGATCTTGGATGGGGGTACATTGTCCTTTCCACCTTTATCATTGTCGGTGCGGCCAATGCCGTAAACCTTACAGATGGACTTGACGGACTGGCCATAGGACCCGCCACAATATGCTTCGGGACGTACCTCCTTTTTGCCTATCTTGCAGGAAATATAAAGATATCGGGATATCTTCAGATACCCTACGTTGCGGGAACAGGTGAACTGACCGTTTTTTGTGGCGCCATGGTAGGCGCTGGTGTCGGATTCCTCTGGTACAACACATACCCTGCCCAGATCTTTATGGGTGATGTGGGTTCCCTCTCGCTGGGAGGTGCCCTCGGAACAATCGCGGTTATGACAAAGCAGGAGATCATACTTGCCATTGTGGGGGGGATATTCATCGTTGAGACGATTTCAGTCATATTTCAGGTGGGCTGGTTCAAGGTGTCCAATGGAAGGAGGATATTCAGGATGGCGCCCATTCATCACCACCTCGAGCTTAAGGGGTGGGCAGAGCCAAAGGTAATTGTAAGGTTCTGGATTATTTCGATAATACTTGCTCTTATTGCCATGAGCACATTGAAGCTCAGATAGGTGCTGTGTGCTATGGATCTTAAGGGAAAGAGAGCTCTGGTTATAGGCTTAGGAAAGACGGGCGTTGAAACGGCCAGGTTTCTGGTCGGCAGGGGAACCGATGTCGTCCTATGCGATGAAAAACCGGAGTCGGAATTGAGACCATTTGTCGATAAACTGGACGATTTGAAGGTCGATCTGAAAATGGGGTGTCATTCGACGGAGCTCCTCTCTGGAGTTGATCTTATCGTTCCATCACCGGGAGTTCCCCCCGTGAATGTACTCCTGAAAAATGCCGTAAAAGAAGGGGTTGAGATAGTAAGCGAAATTGAACTGGCGGGAAGATTTATAAACCGCCCCTATATTGCGATTACCGGTACGAACGGGAAGACGACAACGACAAAACTCCTGGGGGAGATATTGACTCGATGGGGCAAAAAGGTATTCGTCGGTGGAAACATCGGCAATCCCCTTATTTCATATCTGAACGGAGAGAAAAAAGAGGAGTATCTGGTGGTGGAGGTAAGCAGTTTTCAGTTACAGTGGATGAGTTTCTTTCACCCCTCTGTGGCCGTACTCCTGAACACGAGCAGTGACCACCTTGATTATCACGAGTCCTTTGAAGAGTATCGGTCTGTGAAGGAGAGGATTTTTGTAAATCAATTGGGGGGTGATCGTGCCATACTGAATGCCGACGAATCGCCGTCCCCAGGGCTTTTGGAAGGGATTAAGGCTGAGATAATCCGTTTCAGCTCCTCATCATCCCTTGAGAGAGGAATCTTTCTTGACGGCGGGGCGTTGCATTATCTCGATTCGAGAGGTGAAAGGGAAGTCTATCCCATTTCGAATATACGGTTAAAGGGCATCCACAACCTGGAAAATATTATGGCTGCCATTGTTGCAGCGAGGTGGTGCGGGTGTCCACCCGAAACGATTATCGATACCCTTGAGAAGTTCGACGGTATGCCGCACAGAGTCGAATGCGTGGGTGAGAAAAACGGTGTCGCATTCTACAACGACTCCAAGGGAACGAATGTCGGTGCCGTTGAGAGAGCGCTTGAATCGTTTCCGGGGTCGGTCATTCTTCTCATGGGGGGGAGGGATAAGGGGGGCGATTTCGAGAGACTGAGAGAGCCGATTGGACAAAAAGTGAGACAACTCGTCCTCTTTGGTGAAGCGGGCGATAGAATACATCGGCTTCTTGGTAATATCGTTGAGACAGAGGTTGTGGAAGGCCTTGGGGATGCGATGGTTTTGGCCTTTAGCGTATCGAAACCCGGAGATACTGTTCTTCTCTCTCCCGGTTGCTCCAGTTTCGATGAGTTTGAGAATTATGAAGCGCGGGGAGACTTCTTCAAAGAGAGCGTTAACCGAATGGCGGTGAGATAGAAATGGTCAGTACCACTCCAGAAAAAAGGAAAAAACCCGATGTGGTCATGCTTGTGGCCACACTGTTTCTGGTTTCTCTCGGCATGGTTATGGTTTACAGCTCGAGTTCCATCGTGTCTCTGGAGCGGTTTGGCGACGAGTATTTCTTCCTGAAGAAACAGATACTGTTCGCCGTTATCGGAATTATCACCATGATAATTATGACGAAGATCCCCTATCTTCTATGGAGAAAGACGGCCTATGCGGGGATACTCGTCTCGCTCGGACTTCTTTCGCTTCTTCTTATTCCGGGCCTCGGGGTCAAGGTGGGTGGCGCGACAAGATGGCTCAGAGTCGGGGGCTTTTCTTTTCAGGTGACTGAGTTGGTGAAGGTGGCGCTGGTCATTTTCCTGGCACATTATCTGACGAAAAAGAAGGAACATATACGGGATTTCATCAGGATTTTTCCGGTTCCGCTTTTTCTCACCCTTGCCATGGTTTTTCTGATCATGCTTCAGCCCGACTTCGGGACAGCGGTGATCATGATTGTCTTGCTCATGTTCATGTTTTACCTGGCGGGGAGCAGGGTTTTTCATCTTGCCGGCTTTGTGGCCGCTTTCATTCCCATCGCTGTCACCCTTGTAATATGTGAAAGTTACCGCATACAGAGATTGTTATCTTTTCGAAATCCCTGGGATGACCCGACCAGATCAGGATTTCAGATTATACAATCCTTTATATCCTTCGGGTCCGGTGGCGCTTTCGGTGTGGGTCTTGGTGACAGTATGCAGAAACTGTTCTACCTTCCAGAACCCCATACAGATTTTATACTTTCAGTGATTGCCGAGGAAGTCGGTTTTATCGGTGTAGCGGTGGTAATTTTGCTCTTCGCCCTTCTCATTATAAGGGGGTTTATGATCTCTTTCAATACCACCGAACTTTTCGGAACGCTTTTGTCTGCAGGCCTGACCATAATTATAGCCATCGAGACCTTTATCAATATGGCCGCCGTTATGGGTCTTGTGCCGACAAAAGGTCTGGCGCTTCCTTTCCTGAGCTACGGAGGAACGTCCCTCATCATGAGTATGACAGCGGTGGGAATAGTGTTGAATATCTCTTCCTACCATAACCAGAATACAAAGAGTGGCGCGTTTGAAGCCTTTGATAAATGAAGCAGACGATGATCTCAGAGTAATACTGGCCGGAGGCGGAACGGGAGGCCATCTTTTTCCGGCCCTGGCAATTGCAGAGGAGTTTGTAAGGAGAAAGGGGAAAACAAAGGTCCTTTTTATCGGAACGAAAAGGGGATTGGAAAGACGGTTATTGTACGATGGGACATTTCCCGTTCGTTTTATCGATATAGAAGGGATACGGGGGAAGGGATTTATTGGTGTTCTCAGGGGAGCAATGAAGATTCCGGGGAGTATGTTTCAGTCTTGGGGGATACTACGGGATTTTGATCCTCATATCGTGATCGGTGTGGGTGGGTATGCCTCGGGACCGGCAGTTTTTGCAGCGCACCTGATGGGAGTGAAAACAGCAATTGCAGAGCAGAATGCCCTTCCCGGTTTTACCAACAGGATCCTTGGGAAAGTTGCGAAGAGGATATTTCTGACCTTTCCGGACGAAAGCAGGGTTTTCCCCGAAAAAAAGGTGGTGGTTGCGGGAAATCCCGTAAGGAATGCTTTCATTGAAGAAGGTGAGAAAAAGAAGAAGACCGGCACGTTCACCCTTCTCATATTTGGGGGGAGTCAGGGTGCCTCGGCTATTAATAGCGCCGTTATGGAGGCCCTCCAATATATGGAAGGGGTTATGGATGGGTTGAAGATTATCCATCAGACCGGAGAGAGGGATCTCGAAAAAGTTGCCAACGCCTATAGAGAGCATAACATTAATGCCGAGGTTCTGCCTTTCATTACCGATATGGCCGAGGCGTGTAAAGAGGCGGATCTTCTGATATGCAGGGCCGGTGCGACGTCAATCGCTGAGATAACGGTTCTTGGAAAGGCGGCAATCTTTATCCCCTATCCCTTTGCGACGGGGAATCATCAGGAATTGAACGCTAAGACACTGGTGGATGCCGGGGCTGCTGAGATGATCGTGGAAGATGAACTGAGTGGAAGGACACTTTTTCAAATGATTGAGGAACTGTACAGAAATTCCGGAAGAATAGAGATAATGGAGAAAATGTCGAAAAGCCTCGGGAATATAAAGGCGGCATCGAACATCGTGGATGAATGCCTGACCCTAATCGGGCAGTGAGGAAAATGAAGAGTAACGAAGAAAGAGGTTTCATGCAGAGAAAAATCAGACGCATTCATTTCGTCGGAATCGGTGGTATTGGAATGAGCGGGATTGCCGAGGTGCTCCTCAACCTCGGCTATTCGATATCGGGATCGGATATAGCGAGATCCGACACTACCCAGAGACTGGAGTCGCTGGGCATAAACGTCTTGTATGGGCACGAACCGTCGAATCTGGGAGATGCCGATGTGGTTGTGACATCGACAGCAATACAGAAAGGTAATCAGGAGGTAATTGAAGCAGGGAAAAGGAATATACCTGTTATTCCGAGGGCCGAGATGTTGGCGGAACTCTTAAAGATGAAATTTTCCGTTGCCGTCTCCGGGTCTCATGGCAAGACAACGACAACCTCCATGATTGCCACGATACTTGCCGATGGTGGCCTGGATCCCACAATGGTTATAGGGGGGAAACTTGCAGGTGTGGGAAGCAATGCAAAACTGGGTGAAGGAGAGATCATCGTTGCCGAGGCGGATGAGAGTGACGGCTCTTTTCTTACCTTGAGCCCCACGATGGCAGTGATTACGAATATTGACCGTGAACATCTCGACTTCTATAGCGGGATTGAGGATATAAAAGAGGCATTTCTGAAATTTGCAAACAGCGTCCCCTTTTACGGATCAACAATTTTATGCAGCGACGATCCTCATGTGAGAGAGATATTGCCAGGGGTCAAGAGGGCAACTATCACATACGGCCTTTCTGACAACTCCGATTACAGGGCGACCGATGTGTCCTCAAGCGGTCTTGCATCACATTACAAGCTCTATCGGCGTGGCGATTATATGGGTGATATCTCCATCGGTGCTCCCGGTCTCTTTAATGTCTACAATTCTCTGGCGGCGGTTGCGGTGGCTCTGGAACTTGATATGGATTTTCCCACGATTCAAAGGGGTGTCAAAACATATACAGGCGTAGAGAGGAGACTTGAGGTCAAAGGTGTTAGGGGAGGCGTTACGGTGATCGACGATTACGGTCATCACCCGACGGAGATCAGGGCAACCTTAGAAGCGGCGAGAAAGGCCTGGAGCGGCAGGATGATCGTCGTATTCCAGCCCCATCGCTATACCCGTACCAGAGAACTCTTTGATGATTTTCTCGATGTATTTGATGCTGCCGACTACACGATTCTCACGGATATCTATGCTGCCAGCGAAAAGGAAATAGAGGGGATACATTCGGCGCATCTCTGTGACGGGATTCGGGGCCGTGGAAATGATACCGTTATCCATATATCGAGTTTTGAGGATATCGTCGATCATTTGGAGTCTTTCGCAGAACCGGGAGATTTTATTATAACGCTCGGAGCAGGCAATGTATGGAAGGTTGGCGAAGCCTTTCTCGCGATAGAGCACCCCGGGACCGATTCCGCGAGGTGAAAGTGAAAGCGGGAGTAACGCCATGACTGTTGGTGAGGAATTGCGAAGAAAGATAATAAATAGGGTCTCGGGACGAGTCCTTTTCGATGAACGGATGTGCAATCACACATCAATGGGTGTTGGCGGAAAGGTGGATATTCTCTTTTATCCCCATGGCGTGAAGGAGGTTGAGGAGGCGGTTTCTGTTCTCGTAGCGGAAGATATACCCTTTTTGGCTGTGGGAAACTGCACGAATCTTCTCGTAGGGGATGGCGGCTACAGGGGGTGCCTGATTTCACTCACGGATCTTCAACAATTTGAGATCAATGAAGAATCTGACGGGAGGGTATCTCTCTATGCAGAATCGGGTGTTCCCCTTTCACGCATCGTAGAAGCCTCCGTTAAAGAATCGCTTGAGGGGCTGGAGTTTTGTGCAGGAATACCGGGGAGTGTCGGTGGCGGTGTATGGATGAATGCCGGTGCCTACGGGAGAGAAATGAAGGATACCATAGGATCGGTTGTCGTTGTGAACGGTAATGGAAAAAGGAAACAAATTGAAAGAGAAGACCTCCATTTCGAATATAGAGGGCTCGATCTGCCCGAAAGCACCGTAATAACCGGAGCCACCTTTGACTTGCTGAAGGGACAGAAAGAAGAGATTCAAAGAAGGGTTGCCGATATCCTGAATGCGAGGAGAGAGAAACACCCGCTTGGCGAGAGAAGCGCAGGCTCTGTTTTTAAAAACCCGCCATCATCACCTGCGGGCAGGATCATCGATGAAGTGGGACTCAAAGGCACAAAAAGTGGTAGGGCGATGATATCGGAGAAGCATGGCAATTTCATTGTGAATCTCGGAGGGGCAACAACTGAGGATATCCTTACACTGATAGATATCATTAGAAAGAGGGTATTTGTGGAAAAGGGCATCAAACTTGAAACAGAAGTAAAAATTATCGGGGAATAGCTATGAAAAAGTCCCTGAAGTCCTCAATGGGGACGAAAAAAAACAGAATCAAGAGACGATCGGGGAAAATTATACGAGAGAGTGTAAAGGCCCTGATGGTCCTTGGCATTTCCGGAGGACTGGCCCTCCTCATGGTATATGCTTATAATTACGCAATTTGTGCGCCCTATTTCGAACTCGGCGATACGACAGTCAGGGGATGTGCAAAGGTAAGTGAGCGAGAGGTCCGTGAGCTTGCCGGGGTCGATGCATCGATGAATATTCTGGCGTTAAATCTCGATAAAATGACGGATAAGATCAGGGGAAATCCCTGGATCAAAGATGTATCGATCGGAAGAGAGCTTCCCAACAGGCTGGTGATTGAGATTGTTGAGAGGGAAGCGGCGGCACTGATTAAGAAAAATGATGATCTCTACATCGTTGACAGGAATGAAGAGATATTCAAGGGGTTCGGGGAGGGTGATTGCATTAACCTTCCGGTGCTGACGGGATTTTGTGAGAACGGGGTAGTCAATAAGGGTCTTTTGAGGATGGCATTTGAACTTCTGGATTATCTTTCCCGAAGCAGCACTTTTCCGAAAATGGAAAATGTTTCCGAAATAAACGGAAACGGTATTTACGGATTTTCGGTATTTACAAATAATCAAATGTTAATTCAGCTTGGTTTTGGAAATTATGAAAAGAAAATTAAGCGATTGAACAGGATTCTTCTAGATCTGGCAAGGAAGGATCTTGATGAGGGATGTTTGAAGATAGATTTGGCTGATTGCAACAGGGTCATCGTTCAGCATAGGGATTATTTCGATAGAAAAAGACCAGAGGGGCGCTCACGCACAAAGATATGAAGTTTTAATGATCGGTGTATAGATGTCAAAAAAAGGGAACATAATAGTAGGGCTCGATATCGGGACAACAAAAATCTGTGCAATTGTTGGTGAGGTAACTGAAACCGGCATCGACGTCATAGGAATTGGTACCCATCCCTCGAAGGGCCTGAGGAAGGGCGTTGTGGTTAATATTGACAGCACTGTGGATTCCATAAAGAGGGCTATTGAGGAAGCGGAGCTGATGTCAGGATATGAGATAAAGGCAGTATATACGGGAATTGCCGGAGCTCATATTAAGGGCATGAACAGTCACGGTATCGTGGCTGTGAAGAGTGGTGAAGTTGAAGCGGCTGACGTAAAAAGAGCAATTGAGGCGGCAAAGGCTATCGTCGTGCCTTTGGACAGGGAAGTCGTTCATGTATTGCCTCAGTACTATGTCGTCGATGAGCAGGACGGTATCAAAGAGCCGATAGGGATGTCAGGAGTAAGGCTTGAAGCAAAGATTCATGTAGTAATCGGTGCAGTTACGTCTATTCAGAACATCATAAAATCGGTTAACCGTGTGGGACTTGATGTGAATGATATAGTGCTCGAACAGTTGGCATCCAGCAGGGCCGTTCTCAGTCCCGACGAAACGGAGCTTGGGGTAGGCCTTATAGATATTGGTGGAGGAACGACCGATATCGCGGTATTTGCCGAAGGTTGTATTAAACATACGGCGGTTTTACCACTGGGAGGCAATTACGTTACCAACGATATAGCGGTTGGTTTAAGAACACCAGCAATAGAAGCAGAAAAGATAAAGATCAAATATGGATGCGCCTATACTCCGATGATACCTCAGGATGAGACGATAGAGGTCTCGAGTGTCGGCGGCAGAGGGCCTCGAAAGGTGTCGAGGCAGGTTCTGGGTGAGATTATCGAGCCTCGTCTCGAGGAAATTCTGAGCCTGGCCAACAGGGAGATAGTAAGATCGGGTTACGAGGATCTTCTTGCGGCAGGTATTGTTTTAACTGGCGGAACGTCTATCTTGGAGGGAATAACAGAACTGGGTGAACAGATATTCAATATGCCGGTAAGAAGGGGAAGTCCCTCTGATGTGGGGGGTATTACGGATATAGTTAACAGTCCCATATATGCCACCGGGGTAGGACTTGTTATTCACGGGAACAACAACCAGTCCGGTCTGGTGGTAAGAAGAAATGAAAGAAGTTTAGTAAAAAAAATAGCCAGGAGAATGAAACGATGGTTCGACGACTTTTTTTAGAAGGGAGGGTGAAACCATGTTCGAATTAGTACAAGGTGGTAAGGGTACGGGTGCAAAGATAAAGGTTATCGGTGTCGGTGGCGGAGGAGGAAACGCCGTGAACATGATGATATCGTATAACTTGAGTGGAGTGGATTTCGTTGCTGCGAATACGGATTCGCAGGCCCTGACGGTATCCAAGGCACCGATAAAAATACAATTGGGGACCGAGGTAACAAAGGGCCTTGGTGCAGGATCGGATCCCGATGTGGGCAAGAGGGCAGCCATTGAGTCTCAGGACAGAATCAGTGATGTCCTGGATGGGGCCGATATGGTCTTCATTACGGCCGGTCTTGGAGGTGGAACGGGTACGGGTGGAGCTCCCGTTATGGCCGAGATCGCAAAGGATTTGGGGGCCCTTACGGTTGCCGTTGTTACAAAACCTTTTCAGTTCGAGGGAAAAAGGAGAGAGAAACAGGCCGAAGAGGGGCTGATCGAGCTTAAGAAGATGGTTGACAGCCTCATAGTGATACCGAACCAGAGGCTTTTGAGTATCAGTGGCAGAAACATGTCCCTTTCCGATGCATTCAAAAAGGCCGACGATATCCTCTATCACGGTGTAAAGGGGATCTCGGATCTCATAATGGTTCCCGGTCTCATTAATCTCGATTTTGCCGATGTCAAGAATATAATGTCAGAGATGGGGTTGGCACTCATGGGTACGGGAATTGCGAGCGGTGAAAGCAGGGCAGTTGAAGCGGCGCAAAAAGCGATATCCTCTCCCCTTCTCGAAGACAACTCGATTCAGGGTGCTAGAGGTGTCCTTCTCAGCATTACCGGCGGACCCGATATGACCCTCTTTGAGGTCAACGAAGCCTCTTCTCTTGTCCAGGCCGAAGCTCACAATGATGCAAATATCATCTTTGGAACCGTTATTGATGAAGATATGGGAGATGAAATGCGCGTCACCGTAATCGCCACCGGTTTCAATGCATCGGACAAGAAAAGAGACATAGTGTCCGAGAATATGTCGAGTTTTGCTACCCGCAAAAAGGAAGATATTTCCAAGCCTACCTTTATGAGAAGGAAAGAGGAGGCTAATTCTGAAAAACCGGTTGTTATCAGGATGGGTATGATCAATGATGAGGAAAACATTGATTATGAAACACCTGCTTTTTTGAGAAAACAGGCCGATTGATGGAGTAGAAATGATAAAAAGAAAAAATTGGTCCGACTTTTCGGTTCCTTAGATTGCGTCTCTCGGAAACAGTATGTAGTTTCTTGTAATTATGTTATCGGCTTTTTAATAGATACTCTTTTCATTAGATTCTTATCTTGAATTGAGAAGCGATTGCATTCCCCGCTTTCTGCGACGGGGTTAGCGAGCGAATAAAAAACAAACACTTTCCTTAACAATCGGAGATTCCCTGCAGCTTGTTGCAGGGAGTTTCAATATCTAAGTATATATTCACATAGGCAATGTTTCAAAAAATACTATGTTATCGCGAGAAAATACTATAGTATTCTTCTGTAAGTTGTATATTCCGCTTTGTTTCTAAAGGATTGAACTGAGAAGTGAGCATTTTCCGCTACGTGCGGTGGTGTTAGCGAGCGAATAAAAAATACATTATTCCTCAATCCCGATAAAAGGGGATAATTTCTAAAGTACTAAACAGTCGGAGATTCCCCGTAACAAGTTGCGGGGAGATTCGATTTTCAACTATTCATTATAAGCCAGGGGGTACACTATGGCAATCAATGATCTGTTTTTGTGTCCTCAGGAGTGGGTTGACGATGGTGCGAAAGATTTTGTCTCTCTTGTCAGGAAGTGGGCAGACAGAGAGATCATATCGAAACGCCACGAGTACCGGCTGAACTACGAGGATCTTTTTATTGAAAAGAGGCTGAAACTGATCGGAGACATAGGCCTTGAAAGGCTCGTTCTGCCCGAAAGTTACGGAGGTTACGGATGGAACGAACCGGCCGGGGCATCGGGCATTACGGCAGTTCTGAGTGAAGTAGGAAGGGCCGATGCCGCGATCGGATTCGCCCTTGCCATCAAATTTGCCCTTTTCTCCGTGATTGCCATGAAACCCAGTATAAGCGATGTCCTCTGTGATACCTTGGTGCCGCTCAGCTTTACCGAAGGCATTAATGACGTGACGCTGATCCTGCCGGGGGCTGGTGTTGCGGATAGCGAGACGCCACTTTTTTTCGGCAGATCAGTTATATCCCGTATAGAAAAGACAGATGGGGGATATAGTATAACCGGAGATAAACTGAGACCGGTGGGGTGTGGCAGGAACGCCAGTCTCTACTGTGTCGTCTGCTCAACTGGGGAGGGGGAAATTGTTCTTGCCTTTGTCCCGAGTGAGACGGAGGGCGTCGTAAGGGGCGATGCTATAAAGGATACAGGACTTAATGCATGTAAAAATGCGGATATTACCTTTGATAATGCAATAATACCAGCCGAGAACGTGATCTGTCGGGAGGGATCGGTATTGGAACTGTATTCATGGCTCAATCTTTTCCTCAGTGCTGTGACCCTCGGTGCGGCATTCAATTTTTTCGAGATAGTGCATGAATGGGCCGAAACCAGGGTTATAAAAGGTGGCGTAGTAATGAAAGAAAACCCCCTCTGTGCGTACGTTCTGGCCGATGTGGCGGGGGAGATAGCCACGGCAAAGCTGTTGTGTTACAGCCTGGCCCAGAGTTTTGCCGGAAGCGAGCAATATGGCGGAATCGGCGGGCAGGCGATTTATACCTACGCGCAGATGACAGGAGAACGTGTTCATCGGGGTGTTGTGAAGGCAATTAACAGGGGCATGGAGCTTATGGGCTCGGCAGGTTACTCAAAGGAATGGCATGTGGAAAAACACTGGCGGGATGTCAAAACGATACAGTCTCATCTTAGTGGTATCGGTGCGGATGTGCCGGTTAAAATGGATATTGCCCGTTATTTTTATCAGTGCAAAGAACTTTAAAGAGGAGTGCATGCAATGGACCATTTTGACGAGTTTTCGAGACCCAAAGAATACATATCACCCTTGGACAAGACCCTTCGCGCGGTGATCAGAAATTGGGCCGAAGAAGAGGTCATGCCAGTACGAAGGAAATTTGACGAAGACTGGAAGGACCATAAGCTCATAGGCCCCGCCTTTGATAAACTCATGGGCGAATTGGGCCTCCAAAAGGCGATGTTTCCAGAAGAATTTGGTGGATGGGGACTCACACGATCTGATTCCCTCTTCAGGATTGCCTATGCTCTCTGCGAGGAGATGGGGAGGGCTGATACGGGAATGGCGGTTGCCTGTGGCGTTACTTTCTGGCCGCTTCTCACCATACTGGTTGAACCCTATGTGAACATGAGACTCGCTGAGGAATTGGCACCCCTCTTCTGTAATACGAAAGAAGCGGTATTTGTGGCAAATGCCATGACCGAACCTCAGGGAGGGTCCGATATAGAAAATCTGGGATTTTTAAAGGGAAAAACAATAAAGACGACTGCCCGACTCGATGGTGATGAATGGGTAATCAATGGTCACAAAATCTGGCCATCGAACAGTGGTGGTGTCGCGAAACTCTTTGGTGTTCCCTGTACCACACAACCGGGCTCAGGTGACCCCGATGACTTTGCATTCATCTTTGTGCCGGCCGATAGTAAGGGGGTAACGCAGGGCGGCCCTTATGAAAAGGCGGGAATGTCAGGAGACAAGAACGGCGATGTGTGGTTTGAGGATGTAAGGGTACCGAAATGGTACAGGGCACATGGACCAGGCCTGGATGCGAAGGCTTTCTATCAGCTTATATCATTTGGTCAGGTGGCAAGCGTTGGTTTCTTAACAGGTGCGATGCTGAATCTCTATGAAAAGTTGTACGAATTTGTCTCTTCACGAACCTATCGCAACAGGCTTCTCAAAGAAGACGATGCTATTGCGGCTGTTATTGGTCGTATCGCCGGCGATATAGATATCTGCAGGATACTCGGTCACGAGGCCGCTATGATGGGAGACCGGAGAAATAAACCCTATGGCGAACCGATCACTTCGGAAGCGGTTGTGGGAAAGATTCGAAATATCAAGGACTTTGTTTCAGACAGGGCAGTGGAAAACTTTGGCAAGGCCATGGATGTTATGGGTGTCTATGGTACGGACAGGAATTGGGATATAGAGAAGCACTGGAGGGACGTTAAGATCATACAGCTCTGGATGGGAGGCAAGCAGCTCTGCCAGATGGAGTCGGCACGGTATTTTTTTAACTGTACAACATTGTAAAGGGGACTGGATATGTCTGATGATCACAATAGAGGGATTATCGACGCAACAAACAGGATTGTAAAAGTGCTGCTTAAAAGGCCGGCATTCAAGGAGAACGTGAGGTCTATACTAAACGGTGTCGATCCCGATAATGCGAGGGAACTTGCCAGGACAATACTATGGGAGGATCCCGAAATTGTTTTGTCCCTGATGGGGGCTCTTCCTTCTCTTGCGAATTCGATGATTCGGTTTCTGGATGAGATTATACTGCAGGTGAGGGAAAAATTTCCCCCTGAACTTCTTCATGCATTCCTGGAGGAAATCATGAAGGAATTTGATGGAGAGGCGATTAGAAGTATAAGGGACAATATCTCTACCATGGCACAAGAGGGGTATTTTCATTATGACCCCGTAAGCGGGAAGAAGGGAGAGGGGGATGATTGAGACAATGAAAGTGTCTGACGCGAGAGACGGGGAAGGAAGTGTGCTTGCTGAGATTATTCGAACCCCGCTCTTTAAGGACATGCTGAACAATTATCTCAGCGAGATAGACCCCCGAAGGGGCGCTGCCACGGCAAAAGTGATACTATGGGAGGATCCACAGCTTATATTATCAATTCTGACCTCGATTCCCCTCATAGTTAACTGGATAATCGTGTTTCTTGGTGAGTTGGGAAATCAGACATCGGACAAGTTTCCCCCGCAGCTTCTAAAAGGTTTTATGGCAAATATGTGGGAGGATATCGATAAGGATGCGATGGAAGAGTGCCTGAAGAATTACGGCAGGCTCATAAAGGGATTGCTCGATGAATCACCAGAATTCCAAAGGGCTCTTCTGGAGGCGATTAAGGGTCCCGTCGCGATCGGAACAGGAAAGGGTATTAATTCTGCAGTGAGATACATAAATGACATTAACAGGCAGGATCCCATGTTTTTGAAAAAGGTGTTCTCGGGTGTTACATCCACGATTGAAGGAAAGGAATTTACCGAGGCATCCACGAGCCTGATTAATGCTGCTCTCGATCAAAAACCCCCGCTCGTTTCATGGGTATGGCACCTGCTGAAGATGAGAATAAAAGGAAAGTTCGGAAGGCAACCCTGAGAGGGGAAAGCCCGGGAAGGTCTTAGTTTATGAGGGAAAAGGAGAGTAATACAAAGCCGGATAGCAAAGTAAAAAACAATGCAGATGATTCTTTTGACTACAAACGAATTATGATTGTGTCAGATGTAGTAGAGGAACTGAGGATTAAACAAAGCGTTATCGAATCATCAATTAATGGACTGGCAATCGGCGACCTTGATGGAAATCTGACCTATGTTAACAACGCCGCACTTGAACTATTTGGCGGGTATGAATTATTGGAGGTCCTGGGACGTTCCGCTGTCATTTTTGCCTGTTCAGAGGATGAGGCCCTTGGTGCCCTCAGTCAGGTGCGCGAGAAGGGAACGTGGGTTGGAGATATAACAGGCAAAAAGAAGGATGGTTCTGAAATCTTCGTTAGTTTATCGGCGAATATCGTTAACAATGAAGAGGGAGAGCCTATTTTTATAATGTGTTCCTTTGTAGACATTACGGAGCGAAAGCAGATCGAGGATGAACTTCACATCAAAGAAAACGCCATTGCTTCGTCAATCAATGGCATCGGTATTGCCGATCTGGAGGGGAGGATCACCTATATCAACGATGCGGCACTGACAATGTGGGGTGCCGAAGATCCTTCTGAGGTTCTGGGAAAATCTCCCCTTGATTTTGCCGAGGACCAGGAGGAGGCGGAACGTATATTTGTAGAGTTCATCGAGAAGGGTGGCTGGACCGGCGAGGTATCGGGGAAGAGAAAGGACGGTTCACCGATCACGGTTCTTATCACGGCGAGCCTGGTGAAAAACGAGAAGGGTGAGCCGATCTGCATGATGGATTCCTTTGTTGATATTACGGCACGTAAGAAAATGGAAGAGGAACTCCGCATCAAAGACAGTGCGATACGATCATCAATCAACGGTATTGCCATTGGAGATCTGGAGGGGAGGATCACCTATATCAACGATGCGGCACTGACAATGTGGGGTGCCGAAGATCCTTCTGAGGTTCTGGGAAAATCTCCCCTTGATTTTGCCGAGGACCAGGAGGAGGCGGAACGTATATTTGTAGAGTTCATCGAGAAGGGTGGCTGGACCGGCGAGGTATCGGGGAAGAGAAAGGACGGTTCACCGATCACGGTTCTTATCACGGCGAGCCTGGTGAAAAACGAGAAGGGTGAGCCGATCTGCATGATGGATTCCTTTGTTGATATTACGGCACGTAAGAAAATGGAAGAGGAACTCCGCATCAAAGACAGTGCGATACGATCATCAATCAACGGTATTGCCATTGGAGATCTTGAGGGGAATATTACCTATGTAAATGAGGCCTTCATAGAGTTGTGGGGCGGTGAAGATATATCTGAGATACTGGGAAAATCGGCTGTAACATTTGCCGAGTCTGAAGAAGAAGGACATGATATTATAACTGTTTTGATGAAAGAAGGAAACTGGATCGGAGAAATAACGGGAATCAGAAAAGATGGCATACCCATAACGGTTCAACTCTCGGCAAGTATGGTTTCGAATGAAAAGGGCGAACCGATTTGCATGATGTGTTCCTTTGTCGACATTACAAAACGGAAGGAAGCGGAGGATAAGCTACAGAGGTCACACGAAGAACTGGAGATCAAGGTTCAGGAGCGAACGCAGGAACTTACAGAGGCTAATATACAATTGAAGAAAGAGATTGATGAGCGCAAAGAGGCGGAAAAGGCTCTATTGCTGAAGGAGAAAGAGCTCGAACTCAAATCCCTTAATCTCGAGGAGGCAAACACGGCATTGAAGGTCTTGCTGA
This sequence comes from uncultured Syntrophaceae bacterium, assembly GCA_964430915.1. Classification (GTDB taxonomy): domain Bacteria; phylum Desulfobacterota; class Syntrophia; order Syntrophales; family UBA2210; genus JAFGBH01. Next base: position 20,218 of record CAYSHT010000005.1, read on the forward strand.
GACAGGGGGAAAAGGATAAGATAGAGCTCGAAAATAAGGTACTTACGAACATAAAAGAGCTTGTCATGCCAGGTATCGAGAAACTGAGGAGTTGCAGACTCGACGAAAAGCAGAAGGCCTATGTAAACATACTAGAATCAAATCTCGACGACATAATTTCTCCCTTCCTTCAGAAACTCTCGTCGAAGTATATGGATTTTACTCCTACCGAGATACAGGTCGCCAACCTCGTGAGAGAAGGAAAACCGACCAAAGAAATATCGGAATTATTGAATATCTCTGAAAGGGGCATAGAATTTCACAGGAACAACATTAGAATGAAGCTGGGTTTGAAAAACAGAAAGACAAACCTCAGGACCTACCTTTTGTCCCTAACCTGATAGACATAGCTGAGACAGCCTCATTTTTACTATAGAAGCTCTGCGGAGCCCCGTATAAGAGGAATCTCCGCTTCAGCTCCGACTAGCTTGCCGGAAACTCCGGTTGTTTAGTAAGTTAGAAATTATTTTCTGTGTTTTCCTGTCAGAGAATAATTTTGTTAACGCACTTATCTCATTTATCGGGATTAATGAAATATTTATTATTTTATGCGCTTCCTGTTCAGTTCAAACTTCTTTCCATGGAGGCCGTCAAATTCATGCTTGAATGATTGTTTCTTTTATCGTATCAGTATTTCCCGTCACCATTCATCTCTTTTTCGGGGGGATATAATCTGGGACACAAAAAACCAAAAGGAGGAAATTCATGTCGCTACTGGAAAACTATTACACTCAGGAACACTCAATATTCAGGGAATCGATTCGGCGGTTTTTCGACAAAGAGGTAACGCCCTATGTTGAAGAATGGGAGAAAGCAGGAATCGTTCCACGCGAGATCTGGAAAAAATTCGGAGCGCAGGGTTTTCTATGTCCCTGGCTGCCTGAGGAATACGGTGGAGTGGAAGCGGACTTTATTTATTCTCTCATCGGCATTGAGGAAGCTGCAAGCACCCATTGTGCGGGATTCGTTTTTCCCCTTCACTCGGATATCATTGTTCCCTATATTTACGCTTACGGAAACGACGAACAGAAGAAACGCTGGCTTCCCGGCTGTGCGACAGGTGAATACATAACGGCCGTCGCCATGACGGAGCCTGGAACCGGGTCGGACCTGGCGGCCATTCGTGCAACCGCGGTCAAAGACGGTAATAATTATATAATCAACGGTCAGAAGACCTTTATATCGAACGGTATCAACGGCAACCTCGTGATCGTTGCCGCTCAGACCGAGTCTGAGGCAGACTCTCCCTATGCGAGGATGTCACTCTTTGTGGTCGAAGGAGATACACCCGGATTCGAAAGGGGACGGAATCTTGAAAAGATCGGGCTCCACTCTCAGGATACTGCGGAAATGTCCTTCGTTGATTGCGTTGTTCCGGCAGAGAATCTCCTTGGTCAGGAAGGAAAAGGGTTTTACTATCTTATGGAAGAACTCCAGCAGGAAAGACTTGTCTCAGCAATGATGAGTCAGATCTTTGCTGAGGAGGCCCTGCGTCTGACCATAGAATATACCAAGAGCCGCGAGGCCTTCGGCCGTCCCATTAGCCGTTTCCAGTATATCTCATTCGAACTCGCCAAGATGGCTACGGATGTTGAACTGGGACGAACATTTATGGAAAGCCTCATTATAGATCACATGGCGGGTAAGGAACTCGTAAAAAAGGCATCCATGGCGAAATACTGGATTGCTGAAATGTTAAACCAGGTGGTAGGAAAGTGCGTTCAGTTTCATGGAGGTTACGGATACATGGAGGAATATCCTATCGCACGTCTCTTCAGGGATGCGAGGGTACAGACAATATATGCGGGAACTTCCGAGATCATGCTCCTGATTATCAGCCGATATCTCGGACTTTAGAAAAAGCTCTATTTACAGGGGAATACTGGGTCAGGTGATAAACATATTTAAGTGTTTTCATATTATTATTGTCCTGTCCCTTTCCATCCTTTAACATATCTTCAGTGTGAGGCGGAACCTTCATGAAAAAAAACAGTATACCACTGAAGACATGCCAGCTTGAATTGAACAGCGAGCGCGTTCCCCGCTGCTTGCGGCGGGGTTAGCGAGCAAATAAAAAATAAAAATTTTCCTTAACAATCGGAGATTCAATTATGAAATTTGTTCTGATACACTCTTTCGCCGACACTGAATGATAGAATAATTGACCTCCTTTCAAAAGGGGAGTATCTTCTTTTTCACGATCAAAAGGTGAAAGCTGAGCCATAGCCTTTTTGATGCCAGAAAATTATTTGTTGCAACCGGTAGTGCCGTTTTTCATTTCTTCAGAGAATAGTAGAATAAGCAAGGAGGGTCCTTATGAAAAAGGTGTCGCTGTTTATCCCCTGTACCGTTGATATTATCCTTCCCGAGATAGGAGAAGAGACCACGTATTTGCTCGAACGTCTCGGGGTTTCGCCCATTTACCATGAGAAACAGACATGCTGCGGCCAGCCTGCAATTAACGCAGGTTATGTTGACGAGGCAAAAAAGTCGGCGAAACACTTTATCGAGGTCTTTGGAGACGATGAGGTCGTGGTCAGTCCTTCAGGGTCCTGCCTTCATACGGCGAAATACAGGTATCCGGAGCTTCTCTCGGACGAGCCGGTGTGGCTGCGGCGGGCAGAGGAGCTGTCATCCCGGCTCTTTGAGCTGTCCCAGTATATTGTCGATGTGCTGGGAGTTGAGGACGTGGGTGCCTCATTTGAGGGCACGGTCACCTACCACGAATCCTGCCAAATTCTGAGAGGCCTGGGGGTTTCCGAACAACCAAAGAAACTCATAACTGCCGTAAATGGAGCGGAATTTGTTCCTCTCAACAGTGCTGACAAATGCTGTGGTTTCGGGGGAGAATTCGCGAATAACTACCCCGATATTTCGGAGGAGATGGTGAAAGACAAGGTGCAAAACTATATAGCGAGCGGTGCAGATCTGCTCGTCCTCTGCGAGCCGGGGTGTCTTCTCAATATTAATGGGTACCTGAGCCGCAATCATCCAGAAAAAAAGGCCCTTCATATCGCAACGCTTCTTGCAGATACGGGAAGGGAGGTGCGGCTATGAAGATAAAAACGGAACAGTTTGTCGAGGTAGCACGAAGGGAAATGGCGGATCTGAATTCACGAGCATTTCTGCAACTACTCCCCCCTGTCATAGCGGCGATGCGAAAAGCCGCAATGGCAACCTTTCCCGATCCGGATGCGGCCACTGAATATTCGAGGGCCATCAGGGCTGAGGTGGTTGCGCGATTGCCGGAACTTCTTGAAGAATTCGAGGCAAATGCAATTGCACGCGGTGTCAAGGTGATCTGGGCGCGGGATGCGGAGGAGGCAAACGATTTTATTCTCAATCTTGCCCTGAAGCGAGGGATCAAATATGTCACGAAGGGTAAATCCATGGTCAGTGAGGAACTGGGAACCAACGATGTACTCATCAAAAACGGCATAGAGGCATTTGAAACGGACCTCGGTGAGTTTATCGCCCAGCAGCTCAATCGCCCTCCCTTTCATATCGTAGGTCCGGCCGTCAATGTTTCAGTCCAGGAGATATGCGATCTCTTTATGGAAAAGGCGGGCATGGAGGAAGCCACCACGGATCCTGTTGAACTTGGGTATGCGGCGCGTGTTTATCTGAGAGATAAGTTTCATCATCTCGAGATGGGTATTACGGGCGTCAATATGGCCGTGGCCGAGACGGGTTCAATTATAAATGTTGAAAATGAGGGAAATATACGCCTGACCAAATCATCTCCCAGGGTCCAGGTATCCGTCATGAGCCTTGAAAAGGTCGTTCCCACCATGCGAGATGCAATACATGTACTCAGGCTCTTGTGCAGAAACTGCACCGGGCAGTCAATTTCCTCATATGTGTCTATAGATACGGGTCCGAAAAAAGACGATGAGATTGACGGACCGGAAGAACTCTATATCGTCATTGTTGATAACGGGCGCTCCGATCTTTACGGGGACGTAAAGGCCCGTGAGGCCCTCAGATGCATACGCTGCGGAGCATGTCTAAATCACTGCCCTGTTTACGCGACGATCGGCGGTTATCCTTACGGCTGGGCCTATTCCGGTCCGATGGGTCAGGTGTTAAATCCCCTCCTTCTCGGTCTGGACAGAACGCAAGACCTTTATCGAGCCTGTACGTTATGCGGAGCGTGCAAAGAGGTGTGTCCCTCAGGCATAGACCATCCAAGCATGTTCCTCTACTACCGCTCAAAGGACGTGAAGGGTGATAGTAAATTGAAAGGGAAAAAACGCGACTGGAAGGAAGTTGGCATTTTCAAGATATTCACCCTTGCATCCACACTACCATGGCTTTGGAATCTGGGTGCAAGGCTGATACGTCCCTTCTATAATCGAAATGCCAAAAATGGTGTGGTCTCTCATATATCGGGGCTCTTTGAAGGCTGGTTCAGAAAAAGGGACCTCCCGGCCATGCCTGCAAAGACATTCCACGAGCGCTGGAAGGATATAGAAAAGAGGTTATCTTAATAACGAATCGGGGGAGAGGAGAATAAAATGGTACGGAACGCAAGAGACGAAATCCTCGGTAAACTCAGGGCTGTTCACAGGGCTGATGTCCCTCAGCGACCCGAGGTGCCGTCATTGAATGAAACGGCCTTCGACAGAGAGGAAATGATAGCCAAATTTACAGAGGCACTCTTCCTGCAGACAGGTGTTGTACACAGGGTCAAGGACAATCAGGAAGCCCTGGATAAGCTTGCGGAGATCGCAAAAGAGGAAAAACTGGAAAAGGTTATGGCCTCGACGGATGACGTAATTGCACCGCTGGATTTACCTTCATGGGGGAAGGAAAACGGAATTCAGATTCTTACGGCCGGGGATTTCAAGGACAGAAATTCCTTTAAAGATGCGGTCTTTGATGAGGTAAATGCGGGCATTACGGGAGCGAATTTTGCCGTGGCGGAATCGGGCACGCTTGGACTCATCCATGACAGGGATCAGGCAAGGCTGATCTCTCTTGCACCCATACTCCATATTGCCATTGTGCCGACGGAGAGATTTGTTCCCATATATGAAAGTGCAATCGAGAAGGTTTTTGAAGATATAAATGCTGTTCCCGGCCAGTTCACTTTTATTACGGGGCCGAGCATGACGGCCGATATTCAGGCTACCATCTTCAGAGGGATGCACGGACCGAGGAAGCTGATCGTCATCCTGACAGGTTGATTTTTTCAGATATGGAATCATATCGAATAAGTGGAGGGCATTGAATGAAGCCGAATGTGGTTATTATAAATCTTCGGGATAATGTTGCCGTGATACTTGAGGATGTAAAAGAGGGAGACATCATTAATCTTCCCAACGGTAAAATGTTTACCGCCCGTTCCGATATTCCTTACAGTCATAAGGTTGCATTGAAAGACATAGAAGCTGGAGGGTACATTTATAAGTACGGTGAGGTAATCGGAGCGGTAAAGGAAAACATAAGAAAAGGCGACTGGATTCATACCCACAATCTGGATATCGAGGCGAAGGTTGAGGAATGAGAAAAATGGAGACATTCGACGGATATGAGAGACCTGACGGGTCAGTGGGGATAAGGAATTATGTAGCGGTTATTCCCACCGTGGCATGTGCCAACGGGATTGTTGGTATGATTGCGAGGGCCGTCCCCGGTGTTGTCCCCATTTATCATGGTCACGGTTGCGGCAGAGCCGTTGAGATAGAGATGCATACAAGGACATTGGCGGGGCTGGGAAAGAATCCCAATGTTGCCGCTGTCCTTGTGATCGGTCTTGGATGCGAAACAATAAACGCCGAAGGGCTTGCACTGGCTATTTCAGTGACAGGAAAACCGGTGGAATTTCTGTCCATTCAGGATAAAGGAGGCTCAAGAAAAACGGCGGCGCTGGGTATGGAAATAGTCAGAAAAATGATTGATGATGCAAAAAGGATCGAGAGAAAACCCTTTGGATTTGACCGGTTTTGTGTGGGTCTTGAATGCGGCGGCTCCGATGCCTTTTCGGGCGTTACTGCCAATCCCGGGGTTGGTCTCGCGGCCGACTGGATTGTTGACGCCGGCGGTACGGTAATCCTCACGGAAACGACAGAGATGATAGGGACATCGCACATACTTGAGAAAAGGGCCGAATCTCCTGAAATTGCGGCCGAGATTCATCGTGTCATTGCGGAGGCGGAAAAGCGTGCCGACGATATCCTCGGCCCTCTCGCGTCTCTTGTCATTTCACCGGGTAATATGGATGGTGGCATGAGTTCCATTCGCGAAAAGTCGCTGGGCTGCATCATTAAAGGAGGGAGCAGACTGATTAACGAAGTAATAGACTACGGAACTACCCCTGCAAAAAAGGGGCTCGTTATCATGGACGGACCGGGCTATGACATGGAATCCCTGGCGGGTCTCGGAGCGACGGGAGCACAGCTCATACTATTTACCACCGGGAGGGGCAATCCTGCCGGTTTCCCGCTGATACCCGTAATCAAGGTGGCAAGTACGAGAAGACTCTATCGCGCTATGGAAGATGATATGGATATCAATGCGGGGGTTGTCCTCGAAGGTGAAAGCCTGGAGGATGTTTCTCAGGAGATAATCAGTCTTGCGAAAGAGGTCGCAAACGGGAGGCAAACGAAGGCGGAGATTAATGATCAGGATGGTATCGTTTGCCTCTATACGATGAATCCGGCCTTTTAAGAGAAAAAGGGGGTATAAGATGAAAAGGGTGTCTGTGCCATCGCGGCTCTGGTATGAAAACATAGAAAGGGAATTGAACTTCCCCGACAGGTGGGAGGTGGATAATCTTACCTCCCCCGGTTTTGAAAAGCCGGCGCTTGCCTCCGAGGAGATAAAAGAAAAGATTAGAAATCCCATTGAGGGTCCGACGCTTGAGGAACTCGCGAAGGGTAAGAGTCAGGCCGTCATTGTATTTGACGACATGACAAGACCGACGCCTGTTAAGGATATTGCCCCACATGTGCTCGAGTCTCTCCACAAAGCCGGGATGAAGAAAGATCAGATACGGTTTATCTGGGCGCTGGGGAGTCACGGTCCCTATGACATGATAAATGCCAGGAAGAAATTGGGCGACGAGATAGTCGAAAATTACGCCGTCTACAACCATGATGCCTTTCAGAATACGGTGTGGGCGGGAAGAACGCCGACAGGAGTGGAACTCTGGTTCAACCGGGAATTTATGAACTGCGACCTGAAAATAGGTATCGGGTGCATCACGGCCCATGTTCATGTGGGCTTTGGAGGTGGCGCAAAGCTGATTCTTCCCGGTGTGGCAGGGATCGAGACGGTAAACCAGTTTCATAATCAGATGTTCAGAGATCCCGTACGAACAGGACTGGGAAAGTTTGATGATAATATTATGCGAGCCGAGTGCGATGCCGCCGGTGATATGGTCGGTCTTGATTTCAAGGTGGATTGTCTTTTGAACCGCCGTGGTGAGATAACCGGTCTCTATGCGGGATCATTCAGGGCCACTCATGCCGCCGGGGCCGAGGAAGGTAAGGATCACTATGGGATTCCCCATGCTTCAGGCTATGATGTAGCGGTATGCAATTCCTACGGAAAGGCGAATGAATCGGCGATTGCACTCTTGCTTTCCCTCACTGTTTTAAAACCTGGCGCAGAGGGAACGGCCGTACTTATTTCCGATGCTCCCGAGGGGCAGGTGCCTCATTATGTCATGCGGGCCTGGGGGACCGGCTATGGCGGCCGCCACTATAGTCCGCGGGATCCGGGATTTGTCTCCCTGCTCATGAAGAAACTGATTGTCTTAAATCCCCAGCCCGACCGGACAATGCTTGACCTTGTCTGTCACATTGATGATGCCACGGTTGTGAAGACCTGGAATGAGGTGCTGAACGTACTGGAAAAGGATTATACCGGGGCGGCAAAGGTTGCCGTGATTCAGGACGGGACCATGCAGTATATAAAAACGCCGGAATGAGAAGGTGCCGAAAATCGAAACAACATAAACTCCAGCGGGAATCCGGCATTTTCAGGACTGTCAAATCTGTAGCCCGCCGATTTATCGGCATAATAGCCTGATGAATCAGGCAACTACATTTTACAAATCTATCATATTTTGCCACAATGTCATTCCCAACATGATCGGGAATCCGGTGTATTTACTGCTTTAGTAGTTCTCTCCCCAGGTCAAAGGCCTTCAGGTTTATGTCGATCTTATTCTGAGGTATGCTCTTAGCGATTACCTCCCTGAAGTCCTCCTTATCGAGAGGCAGGTCGTCAAGACCAGAGAGGGCGCCGAGCATAATGATATTTCCCAGGATTGGATTCCCGAGCTTCAGCGCTTCGTCTGTTGCATCGATAAACCAGGCCTCAGATGAAATTCCCCGGGCGGTCTTTTTTGTTTCCTCGAGGGCGGGGTAGGCGAGATCTCCCGCAAGGACGCCTGCGGGATGGATCGGCCTTGTATTGCTCACGACCTTTACATCGGGATTACCGTAATCCGCCAGTACCCTTATTGCCTCGGTAGGTTCAAGGGCGACAATCATATGCGCCTTGCCCTTGGGGATTTGCGGACTCCATGTATCTTTCTTTGATATCCTGAGATGGCTCATAACCGAGCCTCCGCGTTGTGAGGCACCGAAGGTTTCACCGATTGTGACATAATATCCTTTTTTAACAAGCATATTTGCCAGTACCCGCGATGCCATGACATTTCCCTGACCGCCGACACCGGTGATGATAATATTATAAGGATCGTTTGGTAATTGTGTGCCTGCCATGGTTTACACTGCCTCCTTTCTGGTAATGGCTCCTGCAGGGCATATATCTGCGCAGACCCCGCATCCGGTGCATATCACTTCGTCCAGCCTTGTTACCTGCTTTTCCTTGTCCCAGACAAGACCGGGACAGCGGAATATGCGTGTGCATACCCTGTTGCATCCGCAATTTTCTCCGAGACAGATTTCCTCGTTGATGGCCATTTCATATTTCTTTCCTGCCTTTTTTTCCGGGCTGAGGCCGCAGATCTGTCTCAGAATAAGGACCTTGAGACCTTCCTTGTCCTCCATGAGTTCGTTCAATGTTTCCCGCGTTTCTTCCAGTTCAAAGGGGTCTCGTATCTCAACCCGTGCCCCCATTGCCCGGCATAGCTCTGCAATGTCGAGATCGGGAACGTTGTCTCCCATGGCGTTTACTTTCAGACCGGGATGAGGTTGGAATCCCGTCATGGCAGTACCGCTGTTATCGAGTACGACAAGCGTAAAATCCGATTTATGATGTCTGGCGTTAATGAGCGCCGGTATTGCCGAGTGAAAAAAGGTGGAGTCTCCGCAGACGGCCAGGACCGGCTGATCAAGCCCGAACTGGCCAAGTTTCCCAAATCCGCTGGCGAGGCCGCTTCCTGAGCCCATGGCGTGGACGGTTTTCAGGGTAGTAAAACCGGTGGGGAGGAGTGCCATCGTATAACAGCCGATGTCACCGCAGACAAAACCCTTTCGTCCATCCAACTCGAGGGCGTTATGAATGCTCCAGAATGACGCCCTGTGAGGACATCCGGGACAGAAGATAAGCTCCCTTTGGGGTGCGCCGAAAAATGCCAGGCCCTGTGTCTTGGCTGAATACTCCTCGGGCCTCGGCAGATAGTCAATCTCCAGTATTTTTGCAATTGCGTTAATCACGTGATCGGGATTCAACTCGCCAACCATGGGAATGGTATCGTCATTCTTGCCGTAAAATTTCTTGATGCCGATTTCAGACGCGGTTTCAGCGGCGATTACTTTCACATTCTCTTCGAGAAAGGGCAGTACCTCCTCGACAATCAATATCTTTTCCGTGAGCGAGAGATACCGCGTGAGGAGCTTGGGTGGAAGCGGCCATGTTGTCCCCATTTTGAGAAGGCCGACTCTGTCTTTCAGCCCGAGAATACTGATAGCTTCCCTGCTGTAGAGAGTGCATGCGCTGCTCGTGATTATGAGGAGTTCCGGTTTATCAGGGCCTTCGTATGTATTGAAGGGGGAATCCTCGAAGATTTCCTTTGCCCTTTTGAGCTTTTCATGCTGCTGGGAGTGCTTATAGTCGACGGGCGCGCTGATGACCACACCCTCGTCAGGATCAAGGATAAATCCGTCACATCTGAACCGTGCCGTCGATTCTTCGGTGGGGAGTGTGCCGAATTTAACGTTACCACTCGCGTGAGAAAGACGGGTAACACTCCTTAGCATTACCAGCTGTTTCAGTTCCTCCGAGAGTTCGAAGGCCCACTTGGTCATGTCCTTTGCTTCCTGAAAATCGCCGGGTTCCAGAAGAGGAATCTCGACCGTTCTTGCAAAGAAACGGGATTCTCCCTCGTTTATGCTCGAAAGTGCTCCCGGGTCGTCACAGGGGACCAGTACCATCCCCCCCCGTGTGCCTGAACCTGCCAGGTGAAGCAGAAAGTCAGAGGCCACATTGACACCGTTTTGCTTCATTACGCAAAGTGATCTGAGCTCCGCGAAGGATGCAGCCGCAGCTACCTCCATGGCCACCTTTTCATTGACTGACCATTCCACATACATATTGGTCTCCTTTGCGACGCCGGCGAGACTCTCTATTATTTCTGAAGAAGGGGTGCCCGGATATCCGGCGGCCACTTTTGCGCCTGCCTCCAATGCCCCGCGCGCAATCGCCTCATTTCCCATAAGCAGGTGCTCTGCACCTTCCTTTTTGTCTAATAGTGCGGACATATCTTTCTCCCTCTCTTATCCTGTAATTTCGTCTACCGTCTTTGATTGCAGTCTCAAATAGGATTTCTTATCCCCTTCCGTGTTTATCATACCTTCCTCTTTTGCCTTCACAAAGGCCCGTTTCTTCTTGTTTCCCGCGGCCCACATGAGGTGTTCGAGATTTTCTTCCGGAATATCGTGGAGGATTAGATATCCCTCTTTAACAGATTCGTTCACGATCTTTTGGCCCCGTTCGGTCCTGATGATCAGAGTATTCAAATCGGGGCGGCCCTCAAGCACGCCGACAGAAATATCGGAGAATTCCGAGGTCATATCGATGCAGTAACTGCATGTTTCGGGAACCAGCTCACGTATTTCATTGAGGGGTATCTCGATCTTTTCCTCCCCCATATACACCTCCATTATCTCGGAGGGGGGAGGCGGAATATCGACCTTCGTAATTGTAGTAATATCGACCCGTTCGGAAATGAAGGGTGCGAAGGCTCTGAAATCAATGGCCCATGTACAGAAGAGTCCCACCACGAGGGCGACTGAATCAGTGAAGTCCTCTTTTTCGAGAGGGTTCATTCTCATCTGTGCCACCGACAATACCTGACAGGGTGTTGCCACAACGCCAATCTTTTTATACTCGTCGGTCATCGCCTGATTAAGTGCCGAGAGCGTCGGTGAAGCCGAATACTTTGAGGAAGAACACTGTAAGACTTCATCAGCATCGGTAATAACTCGTGGAACGGGGAGTATCCCTTCCTTGTCGGTGAGCACCGCCGCATCTATATGGCCTTTAGCCAGGGCAAAACTCATAAGGGCCGATACTGTTCCTCCTGCCTGAAACGACGCCTTTTCCACCTTCGGGCCTGCCTTTGCTGTATGTATTGAGAGATAATTTCCAAGGGGTCCTCCTTCGTAGTATCTCCCGAAATATTGCTGGGACAGTTCGTCAAGATTCACCTCGATCTTCGGACAGTAAGCGAAACACCTCCCTTCTTCAAGGGTACAGGGAAACAACATGGCCGTTTTCCCCTTATAGGACCTGAAATAGGGGCAAAGGTGAATGCATGCTCCGCATCCGATACAGAGATTTTTGTTGATAACTTCTTCCAAGAGTTCATTGGGTCCGAAAATTTTCATTTATGATCCTCCTAATCCATTGTGCATCAGACACCAGATTATTGTACATCTTTTTCATTCTGCCGTACCTGCAATGATACCATCGGTGAAGGAACCACATGACCCCGTGATAACGGCAACTCTTACTAACACAACTCCCGTATTCCCTGCAATACTCTTATACGAAAAGGGGAAACAATCCTTGGGAGAGGAAGAGATTTGTGTGGTTTGTTAAAAGTTGTGTATCGCAGTTGATTTAAAGGAAAGGCATATCTCTGACCCTTCGTTGATTTCCATCTCGAAGAGTGAGCTTTTCGTAATAAGCGATTTGAAGAGGACCTTCTCGACGATAATATCAACCTCATAATAGAGCCCATGATCCACTATGGCGGTAACCCTTCCACTGAAGGAATTTCTCATGCTTGAGGTCAGTTTTTCCCTGCTGAGGACGATGTCTTCCGGTCGTATCGCAAGGTATCCGTGGCCGTTTTCGGGTGTTCTGCCGAGCTCGATTGCAAGACCGTTTACATTTGCCTTTGTTCCCTGAAAATGGGCCATAAAAAGATTTTTCATGCCGACAAAATCGGCAACAAAAGTCGAATCAGGGTGCTGAAATATATCCTTCATGTATCCGACCTGTTCGATTTTTCCTCCGTTCATAATAGCGGCCCTGTCTGCGAGGGAAAGGGCTTCGGCAAAATCGTGGGTTACCATGAGGAAGGTAACATCCGTACTCTTGTGAAGTCTTTTTAACCCGATTCTTATGTCTTCCCTGAATCCCGGGTCCAAGGCGGAGAGGGGTTCGTCAAGGAGCAGCACCTTCGGGTTAACCATGAGTGCTCGTGCCAGGGCTATACGCTGATTTTCGCCGCCGCTCAGGTTAGTAGGAAGCCGTTTCAACAGATGCGAAATATTCAGCTCTTCCACGAGTCGATCCCGTCGTTTTTTTGACTCATTCTTTGGTAACTTGTGAAAATGAAGACCATAGGTGATATTTTCGAGTACCGTCAGATGGGGAAAGAGGGCATAATCCTGATAGACAATACTGATCCCTCGTTTCTCCGGCGGTAATTTCGTGACGTTTCTTCCAGCTATTGTCATACGTCCGCTATGAACCCCAATGAGTCCGGCCATTGCTTCAAGGAGAACAGTTTTACCCGCGCCCGTTGGCCCCATCAGTATGAAAAACTCGTTCTTTTCAATTCTGAGGTTGATATCGCGGAGTTTAAACTCGCCCAGATTAATATTGACGTCTTCAATATGGATCATTCGTCTTTTTTATTCCTTAAAGTGAGAATTCTTAAAATCAGGAACAGGGTAAGGCAGACGGAAACCAGCCAGACTGCAACGGGCTGTGAATACTTCAGGCCGTAACTCTCAAAACGTTCGTAAAGCAAAACCGGTGCGATCATCGGGTGATAGGCGACGACAACAACCGCTCCAAATTCACTTATGGCGCGTGCACTGCACATAATGATACCGATCAGCATGCTACGCCATGCAAGGGGGAAGGTAATTCTGGAAAAGGTGCTGAACATGGATGCACCCAGGCTGCGCGATACATTTTCGAGCCTGGGGGAAATGTTTTCAAACCCATTCTTAACGGCATTCACATAAAAGGGAAGACCAACGAAAGTCAGCACAACAACGATTCCCGTTACGCTCCCCATTATCCTGATTCCGAGCTCGCCGAAAAATTGTCCGAGCCAGTGATTTTTTCCCGCAACGCTAAGGATCGCAATACCCACAACGGGGTGGGGAATGACAATGGGCAAATCGATGATACTTTCTATGAGGTGTTTCCCCCTGAAATTGCTACGTGCCAGTATATAGGCGAGGGGAGTTCCGAAGACGAATGCGATAAGGGCGGCCAGTCCAGCCGTATAGATACTCAGCCAGATCGACCGCACAACATCTTTGTCCTGTATGGTTTCTTTGAGCATCGAAAAAGAAGGAGCCGTCAGCATCTGTATCAGGGGAAGCAGTATGAATGCCAGGATGATAAGCCCGCATGAAACGGTGATCCAGAAAAAGGGTTCTTTCTTTGTCATGTTTTCCAATCTTTATAAATCTATCAATCTTTTACAATAATCAGTTTCTGAAGCTCGGCCGGAAGTTTATCCTTCATCTCCGACGTTGGTACTCTCGCCGGGACGAAGGGAGGCTGACCCATCTCCTTGAGTATCTTCAAGCCGCCTTCGGGGTCAAGCATATACTGGAGGAAGGCGATAGCGGCCTCTTTATTCGGTGCATCGTTTGTGATGGTAACACCATATGTGCAGGATTTTCCCTTGAGTGTCGTAAAGGTTCCCGGTTTTTTGCCCGAAACCTTCACAACCGCACTTTCGTAAACGGAGTCGTATTTATAGTTGCCCAGATTCATCTCGTCCGGAAGTACGATATAGTTGAGTTTGTGCTGGACCGCAACGGAGAGGTATTCCCAGGCATAGTCCATGTTTCCGGTCTGAAGGAGCGAGATAAGTTCGACCGACTTGGGGCGGACATTTTCTTTCGGTCTGTTGGCAAGAAGTCTTTCATAAAGGCCCGGTTTGTCCAAAGCCTTTTCCGCAAGCTGCATGACCATTAGCGACCGGTAACCGCAGGGATCGATATTTGGTTCTGCATGTCCCCACACAACACCCTTTCTCTGGAGAATCTCATACCAGTTATCGGCATTGATCTCGTCTGCGTATTTGCTCGTGTCAGTATAACAGAGGACAAGCTGGTTCGTTGCAAAACGTATATTACAGTCGGAATATTTGGGAATAAGGAGGTTGTCGATAACCTTGTAGTCGGCGGAGGCCATAATGTCGCACGGCTTATTCAGATCAGAAATCTTTCTTGCGCATTTTCTGCTGCCGCTTGCCTCGCGCAAAAGGTCAACCTTAGGATACTTCGCCTCAAAAGCCTTTTCCATAGCTGCAAAGGGTACGGAGAGGCTCCCGGCATGGAACATGATCAGCTTACCTGCGGGTTCAGCCGACGCATGAGATACCGGAAGAATAATTATTGCGCAAAGAAAAAAGAAAGCCATCAATTTGATAACACTATTTTTTTTCATCTGGATTCACACTCCTTTCAAGT
>CAYSHT010000006.1:0-18659 GCA_964430915.1 uncultured Syntrophaceae bacterium
CTCGGGGGGGATTACTCCCGCCAATGTGGCTGATGCCGTCAATACCATGGGAAGGGATATCATGATTGGCTCGGGGGGCGGTATTCATGCCCATCCGCTGGGACCGACCGCGGGCGCGAAGGCCTTTCGCCAGGCGATCGATGCATCGATGAAGGGGATTCCCTTGGAAGAGTATGCGAAAGAAAAGGAAGAACTCGGGCGCGCCCTCGGCCTGTGGGGAAAGAAGACGGAGATAAAGGGAGGATAATTTTCAGTTAGTTGGCCTGAGATTGCCCGATGAATAATGTGGAATGGACGATCGAATCTCTATTGGGGCTTCTCTACCTCGCGATAGCTTGAAACGGTATTTCCGCAAATGGGACAGCTGTTTTTGGGAAGTTTTACAAGTGTCGATCCGCATATATCGCAAACGTAATAGTGTGCCGGTTCCCGCTCGATGAACTTTGCCACCAGGGAGAACCATCGTTTCACGTTCTTCTCTATTTTCTTTATAAGATAGCGATGTTGTCGTTCCGCCTCCCAGGCATAGGTGATATTTCTGATGGTGGCTTCGTGATCTTCGGGGGTGATCGCTCCTATAATCTTCGGATATTCGTTGTCTATTTCTTCCGCCTCGACGGCTGTCGCGTGGTGGAGATTTTCCTTCGTGCTCAGGACCTCAAATGGCGGCTCAATGAATGTCGGGGGCGTTACTTCAAGCTTTATCAGGAGAGTCTCAAAGTTTCGGGCGTGAATCGATTCGGAAGCTGCAAGTGCGGTAAAAAGAAGGGCGATATTCGGGTATCCTTCGGAGAGTGCCCTCGTAGCATAGGCATTGTATTTACTGTGGGCATTTACCTCATCGATATATCGCAGCTTGAGAGCCTCGACCGTCAGGGGATAGTGTGATTGATCCCCGGCAGTCTCCGCCAGGGAAGACTGCCGGGTAAAGGGTAATAAAAAAACAACCGTGAGAAGAACGACTAAGAGATATGCGAGAATCCTTTTTTCCATTATCACACACATCGCAACGTGATTCTTTACATTTCAATTTAGCTCCACCGAGTCACGATAAAGATTACATCATCTGCTGAACAAACTCAAGCGATGCCCGTACATCTTTATCGAAGAAGCAGTTGAGCGATTCCTGCCAGTTTTCCTCGGCCATTCTTTTTCGTATCCTGTCGGCGATCGGTTTTCTGATACCATCTTTCAGCTTGATAAAGGCCCGTCCTGGATTGTCAATCCACAGAGAGATGATTTTTTTCGCCTTTTCAATCAATTCGTCTCCCTCGACAATCTCATCCACAATGCCCAGTTCTAATGCCTTTGTGACGTCGAACATCTTCCCGAAGTACATGACGTCACGGAACAGTTTGTTGCTCTCGAGGCCGAATCTCATAATTTCCGACTGGGCTATTGAAAGGGGAAGCCCCAGCTTTATTTCGCTCATGTTGATTTTGATCTTGGGATGGTTAGTAACAATCCGATAGTCGGCGGCCATGGAAAAGATCAGTCCCGCCGCGATGGTGGAACCGTTCATGGCCGATACCACCGGCTTTTTGCACATGAAGAGTTCCGTCAGTATCTCATCTTCTTCACTGATGAAATCAGTAACTTCTTTGACGTCCTTCAAACTCAGAAACATGGGGAGATCAAAACCGGACGAGAAGAGCTTTCCCGAACCGGTGAGGATGAGTCCCTTCAGCGAATCGTCGCTGTTGACTTTTTCTACTATCTCTTTCAGCTTTTTCAGTACTTCGAGATCGATTGAGTTGGTCCGTTCTTTTTCAAATGTCGCGATGACAATACCGTCTTCAGTTCTTTCCTTCAGCATTTCTTTCTCCTCATTTATTGTCAATTCGAAGCCGCACTGTAAAAAACAGTATAAAGCTTTACGTTGTCCAACGTAAAAATGGGGTGACTTTTTTTATATTGCTTAAAACAATCCAATAACACTACAAATTTTCCTATCGACTGTCTACAATGGGACTCCTTTATTTTGCTTTGCATTAATACGGGATTTGTTTGCTTTATTCAAGAGCTAATCATTATCCCCATTCGGTTCTAAATCCCGTTCCGCCGGGCGGCCAGGAAAAGTCGATGGCATCTTCGGGGCAGGCGTACCAGCAGGCGGCGCACTCCATGCATGTATCAAGGCTCTTTATGCGTGCCTTTTTCTCCACAATTTCGTAGCAATTGCCGAGGCAGACCCGAAGGCAGTTTGCACAGCCCGTGCAGCGTTCCCCATCTACTTTGATAAAATCGCCCGTTTCTCCTGTCCACTCAATACCCGGTATTTCGTTCAATTTTTTCGACATCTCATTTCCTCATTCGAATTGGCCTACTCAAATATCGATGGATCGGAGCATATGACGGCGTCGACTATCTTTCTGCTAAGCGGAGCCGATTTTTCTTCGAGTTTCTTCCGAAGGCGCAGATAGGCCGGTTCTATCTTTGGAAGCACTGCCGCCATAGAGGGATTGACGTGCCGGCACAAAGGCAGAAAAAGACGGGCCTTGACCCTTATGAGAGGGCTCAATACTCTCAGCACGATATCGAGCAGCTTCAGGCCCATCTTAAGCCGTCGGGTTCCACTCGACACCTCTTTCGCACGTCGCCCTGTGCGGTCTTTTTCACCTTCGCTTCCGAATCGTTCATGATGCCAGTTATAGTAGTATCTCAGATACATCTTAATCCATTGTGATATAATCATCGGGTCTTTCTCAATGAGGTCGAGCATCACCGTGAGAAGGGGTGTGCTTGCGTGAGTGAATGAGCCGATTCCCCAGCCGTCATGAATGTATTTCTTTAATTTTTCTTCGTCATGGCCCTTCTGGGCGTAGCGCAGGTTATATCGGTTGGTCGCCGTGATGGCCCACTGAATGACGGGGTGCGATTTGATTCTGTCATCATAGCGTTTCAGAAACTCCTTTGACTGGTCGGCTGCCTTTATTGATTCAATGGCCACGTCGGCGGCGATATCCGCCGAAAACCAGGCCGTCGGCACCCCGTCACAGAGTTCGGTGTTTTCAAGACCTGCAGCATCGCCGATGAGAATCATGCCGTCGGTATGATTCGGCATCGAGCGAAGATTCTCGTCGAGACCGACAAATATCTCGAAACCCTCCCACATACGCGCCCTGATTGTTATGTGCGGCGCAATCTCATCTCTCCACCAGGGAAGCTTTGAGGTGATGTTGTGGTGGTAGGTCTGCAGGTCCTTTTTCAGGTTATAAACAGGGCCGCCGTCTTTTCTCAGGCACTGATCCTGCATGAAATGAACGCTGTTTCTGTAGGGCCAGATCATGAGGCCGTTTCCGTGACCGAGGGGTGGCGCTATTTTCTGTTCGTCCCATCCCCAGCAGAAACGAATCGTATGGCCGAAGATCCTGTCGAGGGCTTCCTTCGGCATCTCGTAATCGTAGATGTCAGCGAGTGAAATAGCATCAGGCGGATATTTCTTTCTCACGCCCGATTTGATTGCCAGAAGCCCCTGCGATCCTTCGGCATCAATGATGATTTTCGCCCCGATTCTCTCACCGCGTTCCGTTACGATCCCTTTGACGCACCCATTTTCCCTGATGACATCGGTGACGGTGATTGCCGTTCGAAGCTCGACACCCGATTCGAGTGCCTTTTGTACTTCCCATTCACAGAAGGGTTTGCAGTATGCATTGTACCCGAAGGCGATGATGGGTGAGAGGGGTTTCGGGATCCGGAGGGTGTCGTCGATATCGATTTCACCCGTTTCTATGTCTTTTATGATGTAATTGATGATGCCGTCCGCCGGGCGCTCTACCGGCGGATTTCCGTCCCGTATAAAGGCTGGTCCGAAGAGAAATCCGTAAAAGGGTATGGTAAGTCCCGATATTACCTTTTCACCGACGTTCTCGGACCGCTCCAGCATCAACGTTTTAAGGCCCGCGTCAGCGCACTTTTTGGCGGCGACGGGGCCACCAAAACCGGCCCCCACTACTACCACATCATATGTCTCGGACATTTGTCTTGAATCCATCTACTCGACCTTCAGGTGCATGAAACTGTTTTTCTGCAACATTTCCTCGACGGTTCCGTCCAGATCGGCCCGAATTCCGTACTCTCCCTCCAGTTGTATCCGGTTGTTTCCTTCCCGGTTTTCATTATAAAAATCGACATCACCGCCATCGTCAATGACAAAGGAAAGACTGTATCCGCCATGGTAGGTATTGTTCGATATTTTTTCCCCTTCCTTGAAGAGATACTGGTCCACGCCCGCCATTTCAATAAAGAAAGAAAAGCCGTTGTGCGCCGCGGCCCCCTGCGAGAAAAAGAGACCTGCGCTCTCATAGATATCGTCACCCGATCTGTCTAAAAGGGCGGCGATTCCAAGATCCCAGGCAGCGCCCTGGAGCGCGCCCACGTGGCCCGAGTAGTGATCATTTCCCCCTTCGTCGATGAGAATTCCGGCCGCGGAATGTGCCGAGAATCCCTGGCCGTAATGGGATGCGATATACTCGTCATCTCCATTCCCCGAATTTCTCAGGATTCCAAGACCGAAATAGTAGCCTCCTCCCTGTGAGAAGTTTCCCGCCCTGAGACGGTCATGCCCGGCCGAATCGATCAGCATTCCGATCCCGCCCGAGGCGTGGTGTCTGAAGCCGATACCGAATCCCTGTGAGTACCCGCTGAAGATTCCCGGTGTACTGTAGGAACTCGGTTCTTTTCCCGTCGCGTAGTAGGAATCGTCTCCCGAATTGTCGAGAAGAAGACCAGTCCCCTTGGGTCCCCCGACACCCTGGGCAAAGAGGTGGGAGCGATACGAATCGTTCCCACCTGAATCGATAAGGAGCCCAATGCCCCAGAAACCAACGCCCTGATTGTATTCCTGGCCGAAGTATTCGTCATTTCCGCCACGGTCTGCAAGGATTCCGATACCTGCTATTCCCACTCCCTGTGAAAGAGCAACCCCATGATAGGTATCGTTTCCCGCCAGGTCGAGGAGAATTCCCGTCCCCAGGATACCGGCGCCTTCGGCAAAATTCTCCGTCGCCGAATATTCGTCGTTGCCGCTGAAATCTACGATGATCGAGAGGGGACTGTCACCGGTGGCGGAGGCGGTAGAGCCACCGTAAAAATCGTTTCCACCGAGATCGATCAGGACCGCTGCTTCCCTCTCATAGTGATTTGCGTCTCTTCCTCCTATTATGATGAGGCCTGCTGCGGTTTCTTCCGTGAAAAGAATGGTTCCGCCGACTCCCTGAATCGTGGCCGGTTGAGTGGAGTGGTAATCGATCATGGACGTTTCAAAGTCTGAGAGCCATTCGGTATAGGTTAGCTGACTCAGGATCTTTGCCGATTTCAGCAAGGCGCCGTAGTTTATTTTTTCGAGAAGCTGGAGGGTCTTCCTGATTTTTTCTCCGTTGTCATCAGCTTCTGGCTCGAAGCCATTGTCGATAAACCGTGGCAGATTCTCCGAGAGGAATTCCCGATCCTTTTTATCCATAGTTTCAACGGCCCTGTTTCTGAGATCAAGTGCCCGGAGGACAACATCACGAATAAAGGTAAGGTGGACTTCGGGGTCTTTCGACGTGGGGAATTCGATGATTTCTCCGGTATCTTCCGGTGATTCATCGATCAGTTTTGCCCCGTAACCGATGATGGCGGTAAGATCATTCTTCTTTCCAAGGGCCTCTAAATCCCCCGATACCATCTCGGTGACCGGCAGAAATCTCAAGGGATCGCGGTGGATATAGCGAAAGAGATTCAGCCTGAAGGGATCGTACTCCAGTTCGTCCTCATCGTATCGTTTCAGGAGATCCAGGTAGGCATTTTCGATATCAAACTCATCGATGAGTTTCCTTGCCAGATCGGAGTAAGGGTCCGAGAGGATTTCGTATTCCGGAAAAAGGAGACTGTTTTCGGGTGGTGCCTCAGCCGTAAAGGATTCTCTTTCTCCCAGAGTTGCCACGATATCTATGAAATGTGCCTCCTTCTTTACGCTGAAAGTTAAGATTTCTTCCGCCTTCTGATCGTCGAGAAGGTTATCGAGATCGGCGCGGTTTGCAACGGTAAGACTTGTTTCGTTACTTCTCCCCTCGATGGCCGTTTCGGTGCGAATGACTCTGAGAGTGATGTCATCGCCAATGGATTTTCTGTCTTTGATGTAACTTCCGAAAGACTGCAGAATCTCGCTTTCTTTCTGGTTCTCAAGTCGGACCAAGTCGTAGGCAATGATGATATCGTTGACCTCTATCCCCGCTTTCTCAGCCGACGAGCCGCTCACCACCTGTGCCACACGGATTCCATGAGGGGTTGTTACCCCGGGGATTCGCTCCAGTTCTGTCGCGATTCGATATCCCACGCCGAGAAAAGGTGTTGTCTCAGGGTGCGCTGTCCCTGTTTTTCTCAATGCTTCGGGATGCACGCAGGCCGTAAGCAGAAAAAGAGAGAAAATGAGAGCTGTTTTTATTGATGGTCTCAGCATGGTTCTTAAAAAGGTAAACCGTCCTTTCTTACTATATCCACTTCAGGATGCCGGCGAAGACAATGAGCATCGCCGCGTTTATGGCAAAAAGAGTGCCGATAACCGATATCTGTGTCTTGGGTTTCCAGTCGTAGGAATACATGGAGACCACGAAGAAGGGGATATAAACGGTGATAAATACGGGAAGAGCACCCCACCATGGATAGACCCAGACAAAAGCGGGCGTCATGGCGAGGAATATCTCGAATATGGAAAAGAAGGCCGCGTTTCCTATACCGATAAGGAGGCGGTTGTTTATCCCGAAAATCTTCAGCTTCGGGTCTTCCGGCAGGATCTTGCTGAATATGAGGCCCGCGACGGAGAACATGAGACTAAGCTCCACTCCCACACCGATGAGAATGAGAAAGGCGGTGCCGGTGGGCACCGTCCAGAGGGCATGGCCGCTGAAATACTGTATGAGGGCGTTTATGATTTCTGCAAGCCAGTGTACCATGTAAAGAGAAAGGCCGGCCGCTATAGGTTTCCAGTTTCTCTTCGATATCTCATTGAAGTAGACGTAGACAACAAGGGCGAGAATCGGAATGACATACCACTGAAAACAGCTACCGCTTCGCAAAATGGCGAGTGCCTGATCTGTCGCCTCCGGGTGAAAAAGATTGTTCATGATGTTCCTCCTTTTTTATCATCGGAATTTCGATAGCGTGATCTTAACCGGGCGGTTCCTTTTCCTGTCACAGGGATATGGTTCCCTTCATATAGAGGGCACACCTTCCCGCAATCAGGACACGGTCTTCTTGCATTTCACAGAAGAGTTCTCCGCCGCGCTTCGATACCTGAAGGGCATGCAGCTTCTCTTTGCGAAGGCGTTTCGACCAGTAGGGTATCAGTGTGCAGTGGGATGAGCCTGTAACGGGGTCTTCGTTGATGCCAACCCTGGGACCGAAAAAACGGGACACAAAATCAACTTTGCTCCCCGGAGCGGTTACGATGATCCCCCTGGTATCAACATTTTTAAGCCGTTCGAAATCGGGGTGACAATTCCTGACATCATCTTCGATTTCGAAGATGACAAGATAATCGGCTGATTTCAGGACCTCTGTTGGCTTCCTGTCGAAACTCGTCATCAGGTCTGCCGGTGCATCACAGGGAACCGGTGGCTGTGAGGGAAAATCCATGACGAAAAGATCATCAGTTTTCTTGACCTTCAGCTCGTCGCCATTCTTTACAAAGAAGGCCGTTTCCGAGAGGTTGTTTTCGGCCGCGATGTTCTGCATTGCAGAATCTTCGATCCACGTTTCGAGGGGGCAGACTGCGGCAGGATTGCCCGAGAAGGGACGGTCCGTAAATGCATCAATCTGGTACATGGGAAGTTCCATTGTCGTTGACCCTTCTTAAATCATACCTTTGAAGCTAA
The DNA here is from genome assembly GCA_964430915.1 of uncultured Syntrophaceae bacterium. Lineage (GTDB taxonomy): Bacteria > Desulfobacterota > Syntrophia > Syntrophales > UBA2210 > JAFGBH01. The sequence goes on from CAYSHT010000006.1 coordinate 7,860, forward strand.
TGATGTACTATAAACTATATGTGTCAGGATTGTGACGCTACAGCGTGACGACCAGTTTTTCCTTATCAGCTTTCGTACTCAACGTTGACACGGTTTTCTTTGCCGGTCCGAAAAGAGGATTGCCATTGTAATCATAGGTTGATTTGCTCACACTGCAGCACTGAATCGTTTCGCTTCCGGGAACGGGATCAAGACGTCTCCCCATATGCTGACACCTGTTTTCGAAGGCATGGTATGTGCCGTCTTCACCGCGGATCACAAGGATTCTCCGGGGGAGATTTTTTCCCTCCAATCTGATTCCATGTCCCTTTTCTGCCAGCTCCGGTGCCCGCGAGAGATCAATTTCTATCCTGTTATCCGCATACGTCCAGCATCCTTCATCAGCCGGTTCGCCGGTTACCGGTCTCCCGAATAAGCGTTGAAAAATAGATCGCTTGAGAAAGTTAATATCCATGACTGACCCCTCTTTTTTTACATACGATTAAGGTCTCATAGCTTCATCTCTTGACGGGGTGTTCATAGGCACTGAAATCCACACCGCGGACTCGGCCCCGTTCTCTGAGCCATTCCCTTTCGTCCTTCGGAGGGTGTATCTGTTCTTCCGGGGCTTTTTGCACGAGCTTGATGGCATCTGTGGGACATGTGCTCACGCAGAGACCGCAACCGATACACTTTTCCCTGATGACGGTATAGGCATCGTCACCCTCTTCGATGGCATTCACCTGACATCGCTCATCGGCGCAGATACCACAGGAGGTACAATAATCGGGATCGATCTCGGCATAATAGTTTGAATAACTGCCATCGTGGATTTCCAGTTCATTGATCGCCCGGAGAACGCCGCAGCAGCATCCGCAGCAGTTGCAGATGAAAAACTGTCCCTCTTCTACATTAAAGGCCTGATGAACCAGTCCGGCTTCCTCGGAGGTGCGGAGCACATTGAGGGCCTCTTCTCTGGTAATGGGGCGTCCCCAGTGATATTCGTCAAAAAGCCCTGGCACCGGTGCGATTGCGAGACACGCCTCGAGGGGTTTATCACACCCCTCGCCCAGCAAACGTCGTTCCTTTCTGCAGATGCAGTCGGCGACGGCAAAGGACTCGCCCTTTTCGATGATCGCAGAGACTCGATCGAAGGGGAGTATCTCATTTCCGTTGGGAACTTCCTCCTCCACGGGGATCACCCGCATGAGCTGCGGTTTTGTATGGAAGAATTGATCTGCATATACCCGGTTGTACTCATCGCAGAGTTCGGCGAATTCACGGTCCATCCGATCAAGCTGGAATTCATAGATGCCCACCGCCCAGGGAATCATCTTGAAGATCTTGACGCTACCGAGATCGATGCCGAAGAGCTGGCCGCGTTCCCGCCACATCGATACCAGCTTTTCTTCGAGACCTTCGAGGGGCCGGCCCGTACGCTCGGCGATCTGGGAGGCGGTTTCGAATGTCAACGTGAGATCGCAGAAGAGCTCCGCCTCGTCGGGTGTAAATACCTTTTTTAGAAGCTTGATTTCCACACCCGTCTCCGTCGAGGGAAAACCGTTCGGGAGGGTGTCCAGGACCTGTGCCAGCCTGTGATAAATCTTTTCGTCCATCGTCTCTCGTTTCCTTTCTGTTTCTCAGGTTACATCTTTATGCACGTTCCTTTCGAAAAGCGCAAAGGATAATAATCCCCTTATGAGTGAAAAAGGTCTATATACCTAAATGCACTACCATCGAAGATACCTCTGTCGGTGATCTTTATCTCCGGTATGACGGGCAACGACATGAAGGAGAGGGTCATAAAGGGTGCCGTTAGTTTCGATCCCATGGTCTTTGCAAAGCGATCCATGGCAGTATAGTTTAGAGCGATGGTTTCATAATCATTATCACTCATAATTCCCGCGATTGGAAGCGGAAGGATCATTTCCTCGTCACAACTGACCGCGCTAATGCCGCCTTTCTCCCCGATTATCAGATTGACCGCTCGCGCTATGTCTTCGTTGGTTACTCCCACGGCCACTATATTATGAGAATCGTGGGCAACGCTGGAGGCAATGGCCCCCCTTTTAAGTCCGAAATTCTTCACAAAGCCCACAGAAGGAGGGGCATCTCTGTAGCGGTTTACGACAGCAATTTTGAGGATATCCCGTTCGGTGTCGGAGATGACAAGGCCTTTATCAATTTTGGGTTTCGCGACCAGTCTCTCTGTAATCAGCTGACCGTCCATGGCGACTATTACATTTATTCGGCCTTCCGAAGAGGGGACTGCAAAATCGCTGACACTTTTCTTATGTGTTGCGAAATTGTTTAGTATCTTCGAAGGGCTTCTTTGTATGAGAGTTTTGCCCTCCCTGGCCACCAGTCTTCCTTCGATATATGTCTTCAGGATGTTCATATCCTTCAGGTTATCCACTTCGAGAAAATCCGCGCTGTCGCCTTCGCGGAGCAACCCTGAGTCTAATCCGTAATGCATGACCGGATTTACCGATGCAATCCTGAGGACCTTCATGATATCGATCCCATACTCGAGCGATCGTTTTACCATGTCGTTAATATGTCCCTTCACGAGATCGTCGGGGTGCCTGTCGTCGCTGCAGAACATGAAGCGTTCGAAATGATCGTTTATGAGGGGGAGCATCTCGCTTAAGATTGCCGAGGCCGAGCCCTCTCTTATTTGAACGAGCATTCCCGCCCCTATATTTTCCAGGGCCTCTTCCGCCGAAAGACACTCATGATTCGTCGATATTCCCGCACGCACATATTTTTCAAGGTCTTCGCCTGAAAGTCCGGGCGCGTGACCATCGATAACCTTCGAATACCTTCGGGCGCTTTCAATTTTTTTCATCACGTCGGGGTCGTTATTGATAACTCCCGGAAAGTTCATGACCTCTCCCAGGCCGAGTATCTCATCTCTTTTCAGGAGTTCCTCTATCTTTTCGGTGCCCAGTTCGTCTCCTGACGTTTCCAGGGTTGTCGCGGGAACGCAGGAGGGTGCGCAGAAGTAGAATTTCACGGGCACCGATCTGGCATCCTCTATCATATAATCGATGCCCTTTATCCCGAGCACATTTGCAATTTCGTGGGGGTCGCATACGGCGGCGACAGTTCCGTGAATGACACATACACGGGCGAACTCGGAGGGTGTGAGCATTGAACTTTCGATATGGATGTGTGAGTCGATAAACCCTGGAATGATAAATGTTTTATAATCTTCTGTTTCTCTCGATATCTCCCGTATCTTTCCCTCAGATACTATCAGTGTTCCGGGATAGATCTCACCTGTGAGGACGTCCACAATATTTCCTGATATTTTTGTAATTGCCATTTGGAATGATCCCGAATCGAAACGGTCTTGCTAAAAATAATTGCCTTATTTATATGGCTTTTCTGACTATAAATCGGCCGCCTGCAGGTTCTTGATATCTCCGCTTATCCTTTTTCTCTCCTCTTCGGAAAGGAGGCACCCCTTTAGGCAATCGCTCTCGCATCGTCCGTCGCATGGTTCTACATGGACGTTCACGTGCGAACCGGGAAAGTGTTCTTTTATTGTGGCTGAGGCCTCTTCCGCAATGGAATGGGAATCTTCTACCGTCAACTTCGAATCGACTTTCATATGAAATTCGATAAAGCGGGTATTTCCGGCCTTACGGGTGCGAAGCTCATGAAAACCGTGGACCTTTGGGTACATGGCACCGATAATTTTCCGTATTTCATCCTCCTCATGAGAGGGGAGAGAGGCATCTATCAAATCCCGGATCGAATGAACGGTAAGCCGGTATGCGGTTCGTATGATGATGAGTGCAACGGTGATAGCGATAACGGGGTCCACCCACTGAAGGTCCGTCTCCGGGAAAATCCATTTTCCCAACCAGATAAAACCAAGACCGCACATGACGCCTGCCGAGGTATAGACATCGGTGCGCAGATGCCAGCCATCCGCCAGAAGGGCGATGGAATCGGTTTTTTTTCCTACCTTGAAAAGCATCTCCGATACGATAAGGTTGGCGGCAGAGGAGAAACCCATGATGCCGATGCCCCAGCTTAAAAGTTCGATCGGTTCGGGGTGAAGGAGCCTCCCAATTGCTTCATATAGTATCCAACCGGCGGCAAGGAATATCAGAAGGGCTTCGACAGTCCCTGAGATGTTTTCTATCTTTCCGTGTCCGAAGGGGTGTTCACTGTCGGCGGGCTTGCCCGAGGTCTTGACTGAGAAAAGGGTGATAAGTGAGGCAATGAGATCGACGGCTGAATGGATGGCCTCGGAGATGACGGATACCGAACCTATCCATACCCCGATAATGATTTTTGTGATGACAAGGATGGTGTTGGAAAGAACCGAGAGCCAGGCCACCCCTGCTTTTTGTCTTTGAATGTCCGCCATCATTTGATCTCAGTCAAAGGCCCTCTTTTTTCGCAATAGATGAACGTAAAAAGAGGGCCTATTCGAGTTCTTACGGTAATGGATTGACGCGAATGCGAATATTAGATCGCCTCTATCGTCGATGTCGGTTTTTTTGTAATATTATAGGTTACACTTACGACACCTTTCACTTCAGCGGTTATCCTGTCGGCGAGTCTCTCCAGTTTCTCATAGGGCAATCTCGTGGGGAGCGCCGTTTTCGCATCCTCGCTTTCCCAGCACCTGACTTCGATCTGGAGACCAAAATCTCTTTTTCCGTCCCTCATTCCGGTAACCCTGTCTTCGTGAAGTATGGCGAGGTATTGGAAGGCGCCGCTTTCGGAGAGCTCATCTTCTACTATCTTTGTGGCCGTCCTCAAAGTCTCAAGTTTTTCCCAGGTAATCTCACCGAGCACGCGCGCCGCCAGGGCGGGTCCGGGGAAGGGGGGCCTTTTATATATCGCTTCCGGCAGCCCTGCGGCCTTTCCGACTTCCCGTATGGCAGGTTTCCTCAATTGAATCAGGGGTTCCAGGACCTTGTAGCCGAACTGTTCTTCCGGGTTGATGCCGAGCTGTTCAAGGATATTGTGCTGTCGTTTTATGCCGGCAACGGTTTCTTCTATATCCGTGTAGTTCGTTCCCTGCAGAAGATGCTTCGCTCCGCTATCCCTCACGAGTTTTCCGAAGACGTCCTTATAGAAGGTCTGCGTAATCGCCTCTCTTTTTTCTTCGGGATCCAGCTTCCCCTTGAGTGCATCGAGAAATTGCTCCCGGGCATCAATGATTTCGACGGGAACGCCCAAGTCGGCAAACCATGTGGCAATCTGTTGCGGCTCACCCTCTCTCATGAGGCCGGAATCTATAAAATAGGATTTGAGCTGGCTTCCGAGTGCCTTGTAGGCAATCATTGTAACGACGGCAGAATCGACGCCGCCGGAAAGCGCATTTACCGCGAGGCCATCACCTACGGCTGCCGAAATCGCTTCGATTTGTTCTTCAATGTATGTCCCGATGTCAAGATCATGTAATTCAATTTCCCTTATCTGCATTGAGCTGTCCTTTCTTTCTCAGATGTTTGATATGAAGGTTCTCCTTTACTTTAATTGACAGATACATTCAACTTTTTATTCAAGTATCGTGACCGGTTTTCCTTCAATCAGTCCTCCGGAACCTTCCGTTATGACGGTATCTTCAGGGTTAAGACCTTCGAGTATCCAGACGAAGCCGTTGAAAAAAGAACCTTCTTTCACCTCGCGTTTATAGACCGTGCCATCCTTAATAATCCACACAACGGAGCGTCCCTCGTCTCTGATGAGGGCTCCGGTGGGAATTGCCATCTGTTTCTCCTTGACAGGAAGCTTGAAACGGCCGGAGCAGAAGAGGCCCGCCTGAAGGTTTCCGTCGCGGTTGTCGACAGCCACTTTCACCAGAAATGTCCTGTTAGCGGGATTCAGCTTTGGATTGACAGCCACAACGGTTCCCACAACACTTTCAGACCGGTAATTGAATGAGAGATCGACCGAGAGACCCTTCGTAACTGTTCCCGCATACCGTTCGGGAAGTTCCATTTCGGCGTTGAGGACTGACAAATCCATGATTTCGATGACTTTCTTGCCTTTTCCGATAAACTCTCCTTCTTCCAGGTATCGTGCCGTAATGACGGCATCGTAGGGTGCTACGGTAGTGCAGTCATGGAGTGCCTGTCGGGCAATATTGCGGGCCGCAACTGCCTGGGCCAGTGCCGCTTCCGATTCTTCGTAGGCGGTGATCGTTTGATCATTCATCTGCTGAGTGGCTGATCCCGCTTCGGAGAGATTCTTGATCCGTTTCTTTTCCCGTTTGCGATCCCTGACCATCACCTCGGCACGTGCGAGGTTTGCCTCTGCCTGCTGAAGCGCAAGACGATAGTCGACAGTTCGAATCATGAAAAGGAGGGCGTCTTTCGATACATGATTTCCTATATCCACCGGTAATTTTTCGATCTGACCACCTGCAAGGGCATACACGTCAGTGTGGCGACGTGGAACCAGTGTGCCCGTTGCCTGTATGATGGGTTGAAAATCACGCAATTCCACAGAGGATGTTTTAACCTTCTGAGTTGCCTCAGCTTTTTTTGCTGTAGTTTCCTCGGCATTGCCGGCAGCGGCCCATCCTGTGAGCAGAATCACAGTAAAAATGATAAGAAGTGCTTTGACATGCTTTCTGTACGAAATATGTTGCATCATTATTCTCCTTGTTTTTCTTCACTGACCTTATTGATGGGTACTCTGCGGCGGTTTTTTCTCCTAAACTTCCCTGACACCCACTCCTGCGCATCGTCAAGCATGAGGTAAACCACGGGGACGACCAGAAGCGTCAGAAGTGTCGATGAAATCATTCCTCCGATTACGGCAATTGCCATTGGGGACCGCGTTTCGCCACCCTCACTTAAGGCCAGTGCCACCGGTACTACCCCAATTATCACGGCCGATGCCGTCATCAGGATAGGTCTTAGTCGAATGGGGCCTGCCGTGAGCATCGCCTGAACCTTATTCATACCCTTTCTCGCTGTTGATTGGCGAAATCGACGAGAAGGATGCCGTTTTTGGTAACGATCCCCATGAGCATAATGATGCCGATGAAAGAAAAGATGTTCAGCGTTTTGCCCGTCAGGAGAAGGGCACCGAAGACGCCAACCGTGCAAAGCGGCAATGCGAGCATCATCGTAAAGGGGTGGACAAAGGACTCGAACTGAATGCAGAGAATCATGTAAATGACGAGCACGGCTATCAGAAGTGCCTGAAACAGATACTGGAAAGATTCCTTGAATACCTGGGTTTTTCCGGTGAGCGCTGTGTCCCAGTTTCCGTCTTTTGGCAGATATTTTGCGATGATCTCTTCTGCCTTCACGAGGCCTTCACCGACGGAAACCTTTTCCACGTCAGCATAGAGGGTCAGCGAACGCATGCGGTCAAACCGGTTGATGACGTTCGGTCCCATGCTTACCTCCTGGGTAATCAGGTTTGAGGCTTCGATAAGGCGACCGTCTCGGGCGCGAACGGAGATGATCTCCAGGTCTGAGGGATCCGTTCTGTATTCGGGGAGTGCTTTTACGCGGATATCGTATCGATAGCCCCCTTCTTTGAACTTTGCCGCATCGGTCCCCCCAAAGAGGATATAGATTTCATCGGAGATGGATTTGACATCCACGCCGAGATCATCGGCGAGATCCCGGTTAATGTGAACCTTGACATCCGGTTTGGTAATGCGAAGGTCCGTATCAACTCCCACAAAGGTGTCCCGTGATCTCAGGTCCGCGACGATCTTTTCACTTACCAGGGCCAGCTCTTCTACGGAAGGGCCTTTTATGACAAGATCAACATCGGCATAACGTCTGCCCCCTCCAATCTGCTCGAGGTATTCAACAGAGGAGATCATGTCTTTGTAAGTTTCAAGTTTTGTGCGCATCCTTCTCATGATTTCCCGCTGGTTGTTCTTACGTTCTCCTTTGGGGACAAGGTTCACCATCATGACACCCTTGTTTACTTCTGCACCTCCGCCGACGCCGATGGCACCGAAATATTGTTCTGTCTCGGGTTGATCTGCGACGATTGTTTCAAGCTCATAGAGCCTTTTTGCCGTCTCTTCAATCGAGGTGCCCGTGGGAAGTTCAAATCCGATCTTAAACTGGGCCGAATCGGCCTGAGTAATGAACTCGGTTCCTATAAACCGCACCAGATATATTCCGATAACAAAGGTGGTAACTGCAATGAGAATGACCGTCCAGCGATATGTAACGGCCCATTCCAGGGCCCTTCGATAGACACGTTCTACAGCCAGGAAGCCATTTTCAAGGATTATGTAGAGTTTTTTATGAGATCGCTGATGGTGGAGCATGCGTGAGCAGAGAAGGGGTGTCAGGGTCAGAGAGACGAGTACCGAAATAATGATCGTGAGTGCCACCGTCACGCCAAACTGGTAGAAGAAACGGCCGATCAACCCTTTCATGAAGGCCACGGGGATGAAAACAGCCGCGACAGAAGAGGTGGCGGCAATGACGGCAAGACCCACTTCACCGGTGCCCACACTGGCGGCATCCATAGGATCTTCGCCGGCCTCCACATGACGAAAGATATTTTCCATTACCACAATGGCGTCATCGATCACCATCCCCACAGAGAGCGACATGGCCAGCATGGTCAGATTGTTGACGGTAAATCCCAGCGCATTCATGAGCACGAAACCGCCGATGAGCGAGATGGGAATTGCCGTCACGCTGATGAAGGTGACCCTGATATTCCTGAGAAAGAGGTACATGATAAGGGCAGTGAGAATGACACCAAATATAATATCGAACCGTACCCCTTCCATCGATTCTTTGATAAATCCCGAGGTATCGAGGGCAATACCGATAGAAATGCCTTCGGGGGTGTCTTTCTTGATTTTCTCCAGTTTTACTTTCACGGCATCGATAACTTCCGTCGTATTGGTGCCGGACTGTTTTCTGATTCCGAGCCCTATTGCGGGGAGACCGTTAAAACGGGCAATATTTCTAAGGTCCTCAAATCCATCGTCTACTTTTCCCAGTTCCCTCAGACTGATCGTGGTTCCGTCTCGCTCGGCCACCACCAGGTTTTTCAGTTTTTCAACAGAGGTGTATTCACCCTTGATCTTGACGCTGTATTCCTTTTCCTTTGTTTCGATACGGCCGCCTGGCATTTCAAGGTGCTTCGATTTAATGGCGGCTACCACGTCCTGGGCTGTGAGCCCCCGTGCCTTCAGTTTTTCCGGATTGAGCCAGACGCGTATTTCCCGTTCTCTCAGTCCTCCCAACTGGATGTTACCCACGCCGCTTATCGATTGCAGCTGTTCCTTCAGGACCTTGTCGGCATAGTAGGACATTTCGCCGTAATCGGCGCTTCCGTAAACGGTGATCCACATAACGGCGTTTGACGCCGTATCCATTTTATCAATCACGGGCTTGTCCACGTCATCGGGAAGCTCTCTCTCGGCGAGGTTTACCTTTGCGCGGACCTCCTGGGCAGCAACATCAACATCCTTTGCCAGTTCGAATTCGACGGCAATAATGGAAAGACTTTCATAGCTCTGAGACATGAGAAATTTGATACCGCCGATGGTCTTGATCTGTTCCTCCAAAACGTCAGTGACGTCTGAATCAACGACTTCAGGACTGGCGCCCTCGAGAACTGTCTGCACGGTAACGACGGGAAAATCGATTTGGGGAAAGAGATCGATGCCCATGCTCTTATAGGCAATCCAGCCGAAGATAAGAATGGCTGCCATGATGGTAAGTGTCATGACGGGGCGTCGTATGGAAGTATCGGAAATCAGCATAGTATATTATCCTCTCACCTCTTCTGTAAGATGCTCTATTAAACTCAATTTCTGACTGCTTCTGTCCCCTGTGATTTTTCGTCACCGGAGAGAATTCCCATTGCCATATGAAGATCAAGCCTGGCAAGGACATGGTCAAAGAGGCTCTTGTAATAAAGGAGCTGCGCCTTTGTCAGGGCCGAGCGTGCGTCGAGCACCGAAACCTGGTCGAGAATACCCTCTCTGTAACCCACCTCGGCGAGCCGGAGACCTTCCTGTGCCTGTTCGACCGTCAGCTTCTGAACATTGACGGACTCGTCGGCATCCCTGAGATTCAGTATGGCTGTTCGCACTTCAAAAAGCGCCCGTTCACGGGCGTCGACAAGTCCGATCTCTCGCTTTCTTACCGAGGCCTTTTCCTGGGTGACACGACCCTCTCTCACCAGACCGTCAAAAATGGGAATCGTGACGTTGATTCCGGCAAACCATGCGTTTCCCCAGTCATCATTCGTGACAATGTAGGGATCAGGTTTTCCCATAATGTAGTTATAGAAGGCGTTTATCTGAGGCAGGTACCCGCTCTTTGCCACATTCAGGGATTCATTCTGCAGTCGTAACGACAGGTCGGCGGCGGCGAGGTCGGGCCTGTTTCTGAATGCTTTGTGTATTGCCGTCTCCTCTTCAACGGTGAGGGGTTCGTATACGAGGCTTTCCGTCAGTTCGATTCTGCTTTCCTGGGACATTCCTATTACCTGAAGAAGATTGACCACTGCTGTGTTATATTTATTCTGGAAGGAAATCATTTCGGCCTGCGCATTCGATAGATCGACCTGTGATCGGAGCACATTAAAATCTGAGGCCGTACCGAACCTTCTTTTTACCGTGACGTCTTTCAGGTGTGCCTCGGCGAGCGCGACATCCGCCGTGGTGACTTTCAGCTGCTCACGGACGAGCTGCGTCTGGCGGTAGGCCCTGATCGTTTCATAAATTGTTTTTTGAACTGCGCCCCTCACGTTCTCGTCGGTAAGCGCATCGTAGAACCGGGATGCCCTCAGGGCGGCAGTTGCCGCACCCCCCCGGTATAAGGGTTGCGTGACCGACAGGGC
>CAYSHT010000006.1:18759-34925 GCA_964430915.1 uncultured Syntrophaceae bacterium
TTTACTGTCCCTGTCCTGACGGGTATAGTTTCCGTTCAGCGTGATGTTGGGCAGCACTCCTCCGTATGCCTCAAGTATTCGGCCCTTTGCGATATTTTTTTCTTCTAATATCGACTGCAGTTCGCGATTATACGTGAGGGATAATTTTATTGCCTTTTCGAGCGGAAGGGAACCCTCGATGATTGTTGTCTTATCGCCGGTAGCCTTTTTCTGATGCTGCCAATCCTTGAAAGCCGCTTCCCTCGTTGCGGTCAGGTCTTTAGAGATGTCCTGTCTGGTCGCACAGCCGCAGAGAATGAGAAAAATAACGATGCAATATGCAACGTTCCGCATGGTGGTAATTGATACCTTTTGCATTATACTGTTAACCCCCGGCACCTTTTAATCGTAATAAAAAACACGTTTCATGACTTTTCAATTCCCCGCATCATAATTCCGTTGATGAGCGTAACATCATCATCAATCGGTGTGGTGGCATTACTGAAAAGACGCTGAATCGCCACGGCAATAATTGACTCGATAAACATGGCGGCTGCTTTGGTTGTGTTCAGCGGTCGAAAGAGTTCCTGTTCGATTCCTTCCTCCACGATTACCGAAATTTTCGTAATAATTCCTTTATATTCACTGGAGTTATAGCGACTTATCCCGTCTTGGGCAGCATCGCGGCTGTAGAGCAGCACTCGATAGAGCTTCTTCTGTTTATTAAAGAACTCGAGATGAATTCGAACAATGTTCTCGAGCATTTTGTCGGGAGGCAGATCGCTCTCAAATATGGATGAAAATTCCTCGAGAAGGGGCACGATACTTTCTTGAATTGCCGCATCGAAGATCTGTTTCTTGTTTTTAAAGTGCGCGTAGAGGGTCCCCTTGGCGACACCCGCTTTGGTAGCCACACGGTCCATGGTAAGGTTCTGAACACCCTTCGTGGCTATAATATCGATGGCCGCCTTGAGAATATCCTTTTTCGTGTAGGCCTGCATTGCCTTCTTTCGCGCCAGTTTTTTGTTTTCCATCGAGGGCTCCGAAATATGACCGATCGGTCATATTTGAACTATCGGTGCATAATATGGACTGGGCGGTCATAAATCAAGAAAAAGTTCTGTCCATTCTATGTTTTTCGAAGTGAGATATCATGTAGTCATACGATATCTCCTGTCGGTACATATGAGGCTTCAGAATTTATTCGGGAAAATCAGGCGAATGATGAAAAAATGGAAGAGTTTTATTGTACCAGCTGCGCACTGAGATATTCCCTCTCTTTTTTGTATCTAACCCCGCGTCAATCTAGCACCGCATAATGCAATTTTTTGGTCGATACTGCAACTTTTTTTATTTTTTTCAGTCTTGAGAGACAGGATTATTTTAAAAAAGAGGCTTAGGGGAAGTTTCCCCTAAGCCTCTGAAAGAGCGAGTCACTACGTACTGGCTATCTCTTTATGACATGAACGGGCTTTTTGGCTTTTCGTATTACCTTTTCCGAGACGGAGCCGAGAAACATCTCCTCTATATTGCTTACTCCGTGAGAACCGATGACCATATCGGAGACGTTTTCTTCCTCTTCCACCCTCAGTATTTCGGTGAAGGGGTCTCCCGTTTCAATTCTCACCTTCACCTTGAAGCCCATATCCTTCAGTTCCTTTTCGATCGGTTCTATCTCGCCTGTTACCTCTTTTATGAGATCTTTCTCTATTTCGGGCAGGTTCTTTGTGGTGTACCAGGCCATGGCATCAAAGAACCTTTTGTCGATGACATGAAGAATGACAATCTCTTCTGCTCCAGCGTTTTTAAGCTCTTTGATGAAATTGAGGGCCTTTTGTGCCACATCCGAGAAATCTGTGGGATAGAGAATTTTCTTGAACATTTATCTCCTCCTTGGTCAGTTTATATCAGTACCTAAAAATGGCGGCCACGGTTGAGCCATGAGGCACTTCCTTTGGTTCAACGGCGTATACCGTTCCTCCATTCAATAAGGTTTCGATTGCCGCGAAGTCCAAAAGATCCTTATGGCCCATTTTCGCACTCTTGCTTACAAGAACTTCATCGGTGTCGGGATTAAAGGTGCCCCATTGCTGTATGCCAACAGGAACAAACAATATTCCAACCCTTCCGTGATAAGATGAGCGTACTATCTCTTCAATATTATCGGAGGCAAGTCCCGTACCGGCATTTTGAGAATATTGTGCCACAGTGTCGGCCTTTTTCTTCTCGAAAATTGGTTCCACGATTGGCCAGGCAAGCTTATGCAGTTCGTCTGCGCTCAATCCTTCAGGATTTCCGGAAACTCCTCTTTCAGAAAGATAGGGGTAAGTATTGGCTTCACTGTAAATAGGATAGAGATAGTCCACGCCGGCAAAGACGAGGGCCGATTTTTTGCCCTTAAGATATTCCCGCAGTCCCCTGTCGACATGCTTGAAGTACTGAAGTATATTCGTCTTGGTGTCTTCCGAGCCCGTATGGAGTTGTGAATGCTTTTCAAAGTCGTCGAGATTGAGGGCCTCTGAAATATTTTCGGGAATTCCCTTAAGTGTAAGCTCTTTCGACTGATAGCGTGAACACTCAAAGAACCTGACTTTATTCTGACTGATGGCGAGAATGTAAAATTCGACGTTGCTGCTTATCATGGGAATGAGCGGTTTCAAGTGAAAACGGTCGGTTATCACTGTCAGTTCCTTGAACTTTCTGGGTAAGCGGTAATATCTGAACAACTCCTCTGATATAAAAAGGGCAAGTCCATCTTTCTGGTTCCGCCAGAAGGGGACATCTCCAAGGAGTTCCTGTGCCGGTGTCATGAGATTTTCTGCCTCGGAGGGACGCAGGTCACTTGAAATCAGACTTTCTTCTATTTTTTTTAGAAGGTTCTTATATCGAATCTGGTTTTGCTGTATCTCCGTCCCCTTTCGAAGCGTTGGCATATACACCGAGACACATATTCCCATCTGCCTGTGCATCAGGGGTTCCAATATATCGCCTGTTAATATATCCATATAAACAAACTCCCTTCCATACTTAGTGTGACTATATAATTATAGTAGCTTCTTTAAGGCAAAAAGGATTAGGTCCACATTTTCTTTTGTGCATGAATGACCCATAAGACCGATTCGCCAGATCTTTCCTTTGAGCGGCCCCAGGCCGCTTCCTACCTCAATATTGTATTCATTCAGGAGTTGCTGCCGCACCGAGGCGTCATCGGCCGTCTCCGGTATGATAACCGAGTTCAGCATCGGAGTGCGGTATTTCTCTTCCACAAGCATCGATAACCCGAGTTTTTCAAGCCCCGATACAAGCTCATTATGATTTTCTCTGTGTCTCTCCCACCTCTTTTGCAGGCCTTCTTCGAGCACCAGACGGAGGGATTCCCTGAGCGCGTAGATCATGCTAATGGGGGCGGTGTGATGATAGACCCTTTCAGGCCCCCAGTATTTCTCGAGCATGGTCATATCGAGATACCAAGACTGCACGCTCTCTTTCCTCCCTCTCAGCTTTTCGATGGCCCTCGGGCTGAAAGTGACGGGAGCTAAACCGGGGGGGCAGCTCAGGCATTTCTGGGTTCCCGAGTAACAGACATCGACGTTCCAGTCATCTATCTTTACCTCTATGCCGCCGAGAGACGTTACGGCATCAACTATGAAAAGTGCGCCATGTTGATGAACTATCCGTGATAGTTCTTCGAGTGGCTGCAATACTCCCGTCGATGTTTCGGCATGCACGACGGCGACTATCTTGGCGGGAAAATCTTCCAGTGTCTGGCGGACAATCTCCGTATCGAACGGTTTGCCCCACTCGGCATCAACTCTTTTCAGAATACCGCCGCATCGCTCGACAATATCGCACATACGCGTTCCGAAAACGCCATTCACGCACACCAGCACGGGGTCTCCCTTTTCTATGGTGTTAACGAGAGCGGCTTCCATGCCGGCACTTCCTGTTCCCGATATGGGTATGGTGAAGCGATTCTCAGTCATAAAGACCGTGCGCAGCATCTCCTGAACTTCCTCCATAATGGTAAGGAAAATGGGGTCAAGATGACCCAGCATGGGACTTGACATTGCCTTTGATACGCGAGGTGGGATATTGCTGGGTCCCGGACCAAGCAATATACGGTTGGGAAGTGATAAATCTCTATACTCTGCTGTCATGAATAACTCATTTCCATGTAGTTTTTCAAAGCTAATACTTCCGGTATGATTTAATTAACCGGCTTCAATTACACTTACTTCTCGGTAAGAACGGACAGTATCTTCTCGTAAAGTGGGGTTTCAATTCCGAGGAACTTCCCCCTTTCTACAATGTATCCGATGAAGGTGTCAACCTCCATAAGATTTCCCTTTTCCCGGTCCAGCTGCATGGAAGTCTTGGTATCGTAGGGAAAATTATTTGTCATCGCAAGCGAAGAACTTACGATAGTACCGGGAAGATCTATCCCCTGTGCCGCAGCAATGGTGGCTACTTCCTTCATCAATCCTTCGAGCATCGCGCGGTTTTTCTCATCTTTCATGATTGCTCCGAGTGGCAGTTGGAGAACCGAAGAGAACCCCGCCATGGGGCCTATAAAAATATACTTGGTCCATACATCAACGGCGATATGTTCCGAGAGAACGGCATCGATGCCGGCATGCTTCATCAGATTTTCAATATTCCGGTAGCCCCCAGACAGACCATTTTCGGGGCCGAAAAGGAGCTTGCATGATCCCCCTGTCTGTTCGATGACACCGGGCCTCTCTATGTGACTGCTGATGTAAACGCAGCCGTTCATGATAATTCCCCTTTTCAAGACCTTTTTTATCCTTTCGGCATTGTCCACACCGTTTAAGAGGGGAATGACGATACTGTCTGCGTGGATGTTGGGACTAATCAGGCGGATGGCGTCTTCGAGGCCGTAGCCCTTGACACAAACGAGTACCAGGTCGAGGGGGCCCAATTCTTCCGGGTTTTCCGTTGCAACGCTCGGTGTTGTCGTAAAGCTTTCCGTCGGCGTTATAAGGGTGAGGCCCTTTTCTTGTATGGCCTTTAAATGGTCGCCCCTTACTATGAAGAAAATCTTGTGTTCTTCTGAGGAGGCGTATGCCGAGGCCAGTTTAGCCCCGTAGTAACCTCCCACACCTCCTATTCCCAAAACGGCAATCTTCATTATTTTGCGTCCCTCTTTCGATATCAATCTCTAAAAATATCGACCAAAAGCCCGTAAACCGGCTTCAGATATTTTGCCACTTCCCCCTCTTCGGGAATCATGAATATGAATCCCTTTCTCTCGTCCGGCATGATTGCCACGTGTCGTATGTGGCCCGGATCGGGAGTGTTTCCGATAAATTCCATTAAACGGCGGTACATGCTCATCTGTTCATAATAGAGGTAATAATCATATGGTCCCCACCTGACTTCTTCCCGATAGAGGCGAGGGGCGTTCGTAATTTTTGGTCCACGAAAACCGGCGTATTCCTTTTCAATCAAATGCCCTTCACCGGGTGGTGAGCATCGCATGTATAATGAGATAAATAATCTGTCATTTCCCATAAGGAGCCGTGATATCGGCATATAAAGAGGGGCATGTCTCGGGAGCAGGGTGATGGTGGCGTCTATTTCACTGACAACGTCTTTTTCTTCGAAACGGAAATTGGCGTGATGACCGACAAGACCTCCGATATTGGTGAATGTCTGGTCATCGGGTTTGAATGTCTCCGCGAGATCCTGAAACGCAGATATACATATTTTATTATTATTTTTTCTACCCCTGGAATAGCCGAGCGCAATAAAGGCACTTAATGCAATAACAAGTAAGAGAAGGGGAAATCCTGTTACGTATGAATAAACAGCCATCGTATTGCCCTGGATGGATCTGTATGTCTCTTTTTCAACTCTTTATCAGCCTCGGTAAATAATCATAGGCCGGCTTGAGATATCGGGCGACCTCATCCTTCTTTGGAATCATAAAGATGAACCCGCTTTTCTGCTCGGGTACGAGCGCGATGTGCCGTATGGTTCCCGGTTCGGTATGTGCCTCCATAAATTTCATGATCTTGTCGCGCATCGCTGTGCTTCCATAATAGAGATGAAAGTCCAGATCTCCCCACTTAATGTCTTCCCTGTTCAGCCGGTCTGCGTTCGTAATTTTAGATTTTCTGAATCCGTCGTAGAAATGTTCTATCAGATGAACCTCTTCGGGGGGAGGCTGTTTCATATGCACTGTTATAAACAACCGGTCGTGTCGCCGTATGAGTTTCGATATGGGTAAATAGAGCCAGGAGTGCCTCGGCAGCAGCGTTATTGTTGCATCGACGCGGGATATGGGCGCACCCTTCTTTTTTATATGAAGTTTGGCGTGATACCCGATAGCCCCTCCTATGTTGGTAAAGGTCTGGTCGTCCGGCTTTACTATATTCACAAGATCATTAAAGACGGAGAGATAGATATCTCTATTCTGTCTGCGTCCCCAGAAGTACCCCAGTGTGAGAAGGAATGAAAATGCGACGAAAAGAAAGAAAACGGGTTGAGTTATCAGGTGCTCGTATTTAAACATCGCCCTCTTTTTGTTATAAGAATACGGAAGCTACATCTTCTTTTATATCGTATAACTTGTTTTCCTTACCGTCAAGAAGTACCTTTGATAGAGAAATCCTTTTTATGGGGATATCCCGGGCCATCTGTCCCATCCTTTCATCGACATAGTCCGACATTCTCTCGTTGTCCCCGGTGACTTTGTTGTTGATGAGCATGCGAAGGGGGAGTCTGAGGTCATGAAGTCCCTCCATAAGCCGTCCTGATTCTCTCAGCGAGAGGATATCCGGATTGTAGACGAGGATGATGGAGGAGTCTTTCCCCTGTAAAACCGAGTTGAGTGACTGGTAGTTGTCGTTCAGCCTCTTGAGCCTCTTTAGCACATCGTCATCTTTTTCACTGTAATCGAGTATGGTTTCTTTATCGTCGAGTGTTCCCCGTATGCGATGTATGGTGTGCCGTTTTTCCAGGATCGTCCGCCGTATCTGGATAAGCCTGTCGATCCAGGTTATAGTAATACTTGGGAGTGCCAGGAATCTCAGCGTCAGCCCTGTGGGGGGGGTGTCGAATATTATGAAGTCAAAGTCCTTTTCTTCCCGTATTGTTTTTTCGATACTGGTGAGTAGTGCATATTCTTCGATACCTGGTGAGTACTTCAATACGGAGAAGTAATTATCGAGATTTAGCGTCTGAAGGTATCGGTAAGTATTGGTGAGAACACTGATTTCCCTCTTAAGATATTCCTTCGAAAGCTTTCGCAGGTCTATCTCTTTGAGAAAGAGGCTTTCTGCATATTGTGTCTTTTTATCCCCGATGGTGACACCAAATATATCTCCCAGGTTGTGTGCTGGATCGAGAGAAACAATCAGCACCCGCTTTTTCTGAGAGAGTTGCCAGGCCGCCGCAGCCGCCATTGTTGACTTTCCGACGCCCCCCTTTCCAGTGAAAAAAAGAATCTTCATTTAGTCAATACCTATGGTGCCGCACATTTCGGCGAACATGTCACTGCTGTCCTTTGCTCTCTTGTTCAGAATTCTGAGTTCTTTCTCCATAAAGGGCAAAAGTTCCACCGCAAGAAATGTGGGGGGGGAAGGAAATCCAACAAAGGAGCCGAGGAGTAGCAGGGCAAAAATATTTTCAAGTTCTTCCACCTCAAAGACGGTAAGTGCCGCGGCATTACTGCGATGTAACGCATCGAGCCCTTTAAATAACTGTTTGAAAAAATCAGGAATTGAGAATTTCATATGGGTGGACTGCACGTGATACTATTGGTTAGACCGGTGCACGGCCCCTGAGGGCCGTACACCGGTGAAACAGATTATTCTCTGTGAGTTATTCTTCTACCTTATAGGCCTTCGTCCTGATAAAGTCTGCGATAAAGATGAAATTCAGGATCAGCATAATGATCAGTATTACCATAACCGTCCATCCGGGGCCCGGTTTGGCCGCGATTGCTCCCGGCTGGACCACTGCGATGAACCAGATAAGTGCAGCAGTTACGGTGATCCAGAGAAGCCAGGCCGGAATAACAGCCGCATTCACGAAGGAGGATTTCAGCTTCTTGGCGACAAAGGCAGCACCCGTCATGAGGGCGATCGACGCGATCAGCTGATTTGCAGCGCCGAAAGATCCCCAGATAATGAGCCAGTTTCCCGTTGCCGCAAGCCAGATCCCGATAGCTGCAGGGATGACAGAAGCGATCCAGCGGTTGGTAAGGATATTGTAGAATCCTTCCGCCTTCTCCTTGAAGGGCAGCGCCATCTCGGACAGGCAATACCGGGCCAGACGATTCGTGGTGTCAAGTGTGGTCATGGCAAAGGACGCAACCCACATGCCGGCGATAACCTTGACAAACTTAGTGGGGATAAATCCGAGCCATGTCGCCCCGACCATATCAGCGTATGACTGTACAAAAAGATTCGCCTTTGAAAGCTTTACCGATGCCGATGCCTTGGTAAACATGGCACCCCAGTTGCCCGGGTTCAATGTCTCAGTGGTGACACCCGCATTCTGGAGTGCCGTATACCCGAATCCGGCAATGGAAACGATAACGATAGTGGAAAGGAATCCCTCCGTAAACATGGCACCATAGCCAATCAGGAGGCCGTTGCTCTCCTTATCCAGCTGTTTGGATGTCGTTCCCGAAGCGACGAGGGAGTGGAATCCGGAGAGGGAACCGCAGGCAATAACAAGGGGAATTGCCGGCCAGAACGGGGTCGGTTTGCCGCCCAGAAGAACGGGAGAAAAGGATGAAAATGCGGGGATTTCAAATCCCCTGAAGACGAAAATGGCAGCGATAAATCCCAGGACCAATCCCGCATAGAGGAGCCAGGAATTGAGGTAATCTCTCGGCTGCAAAAGGACATTAACGGGAATAGCAGCAGCAATAATGATGTAGAAGAAAAATACCCACATCCAGGTTGTATAGCTCGCGGCTATGGGGGTTACCGTACCGAGCCAGATGGCGGCCCCGAGCATGATGATACCGATAATAGTCGCCACGCCGAAATTCATCTTCAAACGATACATCAGAACTCCCAGAATAAGAGCGGCAAAAATTTTCCAGGCATAGGCCGATGCGATAGCAGGGGTTCTCACAAACATTCCCCCGACAATAGCGGCGAAGGCCGCGACAACGAGAATGAGGAGGAAGAAGACAATCCAGTAGAAGGCATATCCGGTCCTCTTTCCCATAAGGTCGGTGGCGACAAACTGAATGGACTTTCCATCGTAACGCACTGAAGCCATAAGGGCAAGATAGTCGTGAACGGCACCGATGAAGATGTTGCCGAACCAGACCCAGAGGAGAGCAGGAGCCCATCCCCAGCATATTGCGAGTGCGGGACCTATAATGGGCGCGGCACCGGCAATCGAGGCAAAATGGTGTCCGAAAAGGACCTCTTTCCTCGCCGAGACGTAATCGACCCCGTCATAGAGACGCTGTGACGGAGTCTCATTATCATCTGAGGCTACCACCACGTCCCGTTCTAGCTTCTTACCGTAGGTAAAATAAAGTATCAAGTAGATCAGAAAACCGACAATAATGATTAATGTTGTCATTCCTTGCCTCCTTTATTAGCTAGATTTGATAAAGCACTATATATACCGAAACCTTTCATAGCCTTTGGCTGTGAACTTACTAATAGTGAGAACATAGAGGTAATAATTTGATCGAGATGAGAATTTGTCATAATTTCGCAACGCTTATATGTAAAAATATCTCAATTATTAAGGATTCTGCTTCAATAACAAATAAACTTTCTACGCACTATTCATGCGCTAACTCAATTCAGGACAACATATCTTGAAAGGAACAATCATCAAGAATTTTTTACTCTTCTGTAAATTTAAAGTCAAACTTTTTTTATTTTTTCCTTCCGGGAGCAATGTTGCTATAGTAAACTGTACTCATAAATGATCTTGACAAAAAGAGTATTAGGTTTATTATTACAAGTACATAGTAAGTGGCTGAAATTCTATTCTATTAACCAGTTGTATTTGTTCCATTTTCGTAATATTTTCTGCTTCTCATCGGTAAATTGATGCTTGTCATAGCGTAAAAATCCGCTTTTTGGAGTGAAAAGATGGTGAAGAAAGAAGGTTTTGATTCGGGCGAGATTGAAGGGCTCAAAATCGGGAATAAGATCAGAGAGCTGAGACAGAAAAGGCATTATACGGTGGAGGATCTTGCCACGAAAACGGACCTTCCGAAGTCACTTTTGACAGAAATAGAAAGTGGTGAAGTGAGTCCTCCCATAGCCACACTGATTAAACTGGCCAAGGCTCTGAACGTCGGTATGGCTTATTTCTTCGATGAGGTGGAAAAGGCCGTCCATATATCGGTAACGCGCGCCGGTGAGAGGATCGTGGTTAAGCGACGGCCCCACCATCACGAGGGGGAAGTAGATTATATTTACGAATCCCTTGAGATGAACAAACCTGATAAACATATGGAGCCCTTTCTGGTGGAATTTAAGCCGATGGACAGGAGCGACATGATCTTCATGTCTCATCGGGGCGAGGAATTTTTATATCTTCTCGAAGGGGATCTTGAATTCAGGACCGATGATAGAGTGGAGGTTCTTACCTCCGGCGATGCTATCTATTTTGAATCTGAGATCAATCATAGTTTTCGGGCTCTGAAGGAAACTGCACGGGCCGTCGTTGTCGTATGGAGTGAAACCTAATAATCGTGGAGTTATAGAATATGCTGGAAATACGATTTCACGGTCGCGGCGGTCAGGGAACCGTAGTTGCTACTATCATGCTTGCCAAGGCCTTCTTCCGGGCCGGGTACCAGGTCCAAAGCTTTCCCGTTTTCGGGGTGGAGAGAAGAGGGGCTCCCGTTGAGGCCTATGTACGCCTCGACAGGGAAAAGATCCTTACGAGAACGAATGTCTACACTCCCGATCATGTGGCGGTTCAGGATCGGACGCTTCTGCAGAACGTTGATGTGACGAAAGGACTCAAGCCGGGTGGATGGATTCTTATCAACAGTCACGCTATTCCCGACGACGTAAGCCCCTTTCGCAATTTTCGTCTCGCCTTCGTCAATGCAAACAGTATCGCCCTCGACCACCACCTCGGTTCGCGCACCCAGCCCATTGTCAATACATCGATGATCGGTGCCTTTGCACGCATATTGGAAATGCCTCCCATTGATTCGATAGCTGATGCCATTAAGGAAGAAATAGTCGCGGGATATGAGGCAAATATTGAGGCAGCCAGGGATGCCTTTGATGCAGTTCAACTGGTGGGCATGATATCGGAAACGGGTAAATAGCTATGGCGAAAGGCAAAGGGATGACGATTCCTCCTTCGATATTGATCCCCTGCTCTTATATAAGTACGGAGAGCAATAAGACAGGGGCGTGGCGTTTCCTCAGACCCCGCTATGAGGAAAAGACATCTCCCTGCAGCGCTGCATGTCCGGCAGGAGAGGATATCGGCCGGATCGAGATGCTCGCGACACAGGGGTTATTTAAAGAGGCCTGGGAGACAATCCTTCGGGAGAATCCCTTTCCCGGTGTGTGTGGTCGGGTTTGCTACCATCCCTGCGAGAGTGCATGTAACCGGGGTGAATTTGATGAAGCGATTGCAATACACACCATAGAGCGTTTTCTCTCCGATACGGCGGCACGCAATGATTTTAAACCGGTCCTTGAAAGGCTTCCTCTAAGGAAAGAGAAGATTGCTGTAATCGGCTCAGGACCGGGCGGCCTTGCCGGTGCCTATTTTCTGACGCTTCTGGGGTATGCCTGTGATGTTTTTGAGTCGATGCCTGAACCGGGAGGTGTGCTGAGATGGGGGATTCCTTCCTATCGCCTTCCTCTTTCGGCCCTGAGAAATGATCTGTCTCAGATAGAATCTCAGGGGGTCCGGATACATACGGGAAGGCGAATAACCCGCGATTCACTTGAGGATATGTATGGTATATATGATGGCATCTTCGTCTGTTGCGGACATTCGGCCTCGGGCAGCCTCGGTATTCCGGGTGAGGATCTGAAGGGGGTCGCAAACGGTCTCGATTTTCTGAGGCGTGTCCGTGAAGGAGAGGTTCCTTCCGTCGAGGGATTATCCGTCATCATCGGGGGAGGGAATACGGCCGTCGATGTGGCTCGAAGTGTTATCAGATTTGGAGGAAAGGCACTGATCGCCTACCGGAGGAGACGCCAGGATATGCCCGCCTTTAAAGACGAGGTTGCGATGCTTCTCGATGAAGGGGTTGAACTCAGGGAACTTGTGGCGCCGATCAAAATCGCCGAGGAAGCCGGAGAGTATGCCATGACTCTCGGCCCAATGAGGGTCGCGGGTGAGGATACGGATGGGAGGGCACTTGTAGAGAGGGATGGTAATACAACCGAGGAGATAAGGATAAAAAGGGTATTTAAAGCGATAGGGGAGGTGGCTGCCGAATCGTGGTTAGAACCTCCGGAAAAGGATAACGACATTAAGATCCTCAATAACTGCGTCATGGTTAATCGGTCTGATCATCCCGCAGTGGTTTTCGGCGGTGATCTGACGGCAGGGTTCAAAAGCGTTGTCAATGCAGTGGCCTCGGGTAAAGAGGCTGCCATCGCGCTTGATATAGTATTCAGAAAAGGCCTGGATTCTGTCGATGAAGAGCTGGCGAATTGTGTGGTGGGAGATGGGCCCGCTCACTCCATGGAGATTCATATGAAGGGGGAACGGTACAAGAGAAGCTCGCATATCGTACCCTATGAAGAGATAAACACCGATTATTTCAGTTTTACTCAGGGCATCACACAGCCACGTCTGCTGAAAGATGAACGCCTTTGCACCTTCGAGGAGGTCGATCTCAAGATTTCGGCGAGCGTGGCGATGAGAGAGTCGGAGCGATGCTTTAACTGCGGACTCTGCAACCAATGTGATAACTGTTATATCTATTGTCCCGATATGGCAGTCGTTCATGACAGCAGTATAAATGGCCGTCACATAGATTTTGATTATTGCAAGGGCTGTGGCATCTGCGTGGTTGAATGTCCCCGGAACGCGATGAGCCTGGAGGAGGAAGATTGATGAAACGTGTCGTTGAAGGGAGCGAGGCTGTCGCCGAGGCAGTCAGGCTCGCGCGGGTTAATGTGATATCCGCCTATCCTATTACACCGCAGACACATATCGTGGAATTTCTCTCGGAATACTGCGCCAACGGGACGATGGATGCCCGTTTCCTGCGTGTCGAAAGCGAACATTCTGCACTGGCCGCACTGATCGGAACGGCAACAACAGGGGTGAGATCTTTTACCGCCACATCAGGCCAGGGGCTCGCTCTGATGCATGAACTCCTCCACTGGACATCGGGCGCCAGACTTCCCATCGTTATGGCCGAGGTAAACAGAGCGCTTGCTCCCGGCTGGAATATCTGGGTCGATCAGACTGACAGTCTTGCCCAGAGAGATACGGGATGGATCCAGTTATACTGCGAAGACAGCCAGGAGGTCCTCGATACCATCATTCAGGCGTATCGGTTGGGTGAACTGGTGGATCTGCCCGTCATGGTGGTCCTGGACGCCTTTTTCCTTTCCCATACCTATGAGCCCGTCGATATTCCCGACCAGAAACTCGTCGACGATTATCTGCCGCCCTGGGAACCGAAGTTTCAACTGGATACGGAAAAGCCCTGTGCCTTCGGACCCCTGGTAACGCCTGCCTTTTATATGGAGATGCGACACGCCATTGCCGGTGCAATGGAAGATGCCCTGGAGGTATTTCCGCAGGTGGAGGATGAATTTGAGAGGATTTTTAATCGCCGTTACGGAGAGGTGGAGGCGGTTTCCTGCGATGATGCGGAGATTATCCTGGTCAGCTCGGGAACGGCGGCAAGTACGAGTCGCCTGGTAGTTAAAGATTTGCGGGCGGCGGGGGAAAAGGTCGGGCTCCTCAAGATCAAATTGCTCCGACCCTTTCCTGTTGATATTGTCCGCAGGGTGCTTGCTTCCGCAAAGAAAGTCGCCGTCATTGACAGAAATTTTTCCTTCGGAGCAAGTGGTATCTTCGCCCAGGAGATACGCGCCGCTCTCTGTAATACGATGAAGCACCCGCCTGTTTTCAACTACATCGCGGGGATAGGTGGACGTGATTTAACCGCCGATGTCATTGAGGACATATACCGCCGGGCAAAAGCGAGCGATTTTCCCGAACGTGAGAGTGAGTGGGTAGGGCTTCAGGAGGTTTAGATTATGGAACAGAATATTCATGAAAATGAATACATCTACCCGGGCCATGTTGCCTGCTCCGGCTGCGGTGCCGCCATAGCCATGAGGTTTTTATTAAAGGCCCTGGGCGAGAAGACCATCATCGTACTTCCCGCCTGCTGCTGGTCTATTATTGCGGGCCCCTATCCCCAGTCATCACTCAAGGTTCCCGTAATACACTGCGCCTTTGAAGCGGGGGGCGCCGTGGCGAGTGGGGTCCGGGCGGCCCTGGATATCAAGGGCGATACGGAGACCACGGTTGTTACATGGGCCGGGGATGGCGGAACCTTTGATATCGGGTTTCAGGCGCTCTCCGGTGCTGTGGAGAGAAACGAGGAGTTCATCTATGCCTGCTATGACAATGAGGCATACATGAATACGGGAATTCAGCGAAGCTCTTCAACACCCTACGGGGCCTGGACAACGACAACGCCGGGCATTGAATGGAAGAAACTGAGGAAGAAAAATATTGTCGAAGCGCTCGTGGCGCACCGCATTCCCTATGCGGCGACGGCGAACATCGCCTTTCCGGACGATCTAGTTCGAAAGGCCAAGAAGGCGAAAGAAATAAAAGGCTCGAAATTTCTCCATATCTATTCAAGCTGTCCCACGGGATGGCGAATCCCCTCGGAGATGTCCATCAAGATCGCCCGCATGGCCGTTCAGACGAATATCTTTCCCCTCTATGAGGTCGAGGACGGTATCAAATATACGATCAATTACAAGTCGAAGGAGTATCCCGTCCGTGAATACTTCAAACTTCAGGGCCGTTTCAAGCATCTCTCCGATGAAGACCTGGAACAGATTCAAGAGATGGTAAACGAAGACTGGGAACGTCTCCTCAAAAAGGCCGGAGAGAATCCTTGAGATGTTTCCCTTCCGATATGGAACGGTGAGGCACCATTATGGCAGGGTAACCCGATCCGACCTGATCGTTGCATCCATGAAAATCCGCGCCCGGGAATCGAAGATTTCCGCCGAGTCGGTCGTGTAATACCGGTAAATCCCTGATTTGCTGCATCGAGCCTCGATTTCCTGATGACGTTTTAGGTAATCCACGAGGCTTCTCGCAACCAGTGTGCCCTGAGAAATCACCTCGACCGACGGGGGTAAAAAACGACCTATTTTGTTGATGAGAAGGGGATAGTGGGTGCATCCCAGAATCAGGGCATCGATTTCGGGATCCTTCAGAAGCAGGTTATCGATATGCTTTTTTATGAAGTAGTCGGCGCCGGGGCTATTGTGTTCGCCATTTTCCACGAGGGGAACCCAGAGGGGACAGGCCTCTTGGGTGACCGTGATGTCAGGGAAAAACTTCCGTATCTCGATCGGGTACGATTGTGATTCCACCGTTCCCACCGTTCCAAGAATTCCGATGTGCCCAGTTTTCGTGAAAGAACCGGCCTGTTCCGTTACCGGCCTGAGAACGCCGAGGACCCGTCTTGCAGGGTCGATTCTGGGGAGGTCATTTTGCTGGATGGTTCGGAGGGCCTTTGACGATGACGTATTGCAGGCGAGTATGACCAGGTGGCATCCCCGGTCGAAGAGCCATCTGACCGCCTCCGTGGTGTATCTGTATACTCTTTCGAAGGAGCGTGTGCCATACGGGGTCCGTGCGTTATCACCCAGGTAGATGTAGTCGTAATCGGGGAGTTCCCTAAGGATTTCCTTCATGACCGTAAGGCCGCCGTAGCCTGAGTCAAAAATGCCGATGGGGTGCATGGTTTCCATAGTTCTCCTTACGTTCCGCTTTTGACACCTGAGAAAATACTGCCAGATTACCTTTTGATGACTCCCATGTTACCAATGAAGATGTCAAGTGCTCTCCAGAAAAGAATAGTATTGCCTTATAGGAAAGAAAACTGTCAAAAAAAATATAATAAACCAAAAAAGAGTTACAGGCCATTTCCTGTAACTCTTTTTTTCACTGGAGCCGATGAGCGGACTTGAACCGCTGAC
>CAYSHT010000007.1:0-27159 GCA_964430915.1 uncultured Syntrophaceae bacterium
ACCGATGACCAGTGTACCAGGCGTCTGACACCTGAAGCGAGTGCGGCTTTGCAGATATTTTCGACACCACCAACATTGATGGCGCGTATAATCTTGTCGGGTGTGGAATAATCGTGGATGCCGGCCACATGAAATACACAGTCAACTCCCTCGGTAAGCCTCTCCAGCCCATCCGCGCGGGTCAGGTCCGAGGCGATGAATTCGACGCCGAGGGCCTCGAACATGGCGCTATAATGGCGGCTTGAAATATCGGTTGCCCGTACCCTGAAGCCCGCCTTTACCGCCTCCATTACCATATGATGCCCGGTAAAACCTGCCGCACCGGTTACAAGCACCAGCCCTTTTTCTTCCGTCATGATTGTGCCCTCCTAATGCGGAATTTCAAGTCGATCGAGAACACTCGGTGTCGGGTGCCCCATTTCATCCCACCCCCGCAGTTGGTAATACTTTTCGAGCATGCTATCGAGTTCGATGGGAGGCCATCCGTCTTCCCGGACTTCCGTCAAGAGGCGTGCGGGAAGTTTGTCGTCGGCTCTCGTTATTCCTTCGCGGCTGTTCAAGAGGCGTTCAAAGTTGAAAATCCTTTCGCCGACTTTGTAGTAATCGTCTTTTGTGATTCTATAGCCGAGAAGTCCTGACATCAGACCGGCGTAGTCGGAAAGATCGGTTGTTTTAACCGCGAGAGAGGGGAGGTTTTGCATAATGAATTGCGTGATGGGCATGGGCGTGTGTTTGTAGGCAAAGTTTTCCTCGAGAAAGGGATACATGGTCTGTATGCAGAAGATTGATGAATTAATGGCGTCGGTGACATCCTGCATGAACCTGACGAAGTGGGGTTTTCCTTTCGTTCCGTGCTGGCTGAGATATGTATTGACTTCAATTGCATGCGTACTCCCCGAAAGATGGGTGGCACCGCAGTTTGCCGTCGCATATGCCAGCCCCTGGCCCGTGCATCCCCTCGGATCATAGGCCGCCATTTCGAGACCCTTGACGTTTATTGCAAAATCTTCGCCGCCGAACTTTTCGGCGAGTCTTCGCGTACCCTCTGCAAGCTCATTTCCGAGGCCTCTGCGGTAGGCGATGTCTTCCAGTAATTCTGAGATGCCGTCGGGATTTCCGAAGGAAAGATCGCTCTGAATAATTCCCCGTTCGGTCAGTTCCATGACAAAGGCGATAGTGCTTCCGGTACTGATGGAATCCATGCCCAGCCTGTTCAGTTTGTCGTTCCATTCGGCGATCGCGGAAATGTCGCCGATCATGAGATTTGATCCCATGAGTCCTATGGTTTCATACTCGGGAGACACCAGTTCTCTGCCGTTAAATCGCCCCATCCGTCCGCACTGAATGGGGCAGCCGACACAGCCATGGTTTTTAAGGAAGTGATTCTCCCGTATCGTTTCGCCGGTGAGATTCTCTATCTCGTCGAAGCTCGTCCGGTTGAAATTCCTGACCGGCATGATTCCTGATGTGCCATAGATTTTCACGTTTTGTGGAGTACCGAGCTCAGGCAGGTCTTTGCCTGTGTTGGGGTGAGACTTGACCTTTTGCTGGGCTTTCGTTACCGCTTTTTTGAATACTATCGGATCGGCAGGGCCGAACTTTTTGGTTCCCTTCGCAACGATGCCCTTGAGATTTTTCGATCCCATCACTGTCCCAAGTCCGCCACGCCCGGCTATGCGTTTCCCCGCCGCAATGACGGCAAAGCGGACAGCGTTTTCTCCTGCAGGGCCGATGGTTACCCAGTCCCCTTCATCTTTGCGGGTTTCCTGAAGATCATAGGTGTCCATCCCCCAGAGAGAAGAGGCATCCTCTATTGTAACCTCTCCGTCGGTCACTTTTATATAGACGGGTGATGCGGCTTTTCCCCTCACCATGATGCCGTCGTAACCGGCCCGTTTAAGGCTGAGGCCAAACTTTCCGCCGGCAAGAGATGAAACGAAAATGCCGGTGAGAGGTGATTTTCCGGCCACGATAAAACGGCCCCCGGCGGGAGACTGCGTTCCTGCTGTGGGGCCGGTCATAAAGACGATAATATTTTCCGGTGAAAGGGGGTCAACTCCGGGTGCAATGTTGTCATAGAGAAGCTTGAGGGCGATTCCCTTACCACCAAGGTAGCGACGTCTGTCCTCTTCTGTTATCGCAATGGTGTTTGTTGTTCCCGAGGTTAAATCGATATCAAAAACCCTGTCATTGACGGCATACGAGCTTTTCATTCTGATCGCCCCTTATCTATAGTTTGTGTTACATTTCCTTTTAGTTGTTTCCTTTTGATTTTTTACTCTTTTTGATTTTTGCCCTGTCTACCTTTAGTTTGACCTCTACGAAATCGTCGTCATCTTTCTTCTCGATTGCCCGAATCACCATGTCGAAAATCGTGTCACGATAATCGGATATGCTCTCGGGACGCCCGATAAGAAGCCACTGTATGGTCAAATGCTCGATAAAGCCCATAACCATGTTTCTGACAATATAGGGATCAATGTCATCCCTGAATACTCCCTCTTCGACACCCTGCTGGAATGTCTCGACTACGGTACGGGACGATTTTCGAATAACCTGATAGGCGGGTGAACTGGTGAAGTTTTTATTCCCCTTCAATGTGAGCAGCACAACCGATGTATAGAGGGGGTTGTTCTCGAAAAACTCCAGATAACCCTGTATTATAAGACGCATCCTTTCTTTTGCACCGTGGATATATCGACCCACCTCGATCATGCGATCGAGCTCTTTTTTTGTGTAGATCTCGGGAATGGAAAAGAGCACATCCTCTTTGGAACTGAAATACTCATAAAGCGTTGCATCGGAGATTTTCGCCGCCCTGCATATGTCCGATATGGTCGTCGATTCGTATCCCTTTTCTCCGAAAACATCGAGGGCGCCCTCCATAATATTGATCGCCTTCTGAATATTCTGTTTTCTCTCTTTTTTGGGATCGTTGCTGTTTGTCTTTTTTCCCATTTCGTTTTCCACCCGCATTTATCGTAAGGTATACTATGACACGCTGAACTTTGATTTATAATAGTATCATTCATTATGTCAAGAAATAATCATACTATTCATCAACTAATTTGTATAAAAACCTAGAGTATGTATGTTTTTGTGCAGCTAATCTATATGTCATTAGAAATTCATGTAATAAAACTTGACTTATTATATGTTTGAGATAATACTTGGTGCCGCGTCAATTTTGGATAAGGGGGAGGTTTCTATGGGCTATACTGTGTTGGGCTATGAGGTAGTTGAAGGTGTTGCGGTGATAACAATGAACTACCCACCCGTCAATGCACTGGGAATTCCCTTTCTTGAGGATTTTACCGATGTGCTTCAGAGGCTTAAAACCAAAGGAGAGGCCCGGGCCGTGCTTCTTACGAGCAGCTGTCCGGGGGTTTTTTCTGCCGGAGATGATGTGGCGTCGCTAAAGGAGATTGATGATGAACTCATCAATGCGCTCCCGAAAGCGCATGCGCTCTTGAATGAACTGGAAGAACTGCCACTTCCTACCGTGGCGGGGATTAACGGTCATGCCCTCGGTGGTGGTCTTGAGCTCGCTCTTGCCTGTGATTTTCGGTTTATGGCACAAGACTCGGGGAGGATCGGGCTTCCCGAGGTAAGGCTCGGCATGATTCCCTCCATAGGAGGCACGCAACGTTTGCCCCTTGTGGTGGGAAAGACAAAGGCTGTGGAGATGATGTTCAAGGGGCTCATGATTACGCCGGAGGAGGCGAAGGAAATCGGACTCGTGAATGATGTCTTTTCAGGTGATGATCTCTATGAAAAGTCCTTCGATTATGCCCTTCGGCTTTCCCGTCAGGCAACAAGGGCGATAGCCAGAATAAAGAAGTGTATGATCACCGGTACTCGTGAGGGATTTGAGGCGGGATTATCCATGGAATTTGAGACCTTCAGGGCAAATATCATATCACCGGATGCGAAGGAGGGGATTGATTCCTTTCTTTCGGGCAGAAAACCGGAATTCACAGGCAAGGATTAAATCCAAAAAGATGATTTTGAGCTGAGATTTGCTGTATGATAAAAGATCGGAACGAGAGGAACGATTTACACCGAGGATCAAACCATTGAAGTAGCAAAAACCAACGAGGCTAAAGGAGGGAACTATGATTGTAGATGCGCACAGACATGTCTATACCTGGGATATTATATCCGACAATTATTGGAACGAGCTGGCCGAGATCGCGATAGATTTCTTCAGGAAAAACAACCTTGGTGAGCCGACAAAAGAAGAGATAAAGAATAACCTGATGGATGCTATGATGGATCCCGATGGCTCGAAAATGATAGCGAATATGGATGAGGCGGGTGTAGACAAGTCCCTTATTCTCGTTACCGACTGGGGTTATGGAATCGGAGAGCCAAAGGATTCTGTCGATGATATCAATAAATTTTACGGTTCGCTGGCACAGGCATATCCCGATCGTGTCGTGGCTTTTGCCGGGGTTGATCCGAGGAGGGAGGGTGCCGTTGATATCCTGGACCGTGCCGTGAATGATTTCGGGTGCCAGGGGCTGAAGTACCACCCAACATCGGGATTTTATCCCGACAGCGAAGAGTCGTACAAGGTTCTTGAAAAGGCTCAGGAGTTGGGAATTCCTCTCCTGTCGCATCTGGGTCCCATATCGAAACCTTTGAAGAGCAAGTATGCTCAGCCTGTTTATCTGGATACTGTCGTCAGTGATTTTCCAAAGCTCACGGTGATCGGTGCGCATATGGGAGCATCATGGTGGCATGAACTGGTGAATCTGATCGCGGCCAAGGCAACCACCTTTTATGCCGATTTTTCGGGACAGCAGGTTTCTGCGAAACGAAACTTCAGTGAGTTCTGCCATATGTTGAGAACGGCCTTTGATGAGGCAGGTGCCGATAAATTCCTCTGGGGAACGGACAATCCGATACTCGAAAACGTTATTCCCATGAAGGAGTGGCTGAAAATGATACGCGATCTGCCCGAGAATGCACCAGACGGCCTGGTATTTACAAAAGAAGAGATTGATGCTGTTCTGGGAGGAAACGCCGAGCGGATATTTAAATTTTGACATTGAATTGAACAGCGAGCGTAATCCCCGCTGCTTGCGGCGGGGGAAGCGAGAATAAAAAACAAACAATTTCCTTAACAATCGGAGATTCCCCGCAACTTGTTACGGGGAGCTTCAAGGGGTGTGGAATATGAAAATCTGGAAAGTGATTGTGGTTGTATCGATACTTAGTCTCTTGACCTCTTTCCCGGCATCTGCGGAGGATATTGAGGGAGGATGGAAAAAGGTCAATGAATCGGAAGGGATTGTGGGCTATACAAGGCCTGCACCATCGACGAGCGTTGATGAGGTGATGGCCATCGGTATCGTGAAGGTCTCTGTGCCGGTTATTGAAGCGCTCCTGAGAGACGCTTCCGCCCAGCCGGAGTATATGTTCATGTGCAGTGAGGCCTATAAACTGCAACTGCTGGGATTACAAACTACCGAGGATGTCAAGTTTGTCTACAATAAGACTGACATGCCGTGGCCGGTTAATGACAGATACGCTGTTTTCAGGGCGGACCATATGATCGATGCGTCAACGGGAGCGATCAGGGTGGCCGTTAAGAATATATCTGCCGATTTCGATGAGAAGGACAAAAAGGCCGTGCGTATGCCGATTACTATAGGCCAGTGTATCGCCACTCCCGTCAGTGAAAACGAGACCGAGGTGCTCTATCAGGTTCTCGCCGATCCGGGAGGGAATTTGCCGTCATGGCTGGTCAATATGCTCTCTAAAAATCTCGGTGTTAAGACGATAGCGGGTATACGAGAGATGGTAAAAAAAGATAAATACAGAAATGCCTCGCGAATAATTACCACCACGCCGTGGGTTCGATGAAGGGACTGTACGTTATTGGATCAATCCCTTGAAGGGAAGAGCGAGTGCATACAATCAAAACGATTTTCTGACAATTGGAGATTCCCCGTAGCGCCGCTGCGGGGAGCTTCAATATTCCTTCTTCTCATCCCTTAAGCGTTTAAAGTAATCGGCAAGTATTCGGCCGTGGTCAAACATGATGGGTGATGGAAGGGTATCTTCCGTAAATAGTCCTACTTCGGCTGCATCATCTGCCGCTTTCGGGATACCCTTTCCCGTGGCAATATAGACCGTGGAAATTGTGTGATGGCGAGGGTCCCTGTCCGGCTTAGAATAGGTATGCATCTGCTTCACTAAGGTTACGTCCAGCGATGTTTCTTCCTTTGCCTCTCTTACGGCCGCATCTTCAAGCGATTCGCCGTAATCGACAAATCCTCCCGGGATCGCCCAGCCCACCGGTTCATTCTTCCTCAGTATCAGGACTATTTTCCCCTCATCCATCTCAATTATGATGTCAACGGTGGGTACGGGGTTTCGATAGGTTTCGGTTACCATGCCGCAGTTTGGGCAGGTATTTTTGATTTTCATAGTCATATTAATCCATTACCAGAGTATTGTCGTTGCACAGCATCTATATAGAGTGAAGAATGTTTGCTGTCAAGGACGGAAATTCTTGACATATGGGAGGTAATTATTTAGCGTAAGCGACTAACGATGGTTTCGGAGGGAACATGATAGGGGTCCTGGTAATAACTCACAGCAACCTTGGCAGCGAACTGATAAAAGCTGCAGAGATGATAAAGGGTGAACTCACGGGGATTATCCCGATTTCGATCGATGCGAACAAGAGTTTGAAGAGCATCAACAAGGAGATTACCTCGGCCATCAAAAAGGTTGACTCAAAAAAGGGCGTCTTAATCCTTACGGACCTTTTCGGGGGAACACCTTCGAACATTTCGCTCTCCTTTCTCAAAGAGGGGAAGGTTGAAGTCGTAACGGGGGTAAACCTCCCCATGTTGCTGAAAATATCAACCATGAGAGAAGAAATAGACCTCAGGGAATTTGCCAATTTTATAAGGGATTACGGCAGGAAAAATATTTATCTCGCCAGTGAGGTTTTAAATAGAAAAGTCGGCAGCGATTGAGTAATAGCATTGCGTGATGCCTTCCCGGATAATGAATGGATTCCATCCTTGTAAGAGTTGATAACAGGCTTGTTCACGGTCAGATATTAGAGGCATGGGTCCCCTCTCTCCAAGCAGTGTCCATAATTGTCGTCAATGATGAGGTGGCAGGAGACCTTTTTCGTGAATCCGTCATCAGGATGGTGGTTCCGAGCTATATAGAATTGTACGTCTTTGATGTGGAGGAGTTCTCTAAAAGCTTTTCATATAATGACTGGAAATTCGGAAGCTCTATAATCCTCTTTGAGAGGATAGGCGATGCACTGAGAGCATATAAACTGGGCTTTGCCTATGACAGGATTAACATTGGGAATGTTCATGACAGCGAAGGTAAGTGTTGTGTGAACTCTTCAATTTATCTGGACCGTAATGATGCGGAAGACCTGAAAACTCTCGTGGATTCCGGAGTAACAGTAGAGATACAGTGTATCCCGAATGACAGACCTGTTGATTTTCGGGACGTCGAGGAAAAGATTAAACTTTAGTATCGGGTTTTCATTATGGTAACAAGCTCGGTCGGAGTGGCCCTTTTGGGTGGGGCTTTGTGTCTTGACAGGATACTTCTGCAGGTCATGATCTCGCGACCCATCGTAATCTGCCCGGCACTCGGCCTTGTACTGGGCGAAGCCTATACGGGTCTGATTATCGGTGCCTTTATCGAACTTCTCTTCATTAACCGATTTGTCATTGGCGCCCACATCCCCCCCAACGACTCACTTGCTTCAGTTTTGATAGCGGCTGGTTCCATACTGGCGGGACGGGAACTGGGTCATCTGTCGAGAGAGCTCATAACGTTTGCTATTCTCCTGTTCCTTCCTCTGGCGATCGTCGGTCAAAAGGTCGATATCGGGATTGTAAAATTGAATGAGATCCTTTCCGAGAGGGCAATAAAAGATGCCGAGTCTGGAAATATAGGGGGAATATCACGGAACCATATCTTCGCACTCATAAAAACCTATAGTATCTATGTCGTCTTTATTTTTATCTTTCTTTTGATAGGGACATTCCTCCTCGTTTCGATTTATCCCCTTCTTCCCGATAGTGTGATAACGGCGCTCACCTACGCCTATTTCTTTATTCCGCTTCTTGGAGTTTCGGTAGCTCTGAGCACGATAGAGATGCGTGGAACCATCCCTGTTTTCTCGGGTCTTTTTCTCGTTTTCATACTGATAATGGAAATATTCTGAAAGAGGGACGGTAGTGCCAGAGGGGGCAGAAGAATTTGAGTGCATTGGTTAAACTGGACGGGGGATATGTGACGGTCAGGGAAATGACCGCTGACGACCTTGGCGAGGTTCTTACTATCGAGCGGACTTCCTTTCCGACGCCCTGGACGAAGGCCATGTTTGCTGAAGAGCTTTTTATCCCCCTTTGCCATGATCTCGTTGCGCTGTGCGGTGAGCGTATCGTCGGTTATATATGTTTTTCCATTGTCGTTGACGAAGTTCACCTGAGAAACATTGCCGTTCACAGAGATTGGAAGAGACGTGGAATCGCTTCCAAAATGATTGCAGAAATGATATGCCTTTCCTCGGATAATGGGGCAGATAAGGTGACCCTCGAGGTGAGAGAATCAAACCGAGGGGCAATTGACTTGTACACAAAATTTGGATTTGTGGTAAAAGTGGTCAGACCTCTTTATTATAATGATACCGGCGAAGATGCTCTGATTCTGTGGGCGGACTTCGGGGGGATGTTGTAGCAATGGCAGATCCGGAAAAATCGATAGAGACTGGTATTATTATCTCAAACCGTGAAATCTTCAAGGATCACTTTCTGATGATCCTCAGGGTGCCCACTGATTTTCGCGCATCAGTTCCCGGTCAGTTTTTGATGCTGAGAAGAGAGGAGGGTGATCACCCTTTTCTCGGAAGGCCTTTCAGTATTCATTCCCTTTACAGTATTGACGGTGATACCGTCATGGAGATTCTCTACAGGATTTCCGGTACGGGGACTGCCCTTATTGCAAAGCTGAATGCCGATGACAGGGTTACAATACTGGGACCCCTGGGGCGGGGATTTGACGTACCGCGGAGGAAAAAGAAGATTGTTCTTGTTGCAGGGGGAATGGGAATTGCCCCGCTTTTCTATCTTGCTGAATCTCTCGCCAAGAAGCGTCGGGACGAGTTGGGGGAGACGGTTTTGTACTATGGCGCCCAGAGCTCACAGTATTTCTGCGGTCTCGATCGACTGAAGAGACTCTGCTCGTCTTTGAAACTGAGTACCGATGACGGAACTGCCGGATATCATGGTCCGGTGACGGATCTTGTCGCCGACGATGCGCTGTCATTCGAAAGGGATGATTCGGCATTATTCGCCTGCGGGCCCTACGGTATGATAAAAGAGATGGCCCGGATAGCAGGGAAGTTTTCCATCCCCTGTCAGGTTTCCGTGGAGGAGAAAATGGCCTGCGGAATCGGGGCCTGTCTCGGCTGTGCCGTGAGGGCGAGCGGCGAGAATACCTCGAAGCGATTTATGAGGGTCTGCAAAGAAGGCCCCGTTTTTGATACCGGGGAGATAGACTGGAATTACCGTGAAGGATAATAATTCAAGAAGATTGGCTGTCGATATCGGGGGACTTGTCCTGAAAAATCCCGTCATGACCGCCTCGGGGACCTTTGGCTACGGTGAAGAGTATGCCTCCTTTATAGATTTAAGCGTCCTCGGTGCGATTGTGGTCAAGGGGCTTTCGATTACCCCCCGGGAGGGCAATCCACCTTCAAGGATCATGGAAACCGCCTCGGGAATGCTGAATGCCGTGGGGCTCGAGAATGTCGGTGTAAGGGCCTTTATCGATGTGAAACTCCCCTTTTTGAGAGAATTTGATGTGCCGGTTATTGCAAATATCCTCGGTGATACCCCAGAGGAGTATTGCGAGGTGGCGCACATTGTGAACGAAGCGGAAGGCATCCACGCCCTGGAGGTAAACATATCATGTCCCAACGTAGCAAAGGGCGGTAT
Source organism: uncultured Syntrophaceae bacterium (assembly GCA_964430915.1). Lineage (GTDB taxonomy): Bacteria > Desulfobacterota > Syntrophia > Syntrophales > UBA2210 > JAFGBH01. The sequence continues at coordinate 9,996 of CAYSHT010000007.1, forward strand.
TGACTTCGGGGTGAATCCCGATCTTGCTTTTAAGGTAACGGAGGGTGTAAAAAAAGCGACTGACCTTCCTGTTATTGTGAAGCTCACCCCGAATGTGACGGACATAACCGAGATTGCAAAGAGCGTGGAAGATGCGGGCGCCGATGCAATTTCTCTCATCAATACCCTGACGGGGCTTTCCATTGATATCGAAAAGAGGATTCCCCATTTGAACAACATTACCGGGGGTCTCTCAGGCCCGGCAATAAAACCGGTTGCACTGAGAATGGTCTGGGAGGTGGTACGGGCTGTTTCGATTCCCGTCATCGGTGTGGGGGGGATTATGAAGGCCGGGGATGCGCTGGAGTTTCTCATTGCGGGAGCTAAGGCCGTTCAGGTGGGGACGGCAAATTTTGTAAACCCCCGTTCCACTGTGGAGATCATCGATGGTATAGTAGCCTATATGGAACGCAAGGGAATCGATGATATCGAGGATCTGATAGGAACGCTGAAAACATAACTGCTTCTCTGTAATAATAAATCGTTGTTTCCTTGACAGGCGATTTTTGTTTCTTTATACTTAAGCGCTTTTTAAGGGGGATTAATTAGAATGTTACACAAAGGAGGTACTGAGATGAAGAGGTTTTTTCTATTAGGGGTTTTGCTTTCCGTTTTTCTTATCTTTCCCGCCGGTGCAATAGCTGCTGACTATCTCGCTGAGGCAGACGCCTTATTTGAGGCAGGGGGGGTGGATAACTACAAGAAGGCCATAGACCTGTGTCTCAAGGCAGTGGCGGAGGATCCCGAAAGTTACGAGGCAAACTGGAAGTGTGCGAGGGCCTACCGATGGTATTCTGAAGAGTCGAAACGACAGCAGGTCGAAGACTGGGAAGATATCTGCAAGGTATACGCCAAAAAGGGTATGGGGTATGCGAATACGGCCATCGAACTCGATCCGAACAGCCCCGAAGGATACTTCTGGTACGGAACGTGCGTGGGTAACTATTCCGATGGTGTCAGCATTCTTACCGCCCTGAAAGAGGGGCTTAAGAACAAGACCCAGGAGAGCTTTGAAACGGTATATGAAATCGACAAGATGTACGATAATGCCGGGGCAGTTCTGGCGCTTGGCCGTTTCTGGTCCGTCCTTCCGTGGCCCTTGAAGAAAAAGGACAAGGCCATCTCCTATTTCGAAGAGTTTGAGCAGTACTATCCTGAAAGGGACGATTTTCAGGTGTATTATGCTGAGACGCTTATCGATAAAGGGGGAAAGAGTAATAAGGCCAAGGCAAAAGTCCTTTGTGAGCAGGCTCTGAAGTCAGATAAAAAGTGGTTCAGTGATTGGGCAACCCGTCTCATGAAAGACCTGTAATAATAGAAGCTACGTCGTGATAAAAAAGCGCCATCTCCTGTGTGTGAGTGGCGCTTTTTTTATTAAGTTATAGCACGGTGATCACAGATGATGGGAAACAGCTATGATGTCATCATTATAGGTGCTGGACCGGCCGGACTTGCCGTGGCGGAAGAGCTCGAAAATACGGCTCTCACGGTACTTCTGATAGAGAAAAATTCCGTTATCGGGCCAAAGATATGCGCGGGGGGTATTACCAACCTTAAGGGGAGATGCGAGATTCCTCTGGAGAAAACGCAGGGTGCCCGAAACCACACAATTTTCATCGAAGATAAAAAATATGAAGTGGTCCTTGCAGATTCGATACGGACGATAGAGAGGGCGGATCTTGGCGAGTATCAAGCAGGTAAGATAGCAGGGTCGAAAAACATTACCCTCTTGAAGGAGACCTCCGCGAAATCCATAGGTCCCAAAAGTATCGTGACAGATAAGGGAATTTTTTCATTCCGATATCTTGTCGGTGCCGATGGTTCTGCTTCGCTCGTGAGAAGGCATCTTGGACTGGGAAGAAGAGTTTCAATCGGTCTTTGCTGTGATGTGGAAAAGGTGCGGGATGGTTTTGTCTGGTATGTCAATCCCCGGGAGTTGGGGACCTCCTATATATGGGAGTTTCCACACCGTGACCATACGAATATAGGCATCTATTTCGATCCGGAGCATCTTTCCGCGAAGAGGGCACGTGAGTTCCTGCTAAACTATCTCGAAGAAAACAATCACGTGGTTTCCCCTCACGACATACGAGGCGGTGCCGTCAACTATGATTTCAGGGGCTGCGTCTTTGGAAATATTTTCCTTGCGGGTGACGCGGCCGGCCTTGCCTCGAAACCCTCCGGTGAGGGGATATCCTTTGCGCTCGCAAGTGGAAGAGAAATAGGCAAAAAGATCCTCGATCCCGACTATGAAATGGAGGGGTTGAAGAAAATCCTGAAACTCAAGAAGAGGCAGGAGAAAATACTCGGCATATTTGAATCGCTTCCCCCCATACAGGGCCTCCTTTTCAGGTTGTCCCTCACCCTCGTTAGAAAGAGATGGATTCAGCGGTATTTCGAGAATTAGATTGTTTCGTAGAGTTCCCTGGCCCGGTAAGAGCTTCTGACAAAGGGACCGCTTGCGACGGCGGAAAATCCAATTCTATGAGCGTAATCGCGCCATTTGTCAAACTCGTCGGGAGGGACGAAACGTTCAACCGGCAGGTGTTTCTTTGAAGGCTGAAGATACTGGCCCAGCGTGAGGATACTGCATCCCGTACCGACTATGTCCCGAAGCGTCTTTTCGATTTCATCGTCAGTTTCACCCAGGCCGAGCATGAGACCCGATTTGGTGGGTATTATGGCTTTAATTTCCCCGGATCTTCGCAGAAGTCCCAGCGAACGATCGTATGAGGCCTCCGGTCGTGCCGCGGGGTAAAGACGGGGCACGGTTTCTACGTTGTGGTTCAGTACATGGGGGCCCGCTTCAAGAACGATCCTGAGGGAGGATCTGTCTCCTCGGAAGTCTGGTATCAGGATTTCTATGAGTGCTTCTGGCATATGTTCTCTTATTGCGGCAACTGTTTCTGCGAAAAATGAGGCACCGCCATCGGGCAGATCGTCTCTGGTTACGGAGGTGATAACCAGATAATCTAAATCCAGGCTGATGGCTGCTTCTGCTATTCTTTCGGGTTCCCCGGGATCGGGACTCTCTGTTTTTCCGTGGCCCACGGCGCAAAATTTACAGTTTCGTGTGCAGTTGGGACCCATAATGAGGAAGGTTGCAGTCCCGCTGGAAAAACACTGCCATATGTTGGGGCAGAGGGCCTCTTCACAGACGGTATGGAGGCGCTTTTCTCTCAAAAGAGACCGTATCTTCTCATATTCGGGGCCCCTCGGCAGGTTTCTTTTGAGCCATGAGGGTTTTCTCATAGGCATCGTCTTTTTTTCATTTCCTGTCATAATCATTTCAGTTTCTTCTTCATGGCCTGTGCAAAAAATAAGGGAGATTACTGTTTCTCATTAGCCGTTCCTTTCCCTCCGCCAGAGCTGATACCGTCTCACTGTCGCATAGGTTTTCATGGCACGCTCCGCCGATTCGAAAAAGGGGAGCCCGGCATCGAAGAAGGTCTGAATTGCTTTCGCGTCGAGTCCGGGAATATTTACGATGACAAAGGGTTTCCGAGCTTCTTTTGCTGTCGCGATGATGGCATCGGTATAGATCTTGTTCACCTCGGGAGAAAGGCCGATACCTATCATGACAACGGCATCGACTCCGGGATCACTCGCCGCGGCCTTTGCCGCATTGATATATATGTTGATATCAAGTGATGCGGTGAGACCAACATCTATCGGATTTTTGAGGCTTGTGCCCGTGGGGGGGACAAAGTCGGCGAGAAGTGATGTTGTTTCTGATGATAAATCGGCAAGTCGAAGCCCCATCTTTCCGCAGGCCTCTGCCGCGGAGACGGCGAGTCCGCCTGGTCCTGAAATAATAACCATTCGATCTCCCAGATTCGAAGGGAGAAGCGAAAAACCAATCAGGGTATCCACCCATACCTCGAACCCGGCGACGGGAATGGCCCCGGTCTGACTGACCACTCCCTCCCATATTTCGCTGGATCCCGCAAGCGCACCGGTATGAGAAAACGCTGCGGTGCCTCCCTCCGAGGTGAGGCCCACCTTCCATGCGACAACCGGTTTTTTCAGGGACGCCTCTTTCAGGGCATTGAGAAAGCGCGGTCCCTCCTTGATTCCCTCAATATAGGTTCCTATGACCTTTGTCTCGGGATCGTGGCCAAGATAGGTCAGGAAGTCTGCAAAACTAAGATCACATTCGTTTCCGAGACTGACGGCCTTGCTGAAGTAGAGTCCCTTTTCGGGTGCCATGTGGCACAGAATGTTCGCAAGAGAGCCGCTGTGTGAAATAATGCCGATTGGGCCCGGCTTTTTGGAAAGCTCCGGAAAATAGGCAAGACCGGTCTTCGGGGCATAAAGTCCCATGCAGTTCGGTCCTATGATTCGCATGCCTGAGGTTCGGGCGATACGGGTCAGTTCGGCCTCCGTTTCCTTTCCCTCGGCAGTTCCCGTTTCCTTGTATCCTGCGGTGAAAAGGACAATTCCTGTCACCCCTTTTTCCGCGCATTCGCGAACAACGGGGAGAGTGCGATCTTGTGAAACCAGAACAATCGCAAGATCAACGGGGCCGGGAATGGATAAAACGTCAGGGTATGCCGTGAGGCCGTCTATCTCGGAAGCTTTGGGGTGAACGGGGTAGATATTACCGGGGAACCCCTGATCAAGGAGGGCCATGAGAAAAAGCTTCCCCGCCTTCATTCCCTTGGGAACTCCAACAATGGCAATGGATTTGGGATTAAAGATTGCGTCAAGCTGGTCCATTAGTTTCGCGGTATCGTTCATTATCGCTCCTTTGTATGGGGGGATGGGTAACGCGCCGGTGGGGAAGGGCATTGTTGTCTCTATCTCTGTGAACCATTTTTTGCTAATTTCTCTTTGTTTGTGATAAATTCGCATTATACGGCATAAGGCAGGGTGTTGTAAATGAATGAAGTGTACAAAAAGGTGAAAACCATCATTTCTCCCGTCTACCTGGTGGGCGGGTCCGTGCGAGACCGTCTTTTGGGGGTGGAACCGAAGGATTATGATTTCAGCACGCCACATGACCCGGAAACTATCGAGCGGAAGATTCGGGAGGCTGAGAGGAAACCCTTTCTCACGGGGAAACGGTTCGGAACCATAGGGGTTAAGATAGGAGGTCATCTGGTTGAGATCACCACCTTCAGGACCGAGATATACCAGAAGGGAAGCAGGAAACCGGACGTGGTATTTGTGGACGACATAGCGGCCGATTTAAGCAGAAGGGATTTTACGATCAACGCCATGGCCATGAGAGATGGCAAGATAATCGATCCCTTTTCAGGGGCCCGCGATATCAGAGAGAAAAGGATACGGTGCGTGGGGAATGCCACTACTCGATTCAAGGAGGACCCCCTGCGGATGCTGAGGGCGGCAAGATTCACGGCGCAGCTCGGGTTTGTCGTTGACGATGCCGTTCTGAAGGCTATCACGAAGCTGAGTCATAGAGTCCTCGAGGTAAGCAAGGAGCGGTGGGTAGGGGAACTCGACCGGCTGCTTCTGGCGCCCTTTGTGGATCAGGGGTTGCGCTGCCTCATGGATACGGGGCTTTTGAACTATATTATTCCCGAGCTCTCCTGTCAGCGGGACTATGACCAGCGGAGCAGGTATCATTCCCATGACCTGTGGGAACATACCATCCGGGTAACCTCTCAGGTATCGCCCGAAAGAGATATTCGCTGGGCGGCGCTTCTTCACGATATGGCAAAACCCTTTGTGCGCTGTGACAGGGAGGACAGGAGCACCTATGCAAAACACGACCTTCTTGGATATGAAATGGTGATACGGCTTGGAGGTTATCTCAAGTGGTCAAACAGGAGAATAAAAGCGGTAAGCGAACTGGTGAGAGACCATATGAGAGAAGAGAGCCCCCTTCGGGAATCGGATAACAGCGCTAAATAGGGGCACGATACTAAGAGAAAATCAGGAAAGAGAGTATGCAAGGAGAGAGAAGGATTGAAGAGGGGATATATATCGTCGGAGGGCCCGATATAACAAGTCCCGATGATGCGGCGGTCTTTATCGTAAACTGCGGGAATGAAGTGGTAATGATCGATTCGGGAGCGGGACGGTCTTTTGAGAAGCTTGTTGAAAACATCGAGGGCCTCTTTCTCGATCCATGCCGCATATCGACACTTATCCTTACACACTGTCATATCGATCACATCGGCTCGGCGGCCCTCTTCAGGGATCGTTTCGGCTGCGCTCTTCTCTGCCATGAACTCGATGCCGGTGCCATTGAATCGGGAGATCCCGTCGCCACCGCGGCTAACTTGTACGACACGGAATTTCCGCCGACTCCGCTTGACAGGAAGCTGACAGGCGATGGCGGAATTCTTACGTATGGAGATGAAGAGATTCACTGGATTCATACGCCGGGTCATACTCCCGGGTCTATTTCCCTCTATATTGACAGGGACGAAACAAGGATACTTTTCGGACAGGATATCCACGGCCCTTTCCTCCCGAGCTTCAGGTCCGATATTGAGGAGTGGAAACGTTCGATGGAAAAGCTCCTTCATCTTAACGCCGATATTCTCTGCGAGGGGCATTTTGGGATCTACCGTTCGAAAAAGAGCGTGGAGTCTTATATCAGAGGCTATTTGAGAACATATGCATCCTAACTGCAGATGATTTCCCTCGGTGCGAGGAGTTCGTTATGGACGAAAAACCGGTGACTGAGGGCCGCGTCATGAAAATATTTCCAGTTGCTTTGATGAAAATTTTCCTTCCGATAATATTTATCGTTTTTTCCTTTCTTGTTTTTCACCTCGACCGCTTCTCTAAACCATTCCCTCTCATCATAGGTGAGGTCTTTATCCTCGGGAAGGCATTCAAAACCGAAGGCAGAGGCATTGATTTTTTTCATCCAGCTGCGGCAGCGCTCCTCCAGTGATCCCTTGGCCATCAATTGCATGCGGAGCGGGCTTCTAATATTTCCCCAGTGAACGGTTGGCATTGCCTTGAATTCGGGATTTTTTTTGAGGAAATACTTTAACTCCTGGTAGATTGATCGTGACGCATCGAGATAGAGCATCCAGTTTCTCTTGTATATCTGTCTGTCCTCATAGACACTGTAGTATGACCATTCCCGGTAGGGTTCATCAGGAATTGTTGCCGCCTCTGCATGACCGACCTGCGGTATCACCGCCTCGGTCACATTCCTGAAAAAGTGGGCAAAAATTTTCGGTATGGCCTTTTTTTCTTCGTTACGCACATCTATTTCATCGATATCGTTAAGTTCCGATTGCAGGCCTGAAAAATCTTTATGTGCCCATGTGTCGGCATAGGCGTGAAGTGCGATTCCAAGCCGGTGAAGGATATAGGGCTTTTCCGTCAGCTTTGATACCTCCCGCATCATTTCCTGGGCGATGTCGCTGTTTTCCAGGCACACCATTTTTTCCTGAAATCCCCCCCCCTTATTTCCGGGAATAAAGTGAAAGGGAACATAGACGCCATACTGCGTATCGAGAGAAAATGCATCGGGATGAATAAAGCGGTGAGCGCAGAGGACCTGCTTGAAATGTCCCCCGTTTTCAAATGCTATGGTATGATTGTACTTTGCATCATCGGTGTGCTGGGATGCATAGGCAACGATCTTGGAATCCGAGGGGAGCATCCCCTTGGACCGGCAGAGAACGTATATCCCGTAAAAATGAAAATCTTTCTGCATGGAACACCTCCTTTTTGCGAAAAACAGGAATGAACATGGTTTTTCAAGCGAGGTTTCGCATGTAAGGGAGCAATCAGGCAGCAGTTCCAAAAGAGGGTCTCAAGAAATCCACAGAGCTGTTAGCAAACCTGTTGATAGATATGTTTATGAAATGTGTAAATACCTTATAAGCTCGACTTTATTGCTCTTTGCATAAGATTTATGCATCAAAAAAAGAACATATATATCAAGTAGTTAAAAAAATTAACACTGAATTTAGGGATTTATATTATCCTCCCCTGTCGTCGCGTAAAGATATGAACACCTGTATAAAAAAATTTGATGTATCTAAGCGTTCATGATTCTTTGCTATTTCGGTTTTGTCGTTCCAGTATCCAGATCCTGTATGCCTTTTCGTCACTCTCGTCAAAGCAGGCAAGTCCCGTGGAATCAGCCTCCTCCACCTCTATATTTTCCTCCCCGAATATCTCTTTGCACTGCCTGAGCCAGTTTATGAAGTGAGAACCGCTTCCAAAATAGATCTTACACCAGCGGTTTCCCCTGTCATCGATCTTTTCCCGCACCTTCTCCTCGTCTCGCAATCGTGCGGCGGCGAGACTGGAGGGATCATTCTGCACGGATTTTGGCATGGCTTTATGATACCAAATAAAAGTAATTATTTACACTTTTATTTCGATATCAGAAAATCGAGGACCAGTCTGTTGAATTTTGCCGATTGCTCATCGTGGGGGCAGTGTCCTGCCCGATCAAGTATTTCCAGACGTGACCCCTTGATTATGGAATTCATCTGTATACCCTTTTCAAGGGGAATTCCTTTGTCCTCACGCCCCCATATAATCAAGAGGGGGATATCCGCATCTTTCAGGCTGTTAATTTCATCTGTGAGAGTATCGAAGAACCTCGCGCGGAGTATCCTGAGCATGACTTCGTTAGAACCCTTGATTTTGTGGGGGAGGGTGACCTTCTCAAAATTACTGTCGGTGATGAGGTTCCTGTCGAAAAAAAAGTTCCAGAGGGCTATTCGTCGGGCGAGGTTTCCCGGCATACTCAGGAAAAATTCCCCAAATCCGGGGATGGTGGGAAGACGGGCGATAAAGGGGTAGGGATTGGGGAGTCCTGCCGGACTGACGAGAATCAGCTTCTCGACCCTATCCCTGCGATGAGCGGCAAGTCTTAGACAAGTTCCACCACCCATTGACTGGCCGATAAATGTGGCCTTTTCAATACCGAGGGCGTTCATGAAGGCGCATAGCTGCCTCTCATAGAGGGGATAGCCGTAGTCGAGGGGTTCACGGGTGCTGTACCCGAATCCCCAGAGATCGATGGCGAACACCCTGAAGTATTCCGCGAGGACATCAATATTCTTATCCCACATGCACGAATTATAGAAAAAGCCGTGAATGAGAATAACCGGCTCACCCGTGCCCTTTTCCAGGTAGTGTGTGGTGTGTCCTTCGAGATCGATAAACTTTCCCGGGGCATGCTTCGATGCCCACTCATGGTGATCCTGGCTGTCCCAGGGAACAGTTGCCGGCATTGTTATCTCCTCCGCGTCATCGGTTCAGGAAACAATAATATTCGCACATTTTCTTCAGGGCATTGACTGCCCGTTCCGGCGTCGGGTAAAAGACGCTCTTGAAGGTGCAGTTTTCAACATTGAAGACGGTCTGTCTTTTTTCATCCTCCAGGAGGCTTACACCGAGGATCGGTTTTCCATATTTTTCCATCAGACGTGCTACAAAGGCAATATAGTCCTCTTCGAAGTCTTCAAGCATCTTCGTTACCGATCTCAGAAAATCTTCGGAATAGTCGGGGTCGGCATGGAGGACGGAATCAGCCAGTTCCTTCACGAATATCCTGCGACCGAGGATGCCAAGATTAATGACGGCGTCACAGCCATCCCACTTGAGAAATTCCTCCATTATCTTCATCGGTATGGTGTTGTCACTTTCACCGACGATATCGGCAGGGTTTGACCTGCTCCAGTAGGGCGGCAGTATTGTGTCCATTCGTGCCAGAATATCGTCGGGGAGGCCGGGCACCTGGAGTCCTGCCTGGCTGCACATATCGGCGGTGATAACCCCCCAGCCGCCGCCGAGGGTCAGGATTGCCACACGGTTTCCTTTCGGCAGGGGGAGTGAGGAAAATGCGGCGGCGAGATCAAGAAGATCCATTGACTGCTCCACCTTTACGATACCCGATTGCCTGCATACGGCGTCGAAGACCTTTGAATCTGATGAGAGTGCACCCGTGTGACTCGCCGCGGCACGATTTCCCGCTTGCGTCTGCCCGCCTTTCAGAAGGACGATCGGCTTCTTTTTACCAACCCTTCTGGCACCTTCAAAAAAGCGGCGGCCGTCCTTTACGCTTTCTATGTAGAGCATTACTATATTTGTAAGTTCATCCAGTTCAAGGCCGTCAATAAAATCTTCGACGGTAATCATCGCCTCGTTGCCGGAGCCGCAGAAACCCCTGATTCCTATCGCCTGTTGAGCGGCGAAGGCGAGAAGCTGAACCCCGAGATTCCCCGACTGGGAGACAAAGGCCGTGGAACCGGCCATCGGTTTTACGGGGGTGCTGGTACAGTGAAAATCCCTGTGGGGGTTGCAGATGCCCATCGTATTGGGACCAAGGATGAGAATGCCAGCTTTTTTTGCCTCTTCAACCAGCTTCCTTTCCAGGACCTTCCCTTCCTCCCCCGTTTCTCCAAATCCCGAGGTGATGAGAAGCATGTTTGTGATCCCCTTTTCCTTGAACTGTGGGATCAGGTCCATCACCATCTTCGCCGGTAAGGTGACAACCCCCAGGTCAACATCATCTGGAATTTCTGCAATTGTTTTGTAGACGTGACGACCGGCGATGGTTCCTCCCTTCGGATTTACGAGATAAATATCGCCTTGATAACCGCCGCTTATTGTGTTTGAGGGGAGCATGTGCCCCCATTTTCCCATGCGGCCCGAGGCACCGATAAAGGCGATGGCTTTGGGGTAAAAAAGAGACCCTATGGCAACTGGATCTATACTTGGTCGAAGAGCCTCCGCTTGTTCAGGTCTTTTGCCAAGGACGACCAGTGCATCGACGGCGCAAACATTTCCTGCAGAATCTATAATAAGGGGGTTGATATCGATTTCGGATATTTCTGGAAACTCCGTCCCGATCCTTGAGAGGCCCATTAATGTCTTCATCAGCTGATCCAGATCGGCGGCCTCTTCGCCCCTGAAGGCTCCAAGGAGAGATTTTGCCTCTATCTCTCCGAGCATTTCAGTGGCATCTTGTTCTGTCAGGGGTGCGACGCGAAAGGAGACGTCGGAAAGTGCCTCCGTAAAGATTCCCCCCAGGCCGAACATAATAACGGGCCCGAACTGTTCGTCCCGGAAGAGGCCTGCCACAAACTCCCTCTTTCCCGCAACCTGGGGCTGAACCAGTATCCCTTCCAGTTCGTCGCCCGCCTCCTCGACGATGTGAAGGGCCGCTTTCCTTACCGCTTCTTCGTCGGCGAGGTTGAGGTGCACAAGGCCCCGCTCCGTTTTATGAAGGAGCGTGGCGCCGAGACCCTTCAGTACAACGGGAAATCCCGCCCTCTTTGCGGCCTCGATGGCCTCGTCTTCGCTCGTTGCAACCGTCTCGGTGACAACGGGTACACCGTAGGCATCAAGAAGCTCTTTTGATTCGCTTTCGGTGAGTGCCCTGTTCTCCCATGTCCTTACCTTCTGAATCAGTTCCTCTCTTATCACATTCCGCTCCTTTTTATGTTTGATCTTTATGGCCCCCGATCCATCTTGACTCATTTAAACAATTTTACCCTTTTCAGGGGATCATCCACCCCCGTAATCGGGGCTCCATGACCGGGATAGATGGTCTCTACGGGAAAGGATGAGATTTTTTTGAATGAGGTTTCAATGTCATGAATACTGCAGCAGAATCTGTTGAGCTCCCCCGTTCCCTCCATGTTCAGGATGGTGTCGCCCGAGAAGAGGATCTTTTCTTCTGGGTCGTAAAGGCAGATGCTGTCCGGGGTGTGGCCGGGCGTTTCGATGAGCTTCCAGCCGGGGAGATAGGGAATCTCCGACGATTCGGCAAGTTCGCACCGGGGCTCATATCCGAGAGAGATACAGGAGCGAATAAGGGGGAGGGGAATGCCCACCTTTTTGCTGGCAAAGCTCTGACGATAATTTCGATACTGATGTCCTATTCGAGTCACGACGGGAATGAGACCCGTAACCCATCTCGAAAGGGGAGGGATGGCCAGCTTTTCCTCCCCCGTGAGATACTTCTTTACAGGGGTAGAGAAATAAACCTCCGATTCGGGAAAAAACTCCTTCAGTCTCTCGATTCCGCCCACATGGTCGATATGAAAATGGGTGGCAGTAATCAGTCTCAGACCATACCCCTTTTTGTCACCCAGTTTCCCTACGGCGTCCCGTATCATTTCGGCGGCAAGATTGGAACCCACATCGACGGCTACGAAACCGTTTTTCCCCTCAATGAGATAGGTGTTTGCATACCCGCCCTCAATGTGATGGATCATGATACCCCCTCGAGATGGAGCCGCGCCTTCTGGAGTATATTTTTCAGGTTCTCAAAGAGGAGGAGCTCTGCCGCCTCCGAGTAGGTAAGCCACCGGTAGTCTGTTATTTCAGTATTGTCGGTTTGTATCTTTTCTTTATCCGTTTCACAGAGGAAGTAAATGGAGTGCTTTGTAATTTCGCTCCCCCAGAATTCTTCGCTCCTCCCGATAGCAGGGTATATGTCTTCTTCCCTGAAGGTGTCTGTAAACTTAAGTCTCCTGAGGCCCGTCTCTTCGAAGATTTCCCTGACTGCGGCATCTTTTTCAGTCTCCCCCTTTTCTATATGGCCCTTAGGGAATCCCCATATGTCGTTTTGTTTGCTGTAAATGACAAGAAATTCCGTTTCCTCATTTATGCACCTGAAGATTACAGCCCCTGCCGAATATTCCTCATTCACCATGTTATTCTCTTCTTGGCCTTTTTAAATCGTTTTGTCAGGGGTCTCTTTCTCAGAAGAACGTATGTGGCACCGGCTCCTCCGTCGCAGGTGCGGGCGCTCGAAAAGGCTATGACCCATTTGTTCCAGGGTGAGGACGTGAGCCATTCGAGTACCTTCGTTTTTAAGATCGGCTTGACGGGCGAGGACAACCCGCGTCCGTGAACAATAAGAACGGCCCTCCTGTCAGTCCGTATTGATTCCTTCAGGAACTCGTCGATCACATGTTTTGCATCATTGGCGCTGCACCCGTGCAGATCGATGTGTGACTGGATGGAAAATTTGCCCCTGTGCAGTCTTTTCGCAACTTCGGGATGGACGGTGTGCCATGTTCCCTCAACATATTCGGGTGTGTCCTCCACGACGAACCCCTCTCCGTATCTGACAAGATTGGTGAGACGAAGGAGCGCCTCGGCCTCGTCGAGGTCTTCAGCTTTCTCCTGTATACTGGCTTTGGGGCTTTTTGGTGCGTACTTGTCCTGCGATATGGGGGTCACATCTGCCATTAACTCCATAAAGAGCTCTTCGTCGCTGCGACTGCTTATTCTATCATCATCGAGAGGTTTGTTCTTTGGGGGAGAAAGGGCTGAAGGAACGAGAGGCCCTTTCTTGAATTTGCCCTTGAGATCGGAAAAGGGGTTGAAATTCAGGTGAGATTTTTGTGTTTTCATGACATTTCTAATAATAACACTGAACGGCTCATCACCCAAATCAAAATTTCTTTTAAAGGGAAGGTGATGTTCCTTCAATCTGGTTTCATTTTCATGCATTATACACGCTCCCCTTAACGAAGCGTAAGCGTTGCATAAACCGTTGTCTTTTCTAATTTATCAGCAATCTCCAGAATGTCCGCCGCACTCTCAGACGGTGCGGCGATTTCGAGGAGTCCGTAACTGTTGAAGAGTGCGATGATTGGCATGACTGACTGATAGTTTTCGGAGATGGTCTCGATTTTCTGATTTCCCAATCTCAAAAGGAACGGTCCGCCTTTCGTCAGTGCAGCGAGATCAGCCCTTGTTAGGGAGAAGATGAGATTGCCGAACCGGTCTGTGTGAAGGAGGGGTATATCGATTCCCCCCGGCACCTCTCGACATTGGGGCGTTTCGATGTTCTTTATTTCCTGAACCGGGGTGCCGAGACGGGAAAGGGGCACGCCGCTTTTGATATGTGCCGCTGCAGGTGCAAAGATATCCCTGCCATGAAATGTGCCGTCGGGAGCCTCTTTATAGTAATATCGCTTTTCTGTCAGCTCCACAGCTTCGGTCATTCCGAAATCGGTCTCTTTCAGGAAACCGAAGATCCCGTTATCGGGTCCCACGAAGAAGAAATCTCCACTCTTTATCGCCAGGGGCCTCCGGGAGGTTCCGACGTCCGGATCTATGACGGCGACAAATACTGTTCCTTCGGGGAAGTGCCGGTATGAGTTTTTCAGTACGAAATGTGCAATTCTTACACTTTGGGGAGGTATATCATGGGTAAGGTCGATTATCTCGGCGAGGGGAAAGGTCTTTTTTATGACACCTTTCATGATTCCGACATAGGGGTCTTTCAGCCCGAAGTCGGTTATCAAGACGATCATAGTAAACTGTCCCGTTTCGGTTAGCTTTTCATACCCTGGTCTGCACCACTGTCCATGACGGAGGCGATATGTTTGACCATCTGGCGGTAGACACCGGTCAGGATTTCCTGTGAGATAAAGTAGTTCGGTCTTTCCGCCGCGGCAACGGCGATAAGCCTCTGAACAGCCCCTTCAACAGTACCGATCCTGCCGTAAACCCGCTCCATAAGCGTACGGAATTTCTTTGCCGCTTCGATGGTTTCTGAGATGAACGTTCCAGCCTCGTCGCCTTTTATGTATCCGAAATGGTCAGCGCAGAGATACTCAACGTCGAGATCCTTCAGCTTTTCAAGACTCTCCTGGAACTGCGTATAGTTGGAATTGCCGGAGGGGATTATCTCGTCTTTATAGGGAATCCCCCCTCCATCTGACGGGAAGAGAGCCTTAATGGCAGGCACGTACGCGGAGATGGAACAGGACGAGTGTCCCGGTGTTTCCATGATATTGACCTTCATCGTACCGAGATCTATGATATCGCCTTCGGCTACCGTTATACCCGACACATCATCCCGCCATTTTGTATCATAGGTGGACATGACGTCTTTGAAACCGAGATCCTCGTTATTCAAGTCGCTGTAGTCATTGATGGTAGTGATCGCTTTGGGCATCTCGAGAATTTGCCATGCCCGGGCCGACGCGTAGATTTCGAGTTCGGGATTGCGTCGTTTGACAAAGGGGACGATGCCGACATGATCGAAATGGGCATGCAGGATGAGAAGTTTTCGAATTCTTGTTTCGTCGATGCCGAAGGCTTCAATCTGGCGCAGGAGATCGGGAACGATAAAGCTCATTCCTCCGCTCACAATCATTGATTCCTGCAGTCCTTCGAGGAGATAGACGCCCGATTCCTCTCTCCCGAGGTACCAGAGATTGTCGCAAACCTTTCCCGCCTCACGTATTCTCACAGCCGGTTGCCTCTTCGCTCCTATTTCTTCCTGTTCTTTCGTATCTTTTCCGCCTGTACCTTCTTCTTTTCACGCATCAGGCGGGAGATATCCTTTTGTCTTCGAGTTACTTTCTCTTTTGACCGGGGGCGCAATATAATTCAACTACTCCTTACCGGGAAGTCCTGCCCTGTGGGCGGGGAGCTTCACATGTAAAAAATCCGCAAAATTTTTAAGTGAAATACCAGGATGTTTTATTTAGTTTTCTTTTTGTGCTTGTGCTTGCGAATCTTTTTTCTTCTCTTTTTAAGATCGTTGCTCATGTTGTATGCTGCGGCTCCTTTTTTTTCTATCGATATTTTTTATCTGCTATGACTTCTTATAGAAAGTTTGCAGAAAATACAAGATATTAACACATATTTTAAAGATTCTTCACATAACAAAATGAGAGCAATTACCATGTCCGATGACGACATGTATGCGTAACATTATAATATTATATCATTATACTTGAGTTGATCTCCTGGTTGTCTGCCGCGGTATGGTTATCGATCATCGTCATCATTTCCCTTTCTTTTTTACCGAAGTTTAATAAATCTCAGCAGGATGCCGCCGGAGAGAATAAGGGCCCCCACGAGGATGAAGGCCATTGTAAAAAATCCCGCATCTCCCATAAGGCCGATAAATGTGGGGACAATGCCGGCCCCAATCATGAAGGCGATGGGTATCGCAAGCGATACAGCGAGATTCCTGCTTTGGGGTGCAACGGTGGACGAAAGCATTGCAAACCCTGCGGGAAAGAAGCAGACAGCAAAGACGGGCTGAAGGACGACGATCAGTTTGATCCATGATGTAGGGGCAAATCCGAGCAGCATCGTCAAAGTTCCCGTGATCAGAAATACGACATGAATGGTACGGGAGGCACCGAATCTGTCGGCAGCCCAACCGCCGAGAAAGACGATAAAGAGAGTCGATACCCTCGAAAGGGCGATGATCGTATTTGCCTCAGTCCTCATGATACCGTGATCGGAAACCAGATAGAGGGGAAGCATCGAATAGATGCCCACGGTACTGCTGATAGCGAGACCGAAAAAAAATACCATGACAAAAAAAGAGGGTTTTCCTATGACAGAACTGACTGAACTGAGATTGGGGGGCTCCCCCCTGAAATCTCCGCCCCTTCCGAGGCATGCATAGGAAATTCCGACAACAAAAGAGGCAAGGCCGAGAGATCCCATCACGCAGCGCCATGAAAACCATACCATAAGCGCCTCAGCAACCAGCGGCGCCATCACAAAGGCTAAATTCGGTGCAACTTCATGGATGGCAAGGGCCTTTCCCCACTGTCGCGGATTTACCAGATCGGTAATTGTTGCGATACCAGAGGGGAGATAAATACCCGTCACGAGTCCCAGAACTAACATGCTCAGACCGAAACCCCACGCCGTTTCAGTCAGGCATACGCCCAGGAGGGTGAACCCGACGGCGATGGAAGACATGGCAATTGTCATCCTGTGTGAGATTCGTGACGAAATAAACCCTGATCCGACGAGAGAGATGAAATATCCTATGGTGATGTAGAAGAAGAAGGATCCCATCTCCCCGTGACCAAGCCCCATGTCCTTTTCAATGCTGGGAACCAGCGGAGACAGCTCTATCCGGGATATAAAATTAAGCAGGAAAATTACCGTGAGAAAGATAATGGGGGCAAGCTGCAATCGCAGTGCCGATCCGTTTTCATTCTCCCTTTTTCCTGCCTTTTCACGCAATTCCAATTCGGTATTCTCCCCTTTGCTGGGCCTGATTAACATTATTTGCCAGCAAAACATGCCTTCATATATGAATATTAAAAGTGCTTCAAGTTTATTTGTGCCTATCTATCAGATCAACCAGTATCATATGTGGCCATAATGGCCTGAAAATAAGTAAATGCTTGACACGAAATATATTTTTTTCTACATTGTAGCGCGA
>CAYSHT010000007.1:27259-34556 GCA_964430915.1 uncultured Syntrophaceae bacterium
TATCTGTTAGCAAGGCATGGGCAGTATCGATAACAGTTTGTATAGCAATCTGTTGTGGTGTGACCACGGTAGCAAAT
Source organism: uncultured Syntrophaceae bacterium (assembly GCA_964430915.1). Classification (GTDB taxonomy): domain Bacteria; phylum Desulfobacterota; class Syntrophia; order Syntrophales; family UBA2210; genus JAFGBH01. The sequence continues at coordinate 27,337 of CAYSHT010000007.1, forward strand.
GCCGCACTTCTACGGGCCGTGAGGGTCGGAGAACATACGGATTTTACGAGACTGGCATTTGAGTTTGACAGCCCACCGCAATATTCGCAACCGGTAATCAAAGACAAAGGCACCATCTCGGTGACCTTTCCCGAAAGCAAAGCACCCTACACGCTACCCCGCCGCACCCTTAAAAGAAATACGAGACATTTCAATACTATTGGATTCGATCAGCAGGGATCCGATTTGACTGCAGAGGTGACCGTAACATACCCTCATTTCGAGCTTAAGGCGTTTACCTTGTTGAAACCGCACCGTGTCGTGATCGACGTGTACTGGCTCGATGCGCCGCTTCAGGTAAAAATTGCCCCGCCGGCTCTCGAGAACGTGAAAAAGCCAGCGCCACTCCCGCCTGAGGAGGCAGAACCGCAGCGGATAGAGCAGGTCTCACCATTGCCGGAGTCACAAAAAAGTGACGTTTCAGTAGAGGAAGCAGTATCGAAACTACCGGAGAAAATCACTGTTGCACCGACAGCACAAGCAAGTGACGTGCCGGTTGCGATGGCAACGCCTGAAAAGATAGCGAAGACACCTAAGGAAGATGAGGCATCGTTGCCACAGCCGGATACGGCAACTGTTTCCCGGCCTCCTGATGAAACCACGACACCGGGGACCATGAAGCTCTCGCAGGTCACGTCACGGTCCAGCAGATTGCAGGTTTATGCCGTGGTGGCGCTTATTGCCCTGAATATAATCATCATCGTTATTTTCGCAGTCATGAACCGGTCCCGTCTGCGCAGGACTGAGTTTTCCGAAAACGATGAGAACGATGAGATTGTGGAAGTGCTCGTAGAGCAGGATTATACAGTGGATTCTATCGACAACGAGATAATCGAAAAATTTCAAAAATACGAAACATTGTAATTGGGTAATCATTATGGACGACGAACTTCATCCCGAACTGAATACCGGCCTTTCCGAAGAGGAACGTGACGAACTCGAAGTCCTCATTAAATCGCTTCGGGAAGACAAACTTGCAGCAGGTAATGATGTATCAGTTGACGAGCTCCGACGATATGTCGAAACAATGGTGGAAAAGATCGTCCGTCTTTCCGATTTGATGCTGAAATTTGATGACAGAATAAAGATGCTGTATCAGATTGTGAGACTCTCCCATAAAAAGAGTGAGGCCATCAACGATCGTATTGCGACCATCACAGAATACCTAACGGGCAAAAAGAATGCGTGAACAGGGGGCGTATGTTTGACGATCTGACTGAAAAACGTGATAATATAATAGGCAGTATCCTGGATGGATCACGTACTATCGGCACGGTCGAGGAATTTGAAGCAATTCTTCAGACCGATCCGGAAAATTCTTCGCTTTTGCGTGCCTACGGAGATTTCCTCGTGGGCGAAAGAATGTTCGATGAAGCGGCTGTTGTGTATAAGAAATCGGTAGGCCTTTCCGTAAAATTGGGTTCCATTTTACAGGCAATGCTCTCCAATATCCTCCAATGGGGTGTGATCAAGGTCTCGGAAAGGGAATGCCGGTCGATTTACAGGGCACTGCATAATGTCAAATCCGAAGAAGTTCCTGCCTTTGACTTTTTTGCGCGAATGACCTATTCGGAACTTATTGCCGTAATGGACGAGTTGGAGCAGGCCCACTTCTCTTCAGGTCAGGTCATCAGAGAACCGATCGATCCCGAGTACGACATATTTTTTATCGTCTCGGGTCTCTTGCGTGAGACTGTCAATTATTATTCAAACGAGGGGGAATTAAAACAGTTCACGGCAACCCTGGCTGAGAACATGTTCTTCGGCGATGTTTACCCCTTAGAGGAAGAAAGGATTTCACCGTCCCGCGTTGAAACAATCACCGACGTTCAGATGCTGAGATTCTCAAAGCCCGATATCATGAGAGTGTGTCGAAAATACCCGAATATCAGATTGCTGGTCATGGAACTCTGTCAAACGCGTCGCGGATCCGAATCGCGACGATATTCACAGCTTGTCAGAACTACTACCAGGTATCAGCTTCAGACAAAAGTAACCCTGGAGATTTTCCCAATCGATAAAAATGAGAACCCGCTCGTACTGAAGTGTATAACGGACAACGTATCAGAGGGTGGTGCCTGCATCAATATCGGCGAAAAATACTGGATCGGTTCAGCTGCCGAGCTGGTGGGTAGAAACGCAAAGATGATGATCAGCGTTCCCAAGGCATCACTCAGTTTTGAAGTGACGGGAAGCATTGTGTGGAAAAAAGAGGTGTCCCATGAAGGAGCAACGAATATCCTCGTGGGAATTCAATTTACACAGATAAGCGAAGAAGATTTTAACTTCCTCAAGAAATATTGTTATGTGGGCGACGGCGAGCAGGACATGATATACAGCCTGTGGGAATCCTATGTTAAGAAATAACTTTTTCGATGGGCTAACGGACAATACCGAATGAAAATGGAACGGAATCTACAGATAGATGAGTGTCCGCAGATATGGGCTGTCGGCGGGGGAAAAGGCGGAATTGGGAAGAGCACGGTAAGCATCCTGCTGGCCTTCTGGCTGGCCCGCATGGGGAAACGGACCATTTTGGCCGACCTCGATCTTGGCGGAGCCAATCTTCATACCCTGATGGGAATTAAAAGCCCGCCCAAGACGCTGAATGATTTCGTCACCAGAAGGATCGACTCACTCGAAGAGGTGTGTATCGAGACAGATGTCGAAGACCTCCGTCTTATCTGCGGTACCAGCGATGTCCTCACAATGGCCAATCCCCATGTGGCCCAGAAAATCAAAATTATTCACCACATCCGCAAACTGGATGCCGATTATATCGTGCTGGACCTCGGGGCAGGCACCTCATTCAACGTACTCGACTTTTTTCTTGCAGCCGAGAGAAAAATCGTGGTGCTGACACCGCAGCCGACGTCGATACAGAATGCCTATTCATTCGTGAGAAATGCGGTGTATCGGCGGCTCAGCAAACTTGCCAGCCAGCAACCCGCTCTTCAGGCTCTGATAAAAAGTGCCATGGACGAGAACAACGAACTGAGAGTGCGAACGATCAGAGACCTCCTGGAGGTGGTAGAAGATATCAGCGGCAAGGAAATGATGGAAACGCTGCAAAAAGAGATTGAGGCAATTAGGCCCGCGGTGATTACCAATATGGTAACGAACAGCACCGATAAAAATGCCGGACGGGTGATCCAACTCGTGTCGGAAAAATATCTGATGATATATCCCCAAAATTATGGTGGTGTTGCTTTTGATAAGCAGATAAATCAGTTGGTTTCCGATATGGTGCCAATCACCAAGCTGATGCAATCGAGCGATGCCTTTGCGAATACCTATGATATAACTATGAAATTGCTCTAATTGACGAACCTGATTTTTCCTTGATTGACGGCAAATCATACCTTCCAATATGAATATCAAAAGTGCTTCACCTTTGTTCATGCGTCTGTACCGGCTCAAGTAAAATCATGAGAGATTGACGATTTATGCTGGCATCCTCATCTGTCCTGTTACGGCCCGGCTAAGAGAAGTGCAGATCAAACCACGGGTGCCTTCAGAAGATTTCCTGTTGTCACAGTGGAAAAAGTGATTATATTAGTGGGGAATTGGGTGTGGGGAAAGGTCTGTCACGATCCTCCCGGACATGGTATCTCTGATTCGTTCAGGGTTAGGGATTCTGAAAGGAAAAAGTTTTACATGGAACATATGGATTACTATCAGGTCCTCGGCATAGAAAAGGATGTCGAGGCGGGTGAGATTAGAGATGCCTATCGAAAGCTCGCACTCAAGTACCATCCCGACAGGAATAACGGCGACCCGGAATCGGCAGAAAAGATGAAATCCCTAAACGAGGCCTACGCCGTCCTCTCGAACCCTCAGAAGAGGGAGGATTACGATCTGATGAGGGATCGTTACGGCTCCTCCGCTTACGGCCAGTTCAGACAGAACTACTCCGACCAGGACATCTTCAGGGGTTCCGATATCAATAAGGTATTCGAGGAACTTGCCAAGTCATTCGGACTTCGCGGATTCGAAGATATATTCAGGGATGCATACGGAAACGGCTATCGGACCTTTGAATTCAGAAGCAACGGAATGAACGGGAGGGGATACGTCTTTACGAGCAACGTCGGGAGAGGGGGAGAAAACTCTGCCCAGATTCCACACATGGACGGGGGACTTGGAAAGATTGTCCGTTTCGCCTTCAAAAAATTAAGCGGGATAGAACTGCCCGAAAAGGGGAGGGATATTGCCGACGTGATTCGTCTCGAACCTCGGGAAGCTAAGACAGGGGGGTCGCGCGAATACACGCACTGGGGAAGGGACAAGAAGAAAATCATGATCAAAATTCCCGCGGGTGTGAATGACGGCCAGAAGATCAGACTTGCCGGTATGGGAGAAGACGGGAAGGGGGGTGCCGAACCGGGCGACCTCTATCTGAAAGTCCACATCAAAAAACCTATCCTTGAAGAAATCAAGGGCTTTATAAACAACATCATAAATAAGTAATATCTGATAGGAGACGGGTTCACATTTTGCATCGTCATTTCAGGCGAGGCGAAGTCGTCTCAATCCGCATTTCTTAGTTCAGCCAAAACAGAAATCCGTTCTTAACTCCGCCTGCTAATCTTCGGAATCAATTCAGAGTAAAAATCAATTATTACCATTACAAATAGAAATAATTATAGATTAATTTGCAATTTGCACAAACTAGCCAATTATACTTTTGGATTTAAGTTGATAGTTGTTGTGATCCAAGCAATGCATGATAAAAATAGAAGCGTTGGAAGTACCCAATAATCGATGGTTAGACCTTCTGGTTTTTTTGTAAAAACATATCCATTTGCTAAAATGAGTAATGTAATAATTGAAATGTTTAGACTAAGATTTGAAAATATTTGCGTAGCGAAGGACAAAACAGGCAAACCATTAACTTTGATTAATGTTAATGCTGCTAAAATTATAAGAAAAATTAGATTCATAGTAGCCCATTGCAACATAAAACCTTTGCTATTAGAATAATATCGAAACAAAATACCGTCATGATTTTTTAAAGATGTATCCACCAATAACTCATCAATAAAAGAAATTTCAATTCCAATTTGTTCAGCGTCTTTCTTTAGTTCTAAAAAATCTTTTTTAAACTCCCATAGCGGATAAGCGAAGGTTGTGTCTTTCTCACTACGAGCTTTTTTTTGAGCGATGATTTCTGCCTTTGGGCGTAGTTGTTCTTCTGCAAGAGAAAGTCTAAAAAATTCAGAATTTGTAAATAGATCTTTAATGTCCATTTCTGCCAAATTTCCCCCAATTTTTTTTGCCACGTTAAAAGACCAGTCAAATGTATTTTCACTTATAATCAATAACAATCCTTCAATATTGTACTCATGACGACCAGCTTTTCCATGAACGTCAATATAATGTTGGCTTGAGTTATCAAAAATAACCGTATTTATTAATCCTAAAATAGTATGGTTTGGCATTGATGCAATTTTATGAGTATTTTTTAGAATTAATTTGCCTGACCCTCTTCCTGCAAAGAGAATCCCTCCATCGTCTTCCTCACATGAAAATTTCATCCAACCAGATTCAGCTTTGTATTGTTTAATTGCGTCAGGTAAAGGAACATGAATTTTGACTTTTTGAAGATCTATGTTTTCTTTTGGGTTATTAATGTCGATAAACCCATAGGTGAAGGCAGGTTGGACAGGGAAATCGATAATATCAATTATTATTTCATTTTGATCATTTGGGAAAAAATATAAAAGTGCTTCACCAAATGAAGAAATCACAATTTTAACTCCAACAAATCCCTTTTGTACCAATTTTAATTGGTTTTTAAATTTGATGCTAACTTCCTGTTCAATAATTTTGTCATACTCATTCATGAATATTTTTACAAAATTTATCGCATCGCTTATATTCTTGCGATATTCAATTTTAATTTGAGTTTGATCATTGTTATAGAAAACCTGAAATCTTCGAGTATTATTATCTAATAGGAATAGACACCCTATCCCAACGATTAAAATGATTATTGAAATCAGAATAGACAACATTTTTAATGTCCTAATTCTATATGGGATCAATCTCATGCAAATATTTTCTTTTTATTTTTCATTTTTACTGACAATTTTTGCTTTACCTTCTTTCAATATTCTACGCAAATCAATCATTGGTGTCATAGAATAATTTTCTTTAGTTAAATCATAAAATCCTTCAAGCACATTCCAATGTCCTTCACTGATAAAATGAGTTATTCCCTCATCGACTTTTTTATTTGGTTCACTTGTGAAAACCTGAACATCTCCTGCTGAATTTGTCAGGGTCAATTCTATTTTTATTATTTCAGGCAACTGCGTCCTCAAATCATGCTCCATTTCGAAGAACACCCATCCCTCTAGCGTTTCCCCTGGTTTCATTTGTATCTTTCGAGCTAAGTTATCAATGCTATTATTCGAAAAATCAATTCGTTTGCATTTACTCCAACCCCCGCTTGTTACAAAATACATTTGGTCGCCAACGAATCCCATACTGTATAAATTTCGCCATTTTTCTACTATTTTACCCGAAGGTATATATCCCAACTTTGTTTTATCATCTTGTGTTTGATTAACTTGTGTTCTTCCTCCTTCATCATACCTTAAAAGAGCCCTGCATTTATAGCTATATATGCTTGATATTGTGGGCTTAATATTTGTGATTTCCCAATACATAGCAATACTAACAGGAGATATATTTTTCCCCGACTTAGAAGGGTAGAGAAACAATAACGGGCCAGGCCATTTAGATCTCACAATGATAGGAAAATTTACGTTAAAAATAGCTTCCGCATTAGACCCTAATGTGTTATTTTGCGTTCCGTTGTGGGCACTCCATTCTTCCCAAACATCCGAAGCAATTTTTCCACTTAACCACATTAGGCCTGCACCTACTCCAAAAACTATAATTACCAATATAATTCCAAATAATAATTGTAATATGCCCATCTTTTGCATACTCATCCGCTTTATTATTTTCTAAAATAGGATATTAAACACAAACTACATTTGCTTTGTGAAACGTGATCTGAAAGGGAAAACCAACCCCCCAAATATTTCATAGCACTCTTCTCGTGTACTTATCAATAACTTTATTAAATACATGACTAATTTGCCTCTTTTGTATCGATTACCGATTATAATGTTGTATCGTTTATTCAATTAAAGATTTATTGACTTCAG
>CAYSHT010000008.1:0-32586 GCA_964430915.1 uncultured Syntrophaceae bacterium
TTTTTTCTTCTGGAGCCGATGAGCGGACTTGAACCGCTGACCTACTGATTACGAAATTAGACCCCTAAAATTTAACTAGTCCAATAAATAAGATAACTTACCGATATTGATATAAAATCATTTAGGAACATTTAAGACAAATTTCCATTAAAAACCCGACTTTTGCTGATTTTCTTTAGCCATTCTTTAGCCAGGATAATGATTTAAACTTGCCTATCATTTAGTATGCGTCTTTAAAAAGCTTTATAATCCATCGTATGAAATTTCCCACACTTAACTCAAAATCCCCCGACCTCGCGGTCATCTCGGTTCGATTCCGAGCTCCGGCACCATATAAAAAAACAAGGGGTTGTCATGCACGGCATGGCAACCCCTTTTCTTTCATGGCTTTCCCTTATTGTAGCTATTTTCAATAGTTAAACAGTTTATGTCCCAGCTTTCTCTGATCCTCGTCCCAGCGCTTGATCAGATAATCCTTCTCGTTTTCGAATATCCGGTTGATGCTCTCAAAATACTCTTCACACTCCTTCGTCTCCATGTCGATCGTCTTGTTGACGAAGGACAGAATCCTTGAGTGATAAAAGGGGATCATCGACTCGATAATGTCCTCCCGGGGAATTACATTGTTCCGATAGGCAATGGCGAAACCGAAGAGAATCCGCGCCCAGAGATCACTCGGGTAATAGAATTCGTCTTTCGGGAAACCCTTCGCTTTGCTTACCTCTGCCAATTCCGGGTTGGGAACAATCTGTTCCCAGAGCTCTCCATATTTATCGAAACCGGACACGAAACTCTCATAGAGGGCATCGGTGTCGACGTCGATATCGGGGGGCTTCTCGTCTACACCGAGGCCGAAACCGAAGATACTGCTCGGCCAGCTCTCTTTCGTATCCTTCCAGAAATATTCAAAATCGATCATGAGATCGAAGAGTGTCATGATAACCTGGGTAAACATCGGGCCCAGGTCCTTCGCCGGGTCCTTTGCCCTGTGGATCTTCGGAGACCCTAGAAAGGTCTGACACACGTTGAAACGCCGTGCGATGGCAATCGAAGACATCCAGATATCGATGCCGAAATTGGCGATCTTATCGTTCCAGAGCTTTTCCGATAGAAAGGCCCTGGCAATCCTGCCGGAAAATCCGAAATCACCGCCGATCGGCTGCCTGACCCGAAGACCAAAGAGGGTCCGCAGCATGGGATAGGCGATATGGTTGGTAATCGACCCGTCATACTTATGGCGCACGTAGATCGGCGTGACAAAATTGAAACCCCTGAAAAGGGGCTCCCCGAGATATTGAATCCACTGGGGTGTAATGCTTTTGAGGTCCGCATCGACCACCACCACGGCCTTTGCCTGAAGTTCGACGGCCGCCTCGAAAAGATTTCTGATATTATTTCCCTTCCCCTTTACCCCCTCAGGCGTGGAGATATAGATCCGGGGAACCTCCGCTGGGGTACTCATAAAGACCTCTTTCGTATTGTCGGGGGAATTATTATCGACATTGATAATCACCGCGTTCTTGTCGGGAAAATATCGACGCAGTCCCTCTGCGGCAATACTGGTAGGATAGGAAATGGAATCTGCCTCATTGTATGAAGGAATACCTACGATAATCTCTGCGCTTCTAACACGGTCGGGGTTTTCAACGTAAATGTCCATCGTCTCCCTCCTTTATTTTCAGGCGCCTTTTCCGGAACAATCTCTCACAGTATCAAAGAATTGTGAAAACAATACCATATATATACATTTTTTTCATTACGGGAATCGGGGAAGTAAATCAAATAGGGTGGTGACGGCTTAAATTATGTTGACAACGGGTTTCCAATATACGAAATTACCTCCTCGAATCTTATAATAAGGAAGTTATGGAACATCACTATGAATGTAGAAGAAAAGCAGGGCGGTACGAGAGATCTCGCCGACCGGTACCGAGAGGAAGGTAATTTCGACGAGGCGATCGAACTTTACCTGAAACTGATAGAGATGAATCCCGGTGATGATTCGCTCACCATGTCCCTTGCCTGGGCCTACAACGACAGCGGAAAAACAGAGAAGGCCATCGAGAGCCTCGAAGGTCTTTTGGAAAAGGAGCTGAAAAGAAAGGTCTTTACGGGTTTCGCCTTTGATGAGCTCGTGAGAATCTATAGGGAACAGGAAAATTACGGGCGCCTCGTTGACATCTGCGAACGGGCAGTGAAAGCCCAGCCGGACGATACGGCCCTCCTTAAAACGCTGGGAGATTCCTCTCTGAGGGGAGGAAAGGTCGAGCGGGCAATCGAGGTCTTCGAGATGCTGACAGGGATGGAAGCGGACTCATCTGTCCCCTTCTGCGATCTGGGAAATGCCCATATCATGGCGGGAAATTTCGATGAGGCCGAGAATGCCTACGAAAGGGCACTGTCGATCGAACCCTCGGAGGCATGTTCCTTTTACAACAGGCTGGGGGCAGGTTACAACCGGGCCGGTCAGTATGAGCGGGCGGAACGGACATTCAAAAAATCGCTTTCTCAGTGCCCTGATCAGCCCCTCTATCACTGCGATCTGGGCGATGTCTACATAAAAATGGGCAGACTGGACGAAGCGAGGGACGCTTACAATAATGCGGCAGGAATCGACGGATCGTCAGGGGGCGTCTATTATAACAGGATGGGAAAGACCCTTGCGAAAGAGGGGCTTCATCTCATGGCCATTGAGGCATTTGAGGGAGCAATCGTGGAGGATCCCCTGAATCCCTTTTACTACCTGAGTCTCGTAGAGTCATGCGCGGCAGAGGGTCTCGACGAAAAGGCACGGGAGTTTTATGAAAAGGCTCAATCGCTGAAAGTCTTTTCCTGATCGATTACCTCTTCCTTCCGGAATTGAACTGTAAAGCGAGCGAATAAAAAATAAATTTTCCCTTAATCCCGCTTATACGGGATTGCGGGGAGCTTCAAGCAACAAGTGCTTGACACAGGCGATAAGTTTGGGTAAAGCACACCTTCATATAACGAATGTGGGGATGTAGCTCAGCTGGGAGAGCGCGGCGTTCGCAATGCCGAGGTCAGGGGTTCGAGCCCCCTCATCTCCACCAATAATTACTCAAGGATTCCCCAGAAACTCTTCTCACACTCACGATACCCGGCAGAAACCGAGACGAGTGCTCATACAATACCATCTGTTGCATCTCACAAACACTCCCACGCACCGGCCCCAGACCCTACGTTCAGTAAATAACACAAAAGTTTAATTAACCTACATAACAGGAATTTATCTTTTTCAGTAAATAACGATCGAAGAGGGACAGGTATTCATCCATGGCGGAAAAATACGATGTCGTTGTCGGCATCCCTTCATACAACGAAGTCAAGACGATCGGATACGTGACAAAGACGGCGGGCGAAGGTCTGAATGATTACTTCGGCGATAGGCGGTGCATCATCGTCAATTGCGATAACAGGAGCCCCGACGGCACGAAGGAGGCCTTTCTCGGTGCCACTGTCCCCGAAACTATAGAGAGAAAATATTTACCCACTCCCGAGGGATTGAAGGGGAAAGGAAACAATTTCCGTAACCTCTTTCGATTCTGTCAGGAAGCAGGGGCAAAGATAACCATAGTGGTCGATGCGGACCTCAGGTCCATTACCCCGCGGTGGATCAAATATCTGGGGAAACCCGTCGAAGCGGGCCACGACCTTGTAACGCCACTCTACTCACGACACCAGTTTGACGGCACCATTACCAACCATCTCTGCTATCCCCTCGTCTTTTCCTTAACAGGTGTCGATATCCGCCAGCCGATCGGCGGTGAATTTGCCTTTTCCCCGAAGCTCTGCTCGTACTGGCTCGAGCAGGACTGGGATGAAAAGGTCATGCAATACGGAATCGATGTATTCATGTCACTCTCGGCACTCTTCGGCAACTTTCGCATCTGCCAGACGGGACTGGGCAATAAAGTTCACAATGCGAGTGCGCCAAAGCTGGGAACCATGTTCGAGGAGGTGGTCTATACCCTCTTTTCGCTCCTCATCGCCCACAGGTCGAAATGGGTAAGCATCTGGCTCAGGAAAGGCGAAACAACATCATGGCAGACGGGGGTCAGGGAAGTCGAGCTCTGCGGTTTACAGAAAATGAATGAGGCACAGAAACTTAACATCGATATTCTTGATCTCAAGAAAAAGTGCCGGAAAGAATATGAAACCTATCACAACCTGGTAAAACGGTACCTGAGTCCTTACGGGTACGAGAGGATTCAGGATATGTACGAAATGGATTATTTCGACGTGGATATCATGCTCTGGTCCCAGATCGTATACAACTTCCTCTATATCTTTGACGGGGCGACAGAGGAAGTGAAGATGGATCTCATCAACGCCCTAAAACCGCTCTACTTTGCCAGAAGCATTACCTTCGACTATCAGACCAGCCGATACAGTATCGATTACGCCGAGGAGGAGGTCCGCAAACAGGCGATGGCCTTTATGTCTCAGAAGCCCTATCTCCTCGGATTATACCTGGAAGAAGGGAAAAATGCCTTTTCCCCGTAATAAAAAAGAGGGGATAGTGTGATGATGCGGATCGCATCATCACACTATCCCCTCCCGTTCACGTCAGAAGCAGACTTTTTTCGATCTAATAAAATTTCTTCCCGAACATCTCCTCCGAGAGACCGATAAGGTCCGCCCATTTCATGGGACCGCCTTTATCGGGGGGAAATCCAGTACCCCATATCATTCCCACATCAATCATCCGCGGATCATCGACGATATTTCTGTCGAGGAGGTCTTTCCCCACTTCGAGCATGGCCTTAAACAGGCCCAGCTGGATTTCTTCCTCCGTTTTCTCTTTTACGTCTCTGGAATCGATAAGGGGGAGAACATCGGGATCGACACTCCCATCTTTCAGGAAGAAGCCCTTCCCCGATTTTTTCAGTCCCCATCGCCCGTCATTCACCACGGACGTGAGCGTCTTCTGTTCCACATCCATTCCCACCAGAACCTTATGGATAACATCGATGCCCACTTCGTCGGTGAGGCGGATCGGTCCCAGGGGCATACCGAAGTGTGACATGGCGCCATCCACCTTTTCGATGGGATTCCCCTCCTCCACATAGGCAATGGCATTGGTTAAATAGGGGAAGAGGAGCGCGTTCACCACAAATCCCGGATTGTCCCTACAGACAATGGGGCGCTTCCTGATGGAGGAGACGAAGTTCAGGAGATTGTCGACGGCATCCTGGCCCGTTTCCTCACCCCGGATGACTTCCACCAGCTGCATCAGCCAAACGGGGGAGAAGAAATGGAGACCTCCAAACCGCTCCGGATTCGTCACGTACCGAGACATACTGGTGATCGGAATCGAAGAGGTATTGCTGGCGATAACACAATCATCCGAGACGGCCGGACACAGTTCTTTATAGACCTGCTCCTTTACCTTGATGTCCTCAAAGACGGCCTCGATGACGATATCGACGTCCTTGAATTCATCGATATATTCGGACGTTGTGGTGATAAGATTCATAAGATCATCCACAGGAACCTTGAGGCGTTTTTTCTCAACCATACCCTCCAGGATTTTCCTTATGAATTCCTTCCCCGGTTCAAGTGCCTCGGGTATATCCTTCACAATAACGGGCACCTGCATTCGTCTCAGTATCTCAATGACGATCCCACGGCCCATAGTACCGAATCCGAGGACAGCCGCCTTCTTGAGCGGTTTCGGTTCAAAGCCCTTCGTCATCATCGACTTCGCCTTGTCCGTCATCGTCTTGATGAAAAAGGTGTTGATACTCCCCTTTGCCTCATTCGATAGGGCAACTTTTACGAAGTTTTCCTTCTCAAGTTCCAATCCTTCGCTGAGAGGGAGTTTGACGCCTTCCTGAATCGATTTTATTGCCAGCATCGGTCCGGGAATCTCACGTCCCTTCGTTGCCTTGAGAACCCCCTGGCGTGCCATTTCCATTATCTCATCGATCTGAGAGAAATCCTGTTCCGGCCTCTTCAGGTCGGCCGTTCCGTCGATTATCTCACCGAGAAATGATTTTGCCTCCTGGAGGAGATCGGCATCTTGAGGCAACAGCCGGTCGATAATGCCGTTTTCAAGGGCCTTGGGGGCCGGCAGCATCTTACCCCGTAAAATGAGCTCAATTGCGCCATAACCGATCAAACGGGGAAGTCTCTGCGTTCCGCCTCCGCCGGGAAAGAGGCCCACATTACATTCCGGAAGCCCTATTAACGTTGCGGCCGATTCCTGTGCTATTCGTGCCGTGCAGGCAAGGGTGAATTCCAGGCCGCCGCCAAGGCAGTGTCCGTGTATGGCTGCAAGAGAGGGAACTTTCAGCTCACTCAGTCTGTTAAAGGGATCATGGAGGTAATTGAGGACCTTCCTTACCTCCTCTTCCGATTCTACCTCGGCAATCATCTTGAGGTTGGCACCGGCAAAGAAATTGTTCGGTTTTCCGGAAATGAAGATCACTCCCGTCAACGATTCTTCCTTTTCCAGGAGCCCGACGAGTTCGTTAAATTCAATGATAGCCTTATCGGTCCACGTATTCATCGCGTCACCGACCATGTCAAAGGTTACAATGCCTATTCCGTCGTCTTTCCTAAGCTTGAATATTTCTCCAACGCTCATGATCAAAAACCCTCCTTTTTCTGATATGGCTCTTTCTATTACGATGCATTAAGGGTATTAGATGACAGGAATAGTGAAGTCAAGCAGTAATCCTCCCGCACGCTTATTATATGTCATTCTAATCCCTTGCTTTACGCTTGACATAGAGGGGGATTTCTTCTATGCTCCGTGACTGGTATTTTTCAGAGCACTCGTTTATATGGAATAGCTATTAAAAACGAATTTAGCGAAAAAGGAGGTCTTTTTCATGGGTAAACGAATTCTGTGGGTTTTGGTTTTGTTATTGTCTTTGACTCTTGTAACAGGAGTACAGGCAGCGGATAAGGTCTATGTAAACGGCATCGATGCAAATTTTCCACCCTTCGCGTATGTTGACAAGAACGGAAATCCCGATGGCTTTGACGTCAAGGCCTTGGACTGGATCGCCAGTGAAATGGGATTTAAGGTAACGCATAAACCGATGGACTGGGACGGCATTATCCCAAGCCTCATGGCGAAAAAGATCGACATAATCGCTTCAGGAATGAGCATTACGGAAAAGAGGGCCGAGCAGGTCAATTTCAGTATTCCTTACTGGAAAATTGCACAGGTACTGGTTGCCAAAAAAGACTGCGGCCTCACGGTGGACCAGATCCTCGCAAAGGGCAACAAGATTGGTGTCCAGAGGGGAACATCAGAAGCCAAATGGATGAAGGATAATCTCATCAGTAAAGGCAAGGATTTCAGCCTGGTCGAATACGACTCCGCGCCACTCTCCGTTGAGGATGTGGTAAATGGTCGTATTGCGGCGGCCGCCATGGACGACGCCCCCGCAAAGGACGCCGCGAGAAAGAAACCGGTCAAAATAGTGGGTGGTTTCGGCATGGCAAGTGAGGATTTCGGATACGCCATCCGCAAGGAAGATACCGAACTGCTCAGCACAATCGATGAAGGACTGAAGCGCCTCATGGCATCTCCCTACTGGGAAGAATTAATAAAGAAATACGAGCCGTGAGAAACGGTCACACGTAATTTATAAAATTTTCTCAGAAAGGCATCGGATGTCTTACCCCGATGCCTTTCAATGTTTTATACCGTTGGAAATTGAATGATAGAAAGCCTTACAGTACTCTATGGGGCGCTGCCCTATCTTTTGCGAGGGACACTCGTCACGATTGTCTTAGTTGCAGGAGCAATGTGCCTCGGCCTCGTCGTCGGTATCAATCTTGCTGTGGGTCAGGTCTATGGCAAAAGGTGGCTGCGTAACCTTATCGGAATTTATATATGGTTTTTTCGAGGGGTGCCCCTTCTGGTACTCCTCTTCCTTTTTTATTTCGGCCTTTTTTCACTGCTTGGGATCAACCTCTCCGCCTTTACGGTAGCCATTATCGTACTGGGACTCATTACTGCCGCATACCAGTCCCAGATTTTCAGAGGAGCGATCCTATCGCTGCCGGAAGGACAGCTCAAGGCGGCACGGGCACTCGGCATGAGTGACAGGAAGGCCATAGTTTTGATCATTCTTCCTCAGGCGCTTCGGCTCTCCATACCGGGATGGTCGAATGAGTATTCCATCGTTCTCAAAGATTCCGCCGTTGCCTATGCACTCGGAGTTACGGAGATGATGGCGCGTGCTCATTTCGTCGCGTCAAGGACGTACGAACACCTGCCGCTCTATTTTTCGGCCGGTCTCATTTTTCTTATACTTACATATCTGGGGACCAAGGGGCTCCGAGTTCTGGAAGAAAAACTCAGGATTCCGGGATACTCCAGATAAGGAACCGTTTACATGGCAAATAGAAAAACAATTCTCAGAATTGAAGACATGACGAAACGATACGGATCGAAAACGGTCCTCAAAGACGCCTCCCTTTCTCTCAAGGAGGGAGAGTTGAAGATATTAATCGGCCCTTCGGGTGGGGGCAAAAGTACTCTCCTTCAGTGTGTCAACTTTCTGGTCAAACCGGACAAAGGACGTGTCTGGCTGGACGGGGAAGAGATCATACATTCCCGAAAAAAGGAGCTCTATGCCTACCGGCAGAAAGTCGGCATGATCTTCCAGGATTTCAACCTCTTCGATCACCTTACGGCACTCGAAAACGTTCAGATCGCGCTCATGAAGGTGAAAAAAAAGACCAGGGAGGACGCCCGTAGAAGAGCGGTTAATGAACTGGAACGTGTGGGGCTGGGGGATCATATCAAGAAATATCCAGCGCAGCTTTCCGGCGGCCAGAAACAGCGGGTTTCAATCGCACGGGCCCTGGCAATGGACCCGAAGGTTATGCTCCTTGACGAACCCACCTCCGCACTCGATCCTGAGCTTATATCGGAGGTCCTGGACGTTATCATAAACCTGAGAGTAAACGGCATGACCATGATCATGTCGACGCACCAGATCGGATTTGCGAGCGAACTGGCAGACGAACTCGTGTTTCTGGAGGACGGAAATATTTTGGAGGCGGGGCCGCCCATGAAAATGCTCTCTGATGCGGACTGTGCGAGAACCAGGGAATTTTGTTCAAAAATAACCGAACTCTACGGAAATTCGTTCTAATATGGAAGAACTCTTTTTTATCAGATTCGAGGTCATGCCAACCCTTCTCATGGGCCTCGTGGTGAGTATCAAGCTCATCGTACCATCCGCTTTTTTGGGCCTCTTTATAGGAATAATCATAGGGGCTCTCCGGGTCTACGGGAGCACCCTTCTGAAAAAGGTCGCCGATGGATATGTTCTGATTTTCAGGGGATTTCCCCTCGTCATTCAGCTCTTTATCTGGTACTTCGGACTCCCCCATATCGGCATTTATCTTTCCCCCATGGTTGCAGCAATTGTCGGCTTTTCGCTGTGCAGCAGCGCCTATCACTCAGAATACGTCCGGGGGGCCTTTCTGTCGGTCAAAACGGGACAGACCATGGGAGCAAAGGCTCTCGGGTTTTCAAAGATTCAGATGATACGCTTCATAACCCTTCCCCAGGCCTTTCGAAGGGCCCTTCCCGGCTGCGGAAACGAAATCATCTATCTTATCAAGTATTCATCCCTGGCCTATATGATTACCTGTATCGAGCTTACCGGCCAGGGAAAAATCATAGCATCCGAGACATTTAAGTACACCGAAATATTTATGATAATAGGAGCCATCTATCTCTTTCTGACAACAATAGCCAGCTGGATTCTGCACCGGGTGGAAGACAGCCTTCGCCTCCCCGGCTTCGAACACTACAAAGCCTGATCACTTTTTAAGAATATGCTCGAATACACATCACTCAACCCCCAAATCATACAGGAAATCCGGGAGACACTCGGCAGCAGATGTCTGATTGTAGATCCCGAAAAAATAAGGGACTTTGAGAAAGACGCGAGCGATTTGCATCATGGAGCAGAGCTTGTCGTCGAGGCAACGTCGTCAGATCAGATAGAGGATCTTTTGCGCCTGGCAAACAGACATCGCTTTCCCGTCACTCCCCGGGGATTGGGCACCGGTGTTGCAGGCGGCGCTGTTCCCCTTTTCGGGGGCGTAGTCCTGTCGCTGGCAAAGATGAACCGCATCATTTCGATCGAAAGGGAAAACCTGACAGCCACGGTCGAACCGGGCCTTCTAAATCTGGACCTGAAAAATGCCGTTCAAAAAGAAAATCTCTTCTATCCGCCCGATCCCGCAAGCCTTGACACCTGTTCCATAGGTGGCAACGCGGCAACCAATGCCGGGGGTCCCTCCTGTGTAAAGTACGGAACGACGAAGGACTATGTGCTCGGTATCGAAGCCGTGCTCCCCTCGGGCAAAAAAATCAATGCGGGAGTCCAGACCAGAAAGGGAGTGGTGGGCTATGATCTCCTCCATCTCATTGTCGGCTCCGAAGGAACACTGGGGGTTATCACCAAACTTATCCTGAAACTCATACCCCAACCACCCGCAATAACGACAATGGTTGCCCTCTTTTCCCGACTCACCTCGGCCATGGAAGGTGTCACCAATATACTGGTTCGCGGCCATATCCCCTGCGCCATAGAATATCTGGACCGACGATGCCTTGATCTGGTCGGTGAGCTTCTCCCTTACGGTGAAAAAGAAGAGACGGGGGTCTTCCTCCTCGTCGAGACGGACGGCGCGCCCGACGTCATAGGACGGGAAATAGAGGAGATGGGAACAATATGCATGGAGTCCGGGGCTATCAACGTCATCATGGCACCCGATTCGATCAAACGGTCCAGGATGTGGGAAATACGAAGGGAGGTGGCCCTCCGGATAGAAGACTATTCCCCGGTCTACATACCCGAAGATGTGGTCGTTCCCATAGGAAAGATCGCTGAGCTTGTCGCCTGTTTTCCCGAATTCGAAAAGGATTTCGCCATGAAGATCTTCTCCTTCGGCCACGCCGGCGACGGAAACATCCATCTCAACATCACCGCCGAAAGCGAAAAGGAGAGGAAAAATGTGGAAGAAGGGGTTCGGCTCCTCCTTCGCAAGGTTATTGCCATGGGCGGAACCATATCGGGCGAGCACGGTATTGGTATCGCGAAAAAACCCTTCCTTTCGATGGAACTTTCCGCCGAGAGTATCCGCCTCCAGAAAGAGATAAAACGAATCTTCGATCCCCTCCATATCCTGAATCCGGGGAAGATCTTCGATATGGAATAGTGGGGTATGTCACCCGGTATTCCGAATATTTTCAGTCAAATCGAAGATTATATTGCTATTTAAATCAAAGTTTTGTAATTGTTATCTCATGAAGCGGGGAAACGAAAAAATCGCACATATCTACCGGGGGAAGGCACTGATTGCCGATCCGATATACCAGTATATCTGGTTTACCGTCCCCTGCGACGACACCCCTGAGAAGACCGAAAAGGATATCATCGATTCACCCTGGATGCAGAGACTGAGGAGAATTCATCAACTCCAGAGCGCTCGCTGGGTATATCCCGCGGCGGAACACACCAGGTTTCAGCATTCTCTGGGAACCATGCACATGGCGGGTGATTTCGGACGCTATCTCTATCCGAGCCTCAGTGAAGTCGTTCCCGATATCCCTTCGATAAATTTCATAGAGGAACTTCTCAGGCTGACGGGACTCCTCCACGACGTGGGGCATGGTCCCTACGGCCATTTCCTCGATGACAACTTTCTGGACCAGTACGATCTTACACACGAAATACTGGGACAGGAGATTATCGTCAAGAAACTGGGGGGGCTCATAGGAAAGATCAAACGAAGTCCCTCGGGAGAGTTCGCAAAAGGCGAAACCCTTGACCCGGGGTACATCGCCTTTCTTATCAAAAAACCGGAAGAGGGAACTGAAGAGTATCCCCAGTGGCTCATCCTCTTAAGACAGCTCTTCTCAGGGATCTACACGGTGGACAATCTCGATTATGTCCAGAGGGACGCCTACATGACGGGTTTTTCCATCGATATCATCGACATCAAGAGACTCTACTTCTATACATTCTTTACGAAAGATGGCCTCACGCTCCACCAGGCGGGAAACTCCGCCCTCGGAAGATTTCTGAACGCCAGGCTGAACCTCTATGCAAACGTCTATTTTCACCGTACAACCAGGGCCCTCGACCTTCACCTCCAGGAGATATTCAGGGACACGATGAACCTGATAATGTCCGGCAATCCCCTTGACAATCTGGAGGAATACCTGGGTCTTGATGAGTGGAGTCTTTACAATGAGGTAACATTGTGGCTGAAAGAAAAGCGGGGGAAGAAGAAGAAACTTGCCCGGGAATGGGAAAAGCTTCACCTGAGACAGGTCAAATGGAAGATGTCCTTTTCGGCGGAACTTTTCGTTGATCAGATCCAGAAGGGGGTAAAATTCGCGAAGGCAGAGGATTATGAAGCTGAGATACGGGCCTGTCTTCCACGGTCGCTGAGAGAAATAGAATTTCGCGTCGATCTTGCAACGCAGG
Source organism: uncultured Syntrophaceae bacterium (assembly GCA_964430915.1). Classification (GTDB taxonomy): domain Bacteria; phylum Desulfobacterota; class Syntrophia; order Syntrophales; family UBA2210; genus JAFGBH01. Next base: position 12,501 of record CAYSHT010000008.1, read on the forward strand.
ACCCGCGACCGATAAACCCGATAACGGAGAGGGACAAGAGAATTAACGTTTTCAACCCCTCAACGGAGACGACATCTCTGGAACCCCTGAGAGATATCTACCGGTTTATTCCGGCACGGGTGGTACACTTCAGGGTTTTCTCCACAAATCATGAGCACGATGAAGAACTGACGGCAGCGGCGGAGAAGGCGCTGGGCTCCATAGGAGAAGTGGTAAAGACAAATATCTGATAATGTAGGTCCCCGCAGCAATAAGCGGGGAATGCTATCTTTTTAGTTCAGAAAAGATGCGAAAATCCGGGCCGGGACTTTCCGTCCGGAATTCCTGCATCATATTTCTGATTTTTTTTATCAGGAGTTTTCGCATGGCTAATTATGAGACAACCGACCTTACACTCTTCGTACGATCATCGAAGGAAGACATCACGGGCTGGAACAGACAGCGTATCGTCGATGCCCTGATTCGTGAAACCAACGTCGATATCGAAACGGCCCAGGAGATAAGCAGGGAGGTTGAACACCAGATATCAGCATCGGGTATCGACTTTCTCACTGCCCCCCTTATTCGGGAGCTCGTTGATGCAAAGCTCGTAGAACGGGGGCTCGAAAAGGCATCAAAAATGCACGCACGCCTCGGTTTTCCCCTCTTCGACGTGGAACAGCTGATTTTGTACAGCAACAAGGAAAATGCCAATATACCGCACAGTCCAGAGGGAACGAATCTCACGCTGGCCGAGGGGATAAAAAGGGAATACGCCCTCCTCAAGGTCTTCTCAGATGACGTCGGATTTGCCCATGCCGGGGGGGACATTCATATCCATAACCTGGGATATGTGGACAGGCCCTACTGCTCCTGTCAGTCAATCGAATTTATAAAAAAATTCGGACTTAACCTTCCCAATTCCATTGCGGTGACGTCCCCGGCAAAGCATGCAGAAACGCTCCTGGCTCATATCATACGGTTTGCCGCGGCCCTCCAGGGAAACTTCGCGGGGGCCGTTGGATGGGATGGAGTCAATATCTTTTTCGCCCCCTACCTCGTGAATCTGAGCGATGACGAGGTGAAACAGCTTGCACAGATGCTCGTCTATGAATTTGCCCAGCAGGCAGTCGGGAGAGGCGGACAGACAATATTCACCGACATTCACCTTTACTGGGAGATACCGAACCACTTCAGAGACACCCCTGCCTTGGGACCGGGCGGCGAATACACGGGCAGAACCTACGGAGAATACGGAGAGGATTCGAGGAGATTCGCCACGGCACTCTTCGAGGTATACGAAAAGGGAGATGCCACGGGACGACCCTTCGTATTTCCCCGACCCATGGTCCATATAACGGAACAATTCTTTCAGACACCGGGCCATGAGGATTTTCTCAACCAGATTTGCCGGGTGGCACTCGAGAAGGGCAACACCCATTTTGTCTTCGACAGGCAAAACAGTGTCTCCCTCTCCGAATGCGGTACTATCTCATTCGAAAAGGGGCCTGGCGGAGTCCGTGCAGCAGAGAAACCCTGGGAAATGAGACACGCGGCAATTCAGAATGTATCGATAAATCTTCCGAGGCTTGGATACAGGGCGAAGAGAGAGGATAAGGAGCTGTTTTCTCTCATATCCCGGACCATGGAAATAACGGCTCAGGCCCATGTCGAAAAGAAACACTTTATCGAAGGCTTGCTTTCGCTGGGAAGTGAAGGTCCACTCTCTCTTCTCGCCATGGATTGCGGAGGAACCCCCTATATCAAAACGGACTCCTCAACATACCTGGCGGGAATGGTGGGATTGAACGAACTGGTCAAGATCCAGACGGGAGAGGAGCTGCACGAATCGGAAAGGGCCCGGAAATTCGGTCTCAAAATCATTACGCATATGAAAAAAATGGCCGATAAACTGAGTACAAAGAATGGCATACGGATCATGCTCGAACAGTCACCTGCGGAGACGACGGCATACCGGTTTGCCAGGCTGGACATGAAACACTTTTCACCAACGGCCGGCCACTTTGTTAAGGGAGATATTTCAAAGGGAGAGATATACTATACAAACTCGACACACTGTGCGGTCTCGGCATCGATAGATCCCATGGAGAGGGTAAAAATTGAAGCGGCATTTCATCCCCTTTTCGAGGGCGATGCCGTAACATATATCCGCATTGCCGACGAGAGCCCTTCGCCCCAGGCGCTGGCAGATTTTGTCACGAGAGCCCTCAGGGAAAGCAAGGGGAAGCACCTGGTATTTACACCGGAGTTTACCACCTGCATCGACTGTAACCAAACGGTGAAGGGTCTGAGAAACCTTTGTCCTCACTGCGGATCCGATAACATTGAGGAAATCACTCGAATCACCGGTTATTTTTCGAGGGTATCCCACTGGAACCGGGGTAAAATAGGAGAGCTGCGGGACAGAAAAAAGGGGGGCGGTTTTTCGGACAAGGGATGATCCCGACTCCGCATCGTTTACTCTCATGAGAAAGATTATCATGTTTACCGGTAAAGGCGGGGTTGGAAAAACGACGATGTCTGTCGCCACGGCCTTTCATCTCTCGCAAAACAAAAATGTTCTCCTTCTTTCCACCGACCCGTCGGGCTCGCTCGCGAGCATCTTTAATCGGGCATTTCAGGATACCGTTGTCAGTATCGAAAAAAATCTCGATGTCATCGAGCTTACCCGGCCCATCATCCTTAAACTCTGGAGGGAAAAGTTCGGAGAGGATGTCTACAGGGTAATCTCGTCGCTTCTCCCCGTCGATAGGGGCATCCTCGACTATATCGAGGGGGTACCCGCCCTGGATGAGGAATTTATGCTCGACTACGTCCTCGAAGCGAAGCGATTGAAAAAATATGACCATATCATCTGGGATACGGCCCCCACGTCATCGACACTGAATCTCCTCAACATCCAGAACCTCTTTTATTCTCACCTCGGCGAGGCCCAGAAACTCTATCTCAAGATGAGAGGTGTACTTTCCCGGCTCAGGGGACAATCGGGAGAGGAACCCCTGGAGCTTATCTCTAAATGGAGGAAGCTCACCGAGGATGTACTCGGCATGCTCTCCCGGGACACCTCAACATGGATTGTTGCAAACCCCGAGAGGCTTCCCGTCGAACAGGCGCTGGCCATAGGGAGGTCTCTCTCCGGCTTCGGCGTAGAGATAAAGGGCTACATACTGAACAGGATATTTTCGGAAGATGTATGCTCCGAGAGCGAATTTCTGAAAAAAAAGCGGGAACACCAGCTTAAATGGAGGGACCGCCTTATCGAGAGCGCCGATCGTGAGGTACGGACCATTCACGAAATCAAAGAAGATGCAACGACAAAAGACAGGCTTGTAACGATTGCCCGCACCCTTTATGGCCAATAACCGTTTTTCACCTCAAAGAGACCTCAATTTTTCATAATCAATTAATTATCCTCACCTTCCTTGACATCTGAAAGATCGATAAATATATTATTTTTAAAAAGTAGCGGTACTTCGTGAAGATGGAAGATATTGAAGACATCATAATACGTACATTTAAGGAAAGCAGCCACGTCAAAGAGGTTTTTGTCAACGAAAACCTCGTAAGAATTGTCAGGATCGTCGAGGCAATCACCGAGGCACTGAAGGGTGAAAAGAAGATCCTCATATTCGGAAACGGGGGAAGCGCGGCAGACGCACAGCATCTGGCAGCGGAATTTATCAACAAATTTACCATAGAAAGGCCACCCCTTCCGGCAATCGCGCTCAGTACCGACACCTCGGTATTAACGAGCATTGCCAACGATTATGATTTTTCCGATGTCTTCGCAAAGCAGCTACGGGCCTTAGGCCACGAGGGCGACATCGCGTGGGGAATAAGCACCAGCGGTTCGTCTCCAAATGTTGTGAAGGCCCTGGAAGATGCAAAGAAAAGAGGCATGATAACCATCGCCCTTACGGGAAGAGACGGGGGAAAGATGGCCGGCATCGCAGACTATCACCTCAATGTCGCTTCGAATAGTGTCCCCCGTATTCAGGAGGTTCATATTACCGTGGGGCACGTTATCTGCGAAATGATAGATTACAAGCTTTTCAAGAAACCGGAAGAATAGAGGCAGTTTCTGTTTTGCCGTGGCAGAGGGATAAAAAGAATCGAGAAGGAGTTGATTATTCGTAATGTTTGGAAAACCGGCCGAAGAGACAAAAGACATGAGTGCTGAGGGTACACAGATATCAGAAGAAGAAACGAACGGGCTCAAGGCAGCCGAAGGCGAGGAACCCCTCACTGAACTGGAAGAGGCAAAAAAAGAGGCCCTCGAGAATTATGACAGTTATTTAAGGATAAGCGCTGAATTCGAGAACTACAAAAAACGGGTCCAGAAAGACCGCACCGATCTCTTAAATTATGGAAATGAGAAGCTTATAAAGGAGTTATTACCGATTATTGACAGCATGGAACGGGCATTGAATCATGTCTCGAACTCCGAGGATATCGATGCCTTTGTGGATGGATTGAAACTGATATACGAGCAATTACTGGTATCGTTAAAAAAACATGGTGTTGAAAGCATCGAATCGATCGGCCAGGAATTTGATCCCAACTTTCATGAGGCAATGATGAAGGTGGAAAGCGATGAGATCGACGATAATAAAATAGTGGAAGAATTCGAAAAGGGGTATCTCTTAAACGGACGACTCTTGAGGCCGTCAAAGGTATCCATCGCACACCGTGTAAAAAAAGGAAAAAAGAAAAAATAGAATATTTATATAGGTAAGGAGGTTTATATAAAATGGGGAAAATCATAGGTATTGACCTGGGAACGACAAATTCCTGTGTCGCTGTCATGGAGGGCAGTGATCCGTCAGTCATATCAAATCAGGAGGGGAACAGGACTACACCGTCCGTGGTTGCCTTTACTGACAGCAACGAGAGGTTAGTCGGCCAGGTCGCCAAGCGGCAGGCCGTTACCAACCCCGAAAATACCGTATACGCGATAAAGAGACTCATAGGAAGAAAGCATTCAACGAAAGAGGTACAGCACGATGTTACCATAAGCCCCTTCAAGATAACGGAGGCCTCAAACGGCGATGCGCAGATAAGCATAAAGGGTAAAAATTACAGCCCTGCCGAGATATCATCGATGGTGCTCGGAAAGATGAAACAGACGGCCGAGGACTACCTGGGCGAAACGATAACCGACGCGGTTATTACGGTGCCTGCCTACTTCAATGATTCACAGCGACAGGCCACGAAAGATGCGGGAAAGATTGCAGGGCTGAATGTCCTCCGCATTATCAACGAGCCCACGGCGGCATCGCTTTCCTATGGTCTTGATAAGAAGAAGGATGAGAAGATCGCCGTCTTTGACCTGGGCGGAGGGACCTTTGATATCTCCATACTTGAGCTCGGCGATGGTGTTTTTGAGGTTAAGTCGACAAATGGAGACACCCATCTGGGAGGCGAAGACTTCGACCAGAACCTGATAGACTATATTGCCAACGAATTTAAGAAGGATCAGGGCATCGATCTTCGAAGCGACAATATGGCCCTTCAAAGGATCAAGGAAGCGGCGGAAAAGGGAAAGATGGAGCTTTCCACATCGATGGAAACCGATATCAATCTTCCCTTTATCACGGCTGACGCCTCGGGGCCAAAGCATCTGAATATGAAACTTACCCGGGCAAAGCTCGAGATGCTCGTCGAGAACCTTATTGCAAAACTCGAAGCCCCGTGCAAAACGGCACTCAAGGATGCAGGTCTTTCACAGAAAGACATCAACGAGGTCATTCTTGTTGGTGGTATGACCCGCATGCCGCGTGTGCAGGAAAAGGTAAAGGAAATCTTCGGGAAAGAACCTAACAGGGGAGTAAATCCCGACGAGGTAGTTGCCATCGGGGCGGCAATTCAGGCAGGTGTCCTGGCCGGTGACGTGAAAGACGTGCTGCTTCTGGACGTAACCCCCCTCTCACTGGGTATCGAAACGCTGGGTGGCGTTATGACGACACTCATCGATAAGAATACGACGATACCCACAAAGAAAAGCCAGATATTCTCGACGGCGGCGGATAATCAGCCGGCTGTCAGCATCCATGTACTTCAGGGAGAACGTCCCATGGCTGGCGATAACAGAACCCTCGGCAAGTTTGAACTCACGGGGATTCCTCCGGCACCCCGAGGCCTGCCTCAGATCGAAGTTGCCTTTGATATCGATGCAAACGGCATCGTGCATGTTTCGGCCAAGGATCTCGGCACGGGCAAGGAGCAGAGCATCAAGATCACCTCTTCAAGCGGTCTTTCAGAAGAAGAGATAGATAAGCTCGTGAAGGATGCTGAGACCCATGCAGAGGATGACAAGAAAAAGAAGGAGTTGATAGAGGCACGAAATCAGGCCGATACCCTCGTTTACAGCGTCGAGAAGAACCTGAAAGAGATGGGCGATCAGATCGATGCCGCCGAGAAATCAAATATAGAAACGTCACTCGAAAAGGTCAAAAAGGCCATGGAAAATGACGATCTCGAGGGAATCAAGGCCGCCCAGGAGGAGCTTACCACAGCATCACACAAACTGGCTGAGGCAATGTATGCAAAGGCAACAACAAAAGAAGAAGGTGCCGGAGCAGAAGCGGGTGCAGCCGGAGAAGGACAGGCCGGGACTCCCGATGATGACGTGGTGGACGCGGATTTCGAAGAGGTAAATAAAGAGTAAGAACGAACAAGTTGCAATCTTAAAGGGGATAGGCCAGGGTACCTGGTCTCTCCCCTTTTTTTGTCTATGACGAACCTTTTTCCTCGTTAAAGGGCATGGTAAGCTCGTATGCGCCTCTCTGGACAAAGGCATGCGCGGGATAGGCCGATTTCTCAAAGATCTTGAGCATCGGCTTGTTGTCGGCAATAATGTCGGCCTTGAAACCCTCGATGTCCCGCTTTTGGGCTATCCTTATCAACTTTTCAAAAAGATAGGTCCCTACTCCCGTTCCCTGAAGCGTTTCATCAACCACAAAGGCCACATCTGCATAGGAACTGTCTTTGTAACGTGTATACCGCCCTTCGGCGATGACGCGCTCCACTCCCGCTTCCTCTATAAGCCCCACGATCGACATGGCCCTCTTGTAGTCAACATTTACATATTCCTGCATCTTCATATGGGGCATCGTCTTGATAGGACTGAAATACCGGTAATAGATACTCCTGTCCGAAAACCGGTAAAAAAGTCTCCTCATGTCATCTTCGTCGGAGGGTTTTATGGCACGGAAGCGAACGGTAATGTTGTTCCCGAATATATGGGTGCTTGCCACATCATCGGGATAAAGATGGCCTGACTCTGCCATATAGATCTGATCGGGATAGAGGATGTTGGCTTTCTTTGCCCTCTGAACCAGATCGCTTCTGTCATCGGGATGCGCAATATCAATAAGGGCGAGGGCACGCTCACGCATGGTGCGCCCCCTGAGTGACGCGATACCGAATTCCGTGACGATTAAATCCAGGGACTCCATATTGGTAAACTGGCCGGGAAGATCCTTCACGGAAAGTACAATATTTGACTCTCCCTTCAGGTTGCGGCTGGGAAGGCCAAAAATCGATCGCCCCCCCTTGGAAAGCTCCACTCCTGAATAGATCTCCTGCACCTCATTGGGATCGAGGGTGACGTTGCCTTTTCCGAACTGCAACGCGATGCCGCCGCTCAAGTCCACCTTTCGCGCCGGGAGTATTTTTATAAATTTGTCGTTTTCTCCTATAATCCTCGGGTTTGTGACCACCTCTATTCCCTGAAACTCGATCAGGGGATTTCTGTCCAGCCATTCGAGAAGCTCCGGCGTCCCCTGTGCATAGGAGGTTACGCTCTTGTTCCGGAATATCCGTTTGTTTGTGTTCGTCACGGCGCCGCTCTTTATCAGGTCCATAAGAGCATCGGTCATGACGAGAGAGTGAACCCCGAGATTCCTCTTGTGCACGAGATACTTGAGAAGGGCCTCAAAGAGGGGCCCTATCGAAAAAGAGATACAGCTGCCGTCCTCGATAACCGACGCTATATTTGACGCTAATCGTTCATGGACCTCCGCGGCGGGACGACGGGGAAAGTAGAGCGGTTTTTCCGTGGAGCGGACAAGATAATCAAAATCGTTGACGTGCAGAAAGGTATCTCCCATTGTAAAGGGGATATCGTTGTTGATTTCCCCCACCACAAGGGAGGCCTTTTCCATGGCGCGCCTCGCCATATCCACTGCCACACCGAGACTGCAGAAGCCGTTTTTATCGGGAGGTGTAATCTGAACGAAGACCACGTCGATCTCTATGACACCGGCACTCACCAGTAAAGGAATCTTGGAAAAGTAACTCGGAATAAAATCTATTCTCCCCGCCTCGATGGCCTCGCTTGCCAGCCACCCGGAGAAGAAGGTCTTCAGCCTGTATTTATAGGAGTGGTCCTTGTCAACGGGGAGGGCATCACCCAGACTCAGAAGCTGAATAAATTCAAGATCTCTCAGGTTTGATTCATCGGAGTCTATGATATGTTTAATCAGCGTCCTCGGCTCCGCTGCACCGGTCCCCAGAAATATTTTCATGCCTGGTTTGAGCTTCTTGATTATCTTTTCAGGGGTGACAATCCTGCTTTCCCACTCTGACAACTCAAAATCCTTCATAATGACTCCGCGCTCCTTTGAAGATTGAAGCTCCCCGCAACACATTACGGGGAATCTCTGATTGTTAAGGAAAATGCTTGTTTTTTTATTCTCTCGCTAACACCGCCGCAGAAAGCGGGGAATGTTCGCTTCCCAATTCAATTCGCGTCGAGTCATTATTCCAAAAAACCTCATTTGTCAATGAAAAGGGCCCGACCTCACGGGTCTCCCCGCGGGCAGGTAAAGCTCCCCGCCTACAGGACGGGGCTTCCCGGTAAGGAATATGTTTGTTTTATATTGCGCCCCTTACCCCGCCTACAAGGCGGGGCTTGCGGATGCGCTCCCGGTCAAAGGAAGCTCATCTACCGATTGAAAAAAATGGGCGCCACGCTCGAACAATTTCTTTATCTATGGTATTCGGCTTATGTAATTTTTTATATCGACTTCCTCTTACAAATTATGTAGCATATCAGATTATATACCACTTCGGCCAGAAAATCATGAATAGAGGCTTTGCCAAGACCTTCATTATATCGATTCTTTTCGTCTTCACCTCTATTTTTATCTCTTTTCCACCCTCGACCGCCTTATCCTCATCACCCTCCCGGGAATATGAGACGAATATCTGCCGAGGGCGCCTTCTCGCCGATGGTGAGTATTTCAAGGCCATGAGTAAGGCTCTCGAGGGGGCAAAAAGCGAGATCGTAATGTCCTACTTCCTTTTCAAGACAAATGGATACAAGGGCAGCTACCCCGACATGATACTCAGCCGTCTGATAGCGGCAGCCAAAAGGGGGGTAAGGGTAAAAATAATACTCGAACGAGACACAAACCGGAACTCAATGATAAACAGGAATAACAGGGAAACGGCAGAGAGGTTGCGAATGGGAGGTATCGAGGTGATCTTTGACTCCCCGAAGACCAAAACCCATACAAAGGTGGCAGTAATAGACAGAAGATACGTGTTTATCGGGAGTCACAATCTGACGAGTTCCGCCCTGAAATATAACAATGAGCTTTCATTCGTTATCGATTCGCCGCAGATGGCCAGAGAGACCCTGGATTACGTAAACGAACTTGGCAGATAAGAGGACAAACGAGACCATGATTCGATTGCAGAAAATAGTATTTACCGCCTTTATCGCCCTCGTCTTGATCCTAGAAGGCTGTGCCGGTCTATACATGAAGAGAGAGGAAATCTTACAGATCCTGCCCGACGAGATACCCCGCGAAGTCAGTCTCACCTTCAGGAACGCAGAAGAGGCATTTAAGGAGAGCCAGAACGACCGGGCATTGACCCTCTTTGGAGAGATCCTTGAAAGAGTGCCCCAGGGAAAGGTGGCCGCCTGGGCACATCTGAGACGGGGAGAACTATTTCAGAGAGACGAACGGTACCGGGAGTCCCTGGAAGAACTTCACGCTGTCCCGGAGAGGTTCCGGGGAGATCCCCTCTATAACGAAGCACGGTATCTCATTGCCGCCTCCTATCACGGCCTCGGGATGTATGACAAATCGGAGGAGATCATCAAGAGACTTGTGAAGGAGGAAATATCTTCACGTCTCAGGGCACGAATATTTTCTCTTTCTGGTGACAACCTCGCAGCCAGGGGAAAGAATTATGACGCACTCCTTTTCTATGTAAAATCGCTCCGGGTGGGTCCCGGGAAAGATCGTGAGTCATCCGTAAAAAAGCGGATAGAAACTATCATAGAGGACCGCCTCACCCTCGATGAGCTTGAGGATGCGGCAAAGATGTCCCGAATACGATACCCCTCGGGATACATCCTCTACAGACTGGCACGAACCCAGTACGAAATGGGAAACTTTGAAGAGTCGGCAAGCAGCCTCAATAAATTCCTCCTCTATCACTTCGGACACCCCCTCGCCGAACGGGGGAAAGACCTTCGGCAGAGAATATCGGAGATAGGAACAACCGACCGTTATGCCATCGGGTGCATTCTCCCCCTCACGGGAAGATATTCCGTTTACGGTGAGAGGGTACTGGATGCAATCATCCTTGCCGTCGGCATATTCGATTCCCGGGGCGAAATCCCCGTCAAGCTTATAATCGAAGACTCCAAAAGCGATCCGATCGCTGCCCGCGAGGCAGTCGAAAAGCTCGCCAAGGAAGACAATGTGATAGGCATAATAGGCCCCCTCGGGAGCACCACGTCCATTGAGGCCGCTGATGAGGCACAGAGAATCGGTATCCCGATTCTCACATTGACCCAGAAAGAGGGTATCACCGAAACAGGTGACTACGTGTTCCGCAATTTTCTGACCAGCACGATGCAGATAAAGTCGCTGGTAAAATACACCTTTGAAAACCTGGGGCTCACAAGCTTTGCCATCTTATATCCCGATGACAGCTACGGAACCGAAATGATGAATCTTTTCTGGGATGAGGTTGTGAACTACGGCGGAGAGATCAGGGGCATCGAATCCTACGACACCGCACAGACAGATTTTGGCAAGGAGATAAAGTCTATCGTGCGTCTCGATTCCCCGGAAGATGAGGAGGATTCGGAAGAGGCGGAACCCTTTATCGACTTTGATGCACTTTTTATTCCCGATTCATCCTCAAGAATTCTGATGATCGCACCCCAGCTGGCCTTTTATGACGTCACGAATATTCAGCTTCTCGGAACGAGCAGCTGGAATTCTCCCGAGCTTCTTGACATCGACACCAAAAACATAGAGGGGGCCATATTTACGGATGGCTTCTTTCTGGAAAGCCATTCACCATCTGTGAGGGAATTTATCGACCGGTTCTATACCGCCCTGGGGCGGGAACCCGGGAACCTCGAGGCCCTTGCCTACGACGCCGCCCGCATTATTGTTACCGTAATGATTGAAATGCCCACCGAGGTCAGGGGTGACCTTCGGGACAACCTCCTTTTGCTTGAGGATTATCCGGGCATAACGGGCACAACCTCCTTTTCCGAAACGGGTGATGCGGAAAAAACTTTGTATATACTCATGGTGAGCGACAACGAAATTGAGCAGATACAATAAGAGGGGGAAAGGCTGATGAGATTTCTCCTTACCAACGATGACGGAATATATGCCGAGGGTTTGCGGGCGCTTCAGAGGGAGCTCTCACAGGTGGCGGAGTGTCTGATAGTGGCACCGGAGACTGAACAGAGCGCCGTGGGCCACGCCATTACCCTTTCACAACCACTGATGGTTCGCAGGGTGAAACGGGAGGGGCATTTCTGGGGGTATGGAGTCAAAGGAACCCCGGCAGACTGTGTCAAGATCGGCGTCAAGGAACTGGCGGAAAAACCCTTTGATCTTGTGGTATCAGGAATCAACCGGGGCGCCAACGTGGGTATCAACGTCATCTATTCCGGAACGGTATCGGCCGCCACGGAGGGAACCATACTCGGAATCCCCTCCATTGCGGTTTCACTCGACGATCTGACAGAGGAAGCTGATTTTTCATTCGCAGCCCGCTTCGCGCAAAAGATCGCCCTTTTTACAGTGAAAAGCAACCACACCCGGGGGATGACCCTGAATGTCAACATCCCTGCTATTCCGGAAAAGGAGATACGGGGGGTTGCCATTACGGAGCAGGGAACTGCCCGTCTTATGGAAGATTTTGAAAAGAGAGTGGACCCGAGGAACAACACCTACTACTGGCTTGCCGGAGAAACATTACTTCCCAATATGGAAAAGGAAAACTCCGATGCCACGGCCCTGAAGAAGGGCTTCATATCCGTCACACCGATTCACTATGACCTGACGCGATACGAATCGATGACCTATCTGGAGACAACTGCGAAGAAATTATTCCCCTAACGTATCAATAACACGGGTATCTCGCTTTTTCTTATCACGTATGACGTGGTGCTCCCGAGTATAAATTTCCGTATTCTGCTGTGCCCGTATGCACCCATCACAAGGAGATCCACCATACCTTCGCCGGAAAACCGGACGATTTCCTGCTCTTCCTTTCCGCTCCGTATCTCAAGGGACATTTGAAGTTCATAGGGATCGAGAAATGATCCGACTTTGTCGCTAAGGATCCTGGTCTCTTCATCGTCGCCGGTAATAATCAAAACCATGAGGGTTGATTCCAAGGTTATCGAGAGCTCCGCCGCAATCTTGAGGGCCCGTTCCGCATGCGGGCCTCCGTCATAAGCCAGCCCCACCTTTCTGATCTCCTTAAACTCAAGAGGGGTAACGAGGACGGGTTTACCCGTCTTGCGGACCACGGATTCCGATGTGGAGCCGAGAAGACCTCCGTCGGTGAGGGAATAGTGCTCACCCCTCTGGGCCAGGATAATGCAGTCGGCATCTTCTCCCTCTTCAATGATCATCTCATCGATGATACCCCGTATCTTTTTCAGTCCCGGACCAATTCCCTCCTTCTTGCAACGCTCATCAAAATCCTCCAGGATCGAATCTGCCCTCTCCTCCATACCCTTTTCTATAAAGGGGTAAATCTCCCTCGTCGATGAAAGGCCCATGAATCCGGAGATATCATCGAAGAGCGGATCCTGAATTATCTTGAGATCCATGATAAAAAGGCCCGTAAGCTTGGCACCCAGCTTACGGGCAAGATAGATTCCATAGTCCTGTGCTGTTTTGCTGTAATCTGAACCGTCCGTGGGAATCAGTATGTTTTTAACTCTCATGGTTTCCACACCTTAAAAACGAGTAAGGGAGAAACGATTCGTCGTTCCGTTAAAGTGATGGAGATGATGTAGTCAATGCATCTTTTTTATTCAGCGCCCTTCGGGATAAGGCATATAAAACGAAAGGTATCCTCCCCTTTGTTGGTCAGGCAGTGTTTTTCATGGGGCGGGATCAGGACGGCATCTCCTTCCCGAACCGGTGTTTCTTCCTCGGCAGCGTTTTTGACCACCGCCTTTCCCTTTAGGACAAATATCTCATGCTCCCAGTAATGATCATGAAAGGGGCTCGATTTACCCGGATCAAGATCAAATATCCTCATAATGAAATTGGGGGCACCCTCCTTATCTCCGATAATCACCCTCTTTTTAACCCCTTCCATTAATTCCAGGGCTTCAACATCTTCATAATTATGTATTATCACTTCTCAACTCCTCACATCCGACGGCGCGCGGGGGAACGACCTGCTAAACACGGTCTATTTCTTTGAAGCCGCCTTTTTATCGCTACTTCGCCTCTCTTTCGGTTTCTTGAACTTTAACGAAGATTTCACCACTGTAATAATCTTATCGACATCCATAAACTGTGTGTTTATCACAATATCATAATTTATGGGATCATCGATATCGATCTTGAAGTGTTTCTTAATAAAGGCCTTCCGCTCGGCCTCTATACTTATTATCCTCTTTTCGGCCGCTTCGGAGGATATATTGAGACCCTCGGACAGAGTCTTGATCTTTACCGCCATGGGCGCGATAAGTCGTATCCTCAGGGCTTCATCGGCCGGAAGAATCAGATTTGCGCCCCTCCCGATAATCAACGCCCCGCCATGCTTACCGGTGGCGCCGATAACCTTGGTAAGGTGCAGAAAGTATTTATCGGAAAAGAAAAACCTGGTCGTCTTCAGAAACTGGATCCAATTGTCCAGAGTACTCCTCATTTTCTCATCCAGTGAAGAGACAACCTTTTCGCTCATCTTTGCGCTTTCGGCTATCTCGTGAATGATTTTGTCATCAAAAATATCGAGATTCAGCTCCTCTGCAATCCGATGGACAAATATGTAATCGCCACTCCCCGGCTGCCTGGAAATGGTAATGACCGGGGGATGCGGCTCGCTCCTCTTTCTTCTCATACTCATTGCCAGCTGCCACTTGCGAGCCTGTTCCTCAATGAGATGTTCAAGTCTGGTGGAAGTAGGGTTAGTTGTCATGGCATCTCCTTATTTAGTGTGGTTATGTAGCAGTTACATTAATAAGAAAAAATATCGCCGCAGTATGAATTTATTATAACCCTCAAGGCTTTGTCAACATTTTAGTTGAAACTCCCCTGCAATCCCGTATAAATGGGATCTTCGCTTTTGCTCCGACACGTTACGGGGAGTGGTGGAGTCTTTGCCAGAGCGTAAGGAGACGGACGGCGATAAGTGCCATTGCGAGCCGCGGAACCCAGAGCCAGAATGCGCCCACACCGAGGGGAAGAAAAAGGACGGGATCTTCTATCATGGAGTGATTGATTCCTATGGAAAGATGGAGTGTCTCCAACTCCCTCTTCGTCAAGTGTTCTTCCCTGGCCTCTTCCACGATCAGGGCACCACCGTAGGAAAGTCCGAAGACAACCGCCGTAATCCAGAGGATCCCCACCTTGCGGCCAAGCCCCATGAACCTGAGAAGGGGCGAAAAAAAATCAACCACGTGGGTAATCCATCCCAGATTTTTAAAAATTTCGAGGGCTGTCACTATGCCCATAATAATGAAAAAAATCTTGATGACAAGCATCAGAATCGTACTGCCCCATTCATGCACCATGGTCACGAAAGGTTGAGACGTCCCTCGGGACACCTCCCTGGAAGCGATATCAGCGGTACTGCCTAAATCGATACATTGCCCAACTATCAGCACCGTAATAACTGATGCTCCGATTCGAAAGAGTGTCGCCTTCAGGGGATTTATGCCGGATTTTCCCTGAATGATCCCTTCCTGAATCAGATTATGAGAAATCAAAAGGAAGATGGCGATGATGGTCATCTGCTCTGAACTTAAGGGGAGAACGGCCATAGCGGCGATACCGCCATATATCCCTGTCAACATCCCGACAAGAAGGGGAACGGAGGCCATAGACGGAAGATTGAGTATGCCCATCACGGGCGCAATCAGGATATCTAATGTTCCTATCCACCCAGTCCACACCAAGAGGGCCGTTACAAAGGAAATGGGGATGATTATCTTCATCATCCACAAAAAGCCCTGCCAGCCCTTATTGATACCGCTCGCTAATCCTCCTCTGATTTTATTCCCTGTGCGCATGAAGGCATATATCCGAAAGTGAACTACCGCCCTCACTCTGGCCGATAGAGGCGGGGATGCCGATGTTACTTCTTACTTTTTCCTAAAAGACTTCTCGTCTTTTCCCTGAGTCTTTTCCTCCGCCTTCTTCTTTTCCTGTCCAGCTCTTTCCTACCCTCGATCTTCTTGTGTTGTGCCATACACAGCCACCTTTCTTTTTAAAAAAGTGATCTGATGTCGGAGAGCCCGTTTCCCCCGTGTCTTCAGCACAGTAATAAATTGTAACACTACTAAATGCAAGCCAAATGAACCTTTCACACCGGCATTCTCTTATGTTATCATAATAGGGATTACCGAAGCAGTTTTGCCGAAGGCCATCATGTCTATCATAGTTATTACAAAGGATTAGGTGAAATGTACGATCTGATAATCATAGGAGGGGGTCCCTCAGGCTCCCAGGCAGGCAGATGTGCTGGAAAAGAGGGGCTGAAGACCCTCCTGATCGAAAAGGACCGATTTCCGCGAAGCAAGCCCTGCGGGGGAGCTCTCTCAGAAAAGGCCCGCTCCTACCTCGACTTCGAGCTTCCCCCGGAGATCCGTGAAAAGGAGATTTGGGGGGCACGGCTCCGTTTCAGGGACCAGATTATTGAAGGGTCTAAGGATTTTCGCCTGGCAACAATGATAACCAGAAGTTCTTTTGATAATTATCTCCTCGAAAAGGCGGCGGAGACGGGAATTGAAATACAAACAGGGGAGAGGGTCACCGATTTTACAGAAAGGGGTGACCATGTCGAGGTCCATACCAGGGCCGGAACATTCAGATCAAAATTCCTTATCGTAGCCGAAGGGGCGCAGGGAAAACTGAAAAACCGAATCAGAAAGAACGACAGGTCGAATAAATACGGGATCTGCCTTGTCGCCGACATTGAAGAGAATAACGAGAAGATCGATGCTTTTCTTCCGGGTATCCTGGAGATCCATTTCGGTTTTATCCACATGGGCTACGGGTGGATCTTTCCCCATGATAGCTATTACTCGGTGGGACTCGGTTCCTTTGCCAGGAAGTGGCCGGAGACGAAGCGGCTCATGTCTGATTTTCTGAAAAAAAACGGGTTCAACGGGAAATACAGGGTGAGGGGTCACCTCATTCCCGCGGGTGGAATACGAAGAAAGAATGTCGGCCGACGGGTGATCCTCGCCGGTGACGCTGCCGGATTTGTCGACCCCTTCTCAGGAGAGGGGATTGCCTATGCCATACGATCAGGGCAAATTGCCGGAGAGGTAGTAACTGAAATAGCGGCGAAGGGGAAAGCGCTCTCGACACTGAAGGACTATGAAAGAATCTGCAGAAACGAATTTGAAAGAAATCTGAGATACGCGCTCTTGATGGCAAAGCTCACCCACCGCTTTTCTAATCTGATCTACAGAGTGATGAAAAACAGTACAGAATCATTCGACAAATTCCTCGAAATCCAGACACTGAAGCGACACTATCTCAGCTATCTCAAATGGTTGATCCCCCGGATACCAAAGTATCTCCTCCACGATAATACCAGGTGCTGAATGGATATAGCCATCGTAAGTACTTTTTTCTGGGTGATGATTCTCGTCGGTCTTTTCAGCGTCAAGGCGGTCAAAAACACGACGAGTTTCTTTGTGGCGGATCGAAGGGGCACGACGACGACGATAACAGGGTCGCTGCTCGCCACCATAATCGGCGGTTCGGGTACTATTGGCCTCGCGGGCCTCGGCTACTCGAAGGGCCTTGCGGGTGCTTGGTGGATGCTTGTAGGGGCCATCGGTCTCATGGTACTCTCCATTTTTTTTGCCTCCAAAGTGAGAGGATTTAAGGTTTTCACCCTTCCCGAAATTCTGGAGGCCCAGTACGGCGGAAGCACGGTTAAAATCGTTGCCTCGTTCCTTATTGCAGCGGCATGGCTCGGTATAATCTCGGCACAGATTATTGCAGCGGGTAAGATCCTGTCGGTTCTGTGGCCTGGACATTTCCAGCTTCTCATGATTATCTCGGCATCCGCTTTTATCATCTATACCGTGCTGGGAGGACAGTATTCCATCTTAAGGACCGATCTCATCCAGTCGATTATTATTATTTCCGGTATCCTGGTCTGTCTGGTAGCGGGCATTTCCGCAACGGAGGGTTTCGCTGCGGTTCCCGGTCAGCTGCCGGAAGGTTTTTTTTCTTTCCCCACGAGCCCTCATTTTACATCGAGAGACCTTTTACACTTTTTTCTCTTCGTGGGTGCAACATTTCTCGTCGGTCCCGATATATACTCACGGATATTCAGCGCTAAAAATGAGAAAACGGCACGAAAATCAACGATGATTGCGGCACTGGCCATGATCCCTCTGGCCTTTGGAATAACCTTCATAGGGATGGCGGCAAGGATACTCCTCCCCGGAATTCCGCCTGAAAGCGCCCTCCCCTCCCTTATTATACAAATAATTCCTGCAGGTTTAAGCGGCCTGGTCATAGCGGCACTCCTGGCAGCTATGATGTCGTCGGCCGACACATGCCTCCTGACTACAGGGATCATTATCTCGGCCGACATAATAAACCCCCTTCTCGGATCAAAGATGAGCGAAAAGAAGCTTCTCGTGACATCGAGGCTCTGCGTGGTTGTCGTCGGAGCCCTATCTCTTGTGATTGCCCTGAAAATTCAGGGGATTATCGCCGCGCTCCTTGTGGGGTATACCATATATTCCTCGGGACTTGTGGTTCCCATTATTCTCGGATTTTACAGAAAAAGGTTGAAACTAAATACGCTTGGCGCAATAGTAGCCGTAATTGCAGGCGGCGGGTTGGGGCTCTATCTGAAAACTGGGGGCTATAATGACCTGTTGTTTGTGACCATTCCCCTCTCGGCTATCTTCCTGATAGGGGGAAGCTACGCGGGGCGGTTTCTCTCGCGGAAGTAGAAAATAGACAGTATCAAGGTCGAATTTGATGAACAACAAGTGGATCTGGGTTGACAGCAAAGAGAAAGTCAAAAAGGCAAAGAGCCACTTAAAGACCCTCTCTCTCATAGGAATGGATACTGAGTACGATTCCTTCAGATACTTCAGGGAGAAACTGTGCCTGATACAGATAGCTGCGGGTCCTGTCACCTATCTTTTCGATCCCCTCGATGATATTGATATCACCTTTCTTGAAAAAGTCTTTGCCGATCAGAACGTGCTCAAGATAATGCACGCCTGCGATAATGACATCCGTCTTTTAAACCGGGATTACGGTTTCAAATTCAAAAATATTTTCGATACGCACAGGGCTGCATCGATCCTCGGAAGCACTTCCCTCTCCCTGACCTCCGTTATCCTGGAATATCTGGGAGTGGAACTGAAAAAGTCCAAAAGTATCCAGAGGTCCCTGTGGGACAAACGACCCCTGACGGAAGAGCAAATAACCTATGCAGTCTATGACACGGACCACCTCATGGATCTCTATATGAAGCTCAAAGGAGAACTTACAAGGCGCGGCCTGGAAGAGAAGGCGCAAGAAACCTTTGATAAGCTGCTGTCGGCGAGATGGACCGAAAAGACTCTGAATCCGGACGGATATCTTAAAGTCAAGGAATGTGAAACCTTAAACGTATTTCAGAGAGTACGGCTAAAGGCCCTTTTCCGCTGGCGCTTCGAAAAGGCAAAAAAAACGAACAGGGCACGCTTTCTGATTCTGTCTGACAAGAACCTGATAGACCTCTCGAAAATATCCTCTATCAATGCCGGATCGATCGACGAGGCGGGAATACTTTCCCCTCAAAAAGTGCGCGACTACGGAAAGGAAATTGCCGGGATATTAAGTGACTACACCTCGTAGCCTTTCACAATTGAACTGAACAGCAAGCACATTCTCCTCTGCTTGCGGCGGGATTAGCGAGCGAATAAGAAATAAATATTTTCCTTAGCAGTGAAGCTCCCCGCAACTTGTTGCGGGGAGCTTCAGTATCCTCGAAACAGACCTCCGGGTTGCTTAAGTCTCCGGGCTTCGCACTGAGAAAAACCAATAAAAAAAAACAGCTGCCGTCCCGGGAATATTGACACCAGCTGTTTCATCGACGGATAAGATTCTGGCACTACTCCAAAATGACCAGCACCTGATCGACCTCTACAACATCCTTTTCTTTGACTCTGATTTCTTTTACGACACCATCTGATGGGGCACAGATGGGATTTTCCATCTTCATCGCCTCGAGAATGAGAAGCTCATCATCCTCGCTGACTTCGTCTCCCACGTTCACTAATATCTCAATAATACTCCCCGGCATCGGCGCCTGGATATCTATGGCCATTCTCGCCACCTCCTTTACTTTCTTCAGACAATGTATACCATTTTGCCGCGGCTATTAAAACCCTTTATCTTTTCGGTGCTTTACTTAAGAATTAGTCTATGTTACAAGGGCTCATAGACGGCACAATAAATCATGCCGGGAGGGACAGCACCACAATGACGGACTGGGGATTAGCGATTAAAATTGCCTGCGGCGGTTTTGGGCTCGTATTTATGCTCTTGACACTACTCTCTTTTTCGATATGGGTGACGAAACTCATACTTGACCGCATTGG